>JBLRXA010000024.1:0-28001 GCA_047920955.1 Methylobacter sp. | reverse complement strand
TCATGAGTGTAAATCAGGTAATCGACGGCAATAAAATTAAACCGGACACCGAACTCATCCCAAAAAGTCCACTCGGATAATTCGATAAAAAACAAGCCGTAGAGGCAAATGATAAATACGCCAGCACTGATAATCTTATGTGTTTTGCTTTGGTAAATACGATTGGGTAGTACCAATAAATACAGCACAAAAGGAATTAGCAAATAACTGAAAAAAGCCAGGTCATGCACCATGCCTAGCAAAAAAGCCAGCACGATTTGATAAACCGACGAATCAATGTCGGCCAGCTGCTTGATCAGCAAGGCGAACCTGAGCAAGCTAAAAACACCTAAATTAATCAATAAAAACAGCAAGACAATGCTGAATCTTGACCTTGAAAACACTTTTTTTACAACCATTCGAATTGCTTCCTGAAAAATAAAACAAATACAGCCAATGCAGAAAACCAGCATACGGCCAGCGCGGCTACATCATGGCTTAAAAAATGCGCCCCGCGTACCTGCTGGGCAACACCGTAAACACCTCCTAAAAATAAACCAAAGCAAAGGCCGTACCCTTTATATTTCGGTTTAACCCTCAACAAGAAAAAATACAGACTGACGAAAGCAAAGCCGGAGCCTGAATGAGCCGCCGGAAAGCAATGACCTATTTGCAGGTTGTCGCCCACCACATCGAACAAATGCAGATAAGGCTTGTCGCCGCCAAATAAAGCCAAATTCCATGGGCAATAAACATGGGTATTATTTTTCAAAAACGCGATAATAATAGACCCGCTAATACTGGCGAACAGCAAGAAAATCAGTTCACGGCGATAGCGATGGAAGCCGGATGCCGACCTGAACGACGCCAGCACACAGCCCAATATAAGGGCTGCGCTGATATAAACAAGATACCGCCCGCCAACATGCAAGACAGTTTCGGCCAACAGATTGTCTTTGTACAGCCACTGCTGAAGCTCCGCATTGTAAAAATGCCGACTAATCCATAAATCCAGAGGGGTCAACTCAAGGCTTAAAAATACTATTAAAAACAATAGCAAAGGGAGTGCCAAATGAAATTTGATGAATTGATCGAATTCCAGCCTGATTGACGCCGCCAAGAGCTGCCTCCTTTAGGTTAATAATTTTTATGATTCTATGCGAAAACTACGCTTTGATACAGGGGAACGCAGTTTACCGCCGCTGTAAACACGTTTTGTTTGTTCAGCCTTAGCCTTTTTGCAACTGATCCCGGATAGGCAATTGCCGGATGCGGTGGCCGGTCGCAGCAAAAATTGCATTGCATAGTGCGGGCGCAATGGGCGGGACGCCCGGCTCGCCGACGCCGCCAAGTGGCGTGTCGAATTCAGGTGCAGGCAGCAGGTGCACCCGAATTTCACGCGGCGCATCATCCATACGCGTGAGTGGGTAGGTATGGAAATTATCTTGCTCCACCGCTCCCGCCTTGAAGCTGATTTCGCCCAGCGTCGTTAGGCTGACGCCCATAATGCAAGCACCTTCAATCTGCGAACGGATGCGCTCGGGATTAACCTGCGGCCCGCAATCCACGGCGACATCAATGCGCGGTATGCTCAATTCGCCCTGTTCACTGACCACCACTTCCGCCACCACCGCAACGTAAGTGACGAAGCTGTAATGCGCCGCCAAGCCTAAGCCACTACCTTTCGGCAAGCTGCGCCCCCAGCCTGCTTCGTGGGTGACGGTTTCGATGACCCGGCGCAGGCGTCCGGTATCGACCGGGTACAGCTCCGGCGATTCGCCATGATTCCATTCATCACCTAAACTACGCGGATCAATGCGGCGCGGCGGGCCTATCAGCTCAAGCAGGAAATCCTTGGCATCCCGCTTTGCTGCAGCGGCCAATTCGGCGACAAAGGACTGGATGGCGAAAGCATGGGGGATATTGGACACCGAACGGAACCAGCCGATGCGGGTATGGGCTTCGGCTTCCGGATTTTCGATGCGCAGGTTGGCAATGGCAAAAGGCACATTGATGACGCCCATGCCGAGTTCGACCGGCATCTGGTGCTTGCTGTCGGGGCCGAACGTGGACGCAATGGTCGGCGCCACCGTCCGGTGCAGCCACGCTACCAGTTTGCCTTGGGCATCCAGCCCGGCTGCCAGCCGCTCGACTGACACCGTATGGAAATAAGAGTGGTGCAGGTCGTCCTCGCGAGTCCAGGTCAATTTGACCGCTTTGCCTTTCATCGCCTGCGACAACAGCGCCGCTTCGATGACGTAGTCGGGTATGGATTTGCGTCCGAAACCGCCGCCCAGCAAAGTGACGTGTACCGTTACATCTGCCTCTGGCAACTTGAGCCATTTCGCCACACTGTCACGGGAGGCCTGCGGCGCTTGGGTGCAGGCCCATATTTCGCATTTGCCCTTAACGATGCGGGCGGTGGCGGCAGGCGGTTCCATCGGCGCTTGCGCGAGGTGCGGCGCGTAATATTCAGCCTCCAGCCGTTTCGCCGCACCTGCCAAGGCAGAATCAACGTCCCCTTCGTTACGCACAACCTTGCCCGGTTTGCGTGCGGCGGCTTCGAGTTCGGCCTTGTAGGCCGCCGAATCGTAAGTGCCGTGCGCCCCGTTATCCCATTCGATTGTCAGCGCCTTGCGCCCCTGGATCGCCGCCCAAGTATTACGGGCAACCACGGCAATGCCGCCAAGCGGATTAAAACCCGCAGGCCCAGGGCTAGTCGGCAGTTCGACCACCTTGACCACACCCGGCACCTTGAGCGCATTCTTGGCATCGTAGTTTAAGACTTTGCCGCCGAATACCGGTGGGCGCGCCACGACCGCATAAAGCATGTCTTTGAGGCGGGTGTCTATGCCGTACTGCGCCCTGCCGGTGACCATGTCCAGCCCGTCGTAAAGTTTGATCTGCCCCTTGCTGATGTAACGGAATTCCGGCGGTTCTTTCAGGCGCAAGGTTTCGCCGGCAGGCACCGGCAGTTTTGCCGCCGCTTTGGCCAGTTCGCCGTAGCCGAGTGATCTGCCGGTGGCGGGATGAAGTACGCGATGCAGCTCGGCGCGGACATCCTGCACCGGCACTTGCCAGTGCGCGGCCGCCGCCGTTTCCAACATGCTGCGGGCCGCCGCGCCGACCCGGCGCATTGGCATAAAAAAATGGCGCATACTGCGGGAGCCGTCGGTATCTTGGTTGCCGTAACGCGATTCATCGCCAGGCGCCTGTTCAACCCGAACGTGCAGCCAATTGGCGTCGAGTTCGTCGGCGACGACCATCGGCAAACTGGTGCGCACACCTTGCCCCATTTCCGAACGGTGGCAAATGATAGTCACCGTGCCGTCTTCCGCTATCGCGACGAACACCAGCGGATTGTCCACCCAACCGTGCGGCATGGCATCGGCACCGTATTTACCTTGTTCCGACGGTTCGGCTGTTTCATCAGCCCCGACCAGCGCCGGGAAACCTACTGCCAGCACCAATCCGCTCAGGGCAAAACCCTTGATAAATGTGCGGCGACTGATGTTGGTAATATAAAGGCCATCCTCGTCCGGGATTACTGCATTCGGCTTATCCAGCGATTTTTTCATCATTTGGCCTCCGTTAAAGCGGCCACCTGCTTGATGGCGGCGCGTATGCGGGGATAAGTGCCACAACGGCAGATATTGCCGCTCATGGCCTTGTCAATATCGGCATCGCTAGGTTTGGGGTTTTGTTTGAGCAGCGCCGTAGCCGCCATGATCTGGCCGGACTGGCAATAACCGCATTGCGGTACGCTTAACGCCAACCAGGCATCTTGGACTTTTTGCCCGGTTGCGTCCTCGCCTATGGCTTCAACCGTTACGATATGCTTGCCCACGGCAGCCGAAATAGGCATGACACAAGCACGGGCAGGTTCGCCGTCAACATGCACAGTACAAGCGCCGCACAACGCCATGCCGCAACCGAATTTGGTTCCGGTCAGCCCCTCGTGGTCGCGCAAAGCCCACAGCAGTGGGGTATCGGCAGGCAAATCAATATGCCGGGGTTTGCCGTTGATAGTGAGCGTAATCATCAGGTAGTTCTCCTTCTGGACATCGGTATTAATAAAATCTTTAAAGCCGGCTCAACGCCTCGCCGCTGCCGCCGCGCCTTACCCGCACCATTTCACTGACGATGGACAAGGCGATTTCCTCAGGCAACTTCGCGCCGAGATTCAGACCGGCGGGGGCGCGTACTCTGGCAAGACGGGCTTTATCAAAACCTTCCTGCGCCAAGCGCGCCAAGACCAGGTCAGCCCGTTTGCGGCTGGAAACCAGGGCGATATACAGCGCTTCGGATTGCACCGCGCGGGTCAGAGAATCGTAGTCGCCCTTGTGATGGCTCGCTACCACCACAAAATCGCCCGCTTGCGGTTGCAATTGCTGATAACGGCAATCGTCGCCGATGATGCGGCCCGCGCATGGAAAACGCTCCGCCGTGGCTTGCGGGTCATTGACAACCACCTCAAACCCTAAGCGGCAGGCGAATTCGCAAAGGCTTTCCACAATGCGGCCATGCCCCATCAGCCAAAGCACCGGCTTGGGCAAAACCGGCTCCACATACACCCGCATACTGCCGCCGCAGGGCATACCCGCGCCGAACACTTCGTCATTCAAGTCGACGTCAATCACCTGGGGGTCTCCTGTTTCAAAACATGCCAGCGCCGCGCCGGACACCAAAGATTGCGCACAACCGCCGCCGACCCAGCCAGCAATGACTTTGCCGTTTAGGTCAATCAACGCCTTAGCCGCCGGTTTTGCCGAGGATGAGCCGAGTATTTCGATAACGGTAGCCAGCGCATAAGGGCGGCGCGTCTGACGCAGTTCGAGTTGTAAGTCGAGAATGTCGCGGATCACGCTGGTTTTCCGATACGGGTTGAAATGTGCAAATCTTCCGGTTTATCGATGTCCCGAAATATACCGGCATCGTTGCAATCAATAAGTTGGAGCTGGTCAAGATGCGCCTGAATCACCGATTTCGCGCCTTCATCACCGTCCAAGGCGGCCAATTTTGCGCCTAACATAGCTGAAAAACCAACCGGATGGCCGCGCCGGCCTTGTCGACTGGGTGCTGCGACAAGCGCCCCCGAACGCAGCGCATCCGCGACTTTGGTGATAGTGCAGGGTTCTATCCACGGCATGTCCGCCAATGCGACCAGCCAGCCGTCGACATCGGGACACGATTGAACAGCAAACGCAAGACTTGCGCCCATGCCCAATCCGGCATCGGCGCAAACCCGGACGTCCGCGCCTTCAGCTTGCAATAACGCGGCCAACTGACCGCTGCCAGGCCGCACCACCGCCAGCACCTTATCGCTACCGGCCAACAGATTGCGGCAAGCCCGCACCGCCACTGGGTCGCCACCGGGCAAGCTATGGGTCAGTTTATCTGTGCCAAAGCGGCGACTCGCACCTGCGGCCAGCAAGATGCCGACAATTAAATGGGCGCTCATGGTAAATAATCAGCTTTAACTAAAAAATTTCCGGCGCACACTTTTTTCCAGCTCCAACACGCCGAACAAGGTCAAGCCTATGGCCAGAATCTCAAGGCCGTGTACAAAGTCGATGGGGCGGGTGTCGAAAAAGCGTTCCATGAACGGCGCGTAGGTAAAAATAAGCTGCAATGTTATCACCGTACCAATGGCGTAAATGACCGCGCGGGAGTTGAACATGCGTTTAAAACTCAATGCGGAAACCCGTAAATAACGGACACTTAATAGATAAAACACTTCCATCAGCACCAGGGTGTTGACGGCGTAAGTGCGTGCCTCTTCCAAGCTGGAACCTTGTTCTTGGCTCCAATAAAAAATGCCGAATACGCCCAGCGCAAACAACACCGATACCAGCGCGATACGCCACGCCAAAAAGCCGGACAAAATCGCTTCGTTGGCAGGACGCGGCGGGCGCGTCATCAGGTCGGGTTCGGCCGGGTCAAAGGCCAGCGCCATTGCCAATGCCACCGAGCTGACCATGTTGACCCACAGGATTTGCAGCGGGGTAATCGGCAGGATATAGCCGAATAAAATAGCCACAATGATGCTCATGGATTCGCCGCCATTGACCGGCAACAAGAACACAATCGCTTTTTTCAGATTTTCATAAACGGTGCGGCCCTGTTCGATGGCATGGACAATGGTCGCAAAATTATCGTCGGTAATCACCATTTCCGATGCGTCCTTGGCCGCCTCGGTACCTTTATGTCCCATGGCAATGCCGACATCGGCGCGGCGCAACGCAGGCGCATCATTAACGCCGTCGCCGGTCATCGCCACAATGGCGCCGCCGGTCTGCAACAAACTGACCAGACGCAATTTATGTTCGGGGCTGACCCTGGCAAACACATCGACGTCTTGCACCCGCGCCAGCAATTCTTCGTCGTTGTAGGTATCGATCATCCGGCCAGTAATCGCCTCGCTGCTGTTATGCAAATTCAGCTGCGCGGCTATGCTGCAGGCGGTCACCTCATGGTCACCGGTAATCATTTTGACCCGGATACCGGCCGTGATACATTCTTTGACAGCGGCAATGGCCTCCGTGCGCGGCGGGTCGATTAAACCGAACAGGCCTAACAGAACCAACCCTTCATTAAGGTCGCTCACATCCAGTTCGACTTGATGCCCCTGCGCCGGTTTGCAGGCGACGCCCAACACCCGCTGTCCCTCTTTGGCCAGCGTATCTATCGCAGTCTTCCAGTTATCGCGCTGTATGGGCCGGTCGCCCTCGGCCGTGCGTTCAAGCGGGCACAAGTCCAGCAGGCGCTCAGGCGCACCTTTTACATAAATAATGGCCTCGCCCTCATGGTTATGATGCAGCGTCGCCATAAATTTATGTTCCGACTCAAACGGGATGATGTCGGTACGCGGCCATGCTTTTAACGCCTCCGCCGCCTGTAAGTCCGCTTTAAGGCCGGCAATCAGCAAGGCCGCCTCCATCGGGTCGCCGTGTACTTTCCAGGTTTCGTGTTTTTGCTCAACGTTGGCGTCATTACAATAGATTGCGGTTTGCAATGCCTGCATCAACACCGTATCGCTATTGGGATCGAGCGTTTTCCCGTCAAAGACGAATTCGCCGACCGGTTCATAGCCCGTCCCGGTGATTTCCAGTTGCCGCTCAGCGGTCACTACCGAGCGTACCGTCATTTCATTCCGGGTCAGTGTGCCGGTTTTATCGGAGCAAATGATGCTCACCGCACCCAGTGTTTCAACCGCAGGCAACCGCCGAATAATGGCGTTACGATAAGCCAAACTTTGTACGCCGATGGCCAGCGTCACCGTCAGAATAGCCGGCAGACCTTCCGGTATCGCGGCAACCGCAAGCCCTACCACGGTCATAAACATATCCACGGCATCGCCGCCCTGAACCATCATGCCGAAAGTAAAAACCAAGCAGGACAAGATAATGACGGCGGCGGTGATCCAGCGTGCAAACACTTCCATTTGTAACAGTAGTGGAGTCGTCAGCGTTTCAACACCGGCGACCATCTGGCTGATATGGCCGATTTGGGTATTGGCGCCGGTGGCGATGACCACGCCTTTGGCCTGGCCAGACGTAACTAAAGTCCCCGAATAGGCCAGATTAACGCGGTCGCCGATGACCGCATTGGCATCAACCGGAACGGTCTTTTTTTCTACCGGCACCGATTCGCCGGTCAAGGCGGCCTCTTGAACCTGAAGGTTTTTGACCGTAACCAGGCGCATATCGGCAGGCACTTTATCGCCCGATTGCAGCGTGACAATATCGCCGGGCACCAGATCGGCAGCGGCCAGGGTGATTTTTTTGCCGTTACGCAGCACGATGGCGTGCGAGGACAGCATTTGCCTGATCGCCCGCAAGGCATCTTCGGCTTTGCCCTCTTGCACATAGCCGATAATCGAGTTGACCAGAACCACGCCCAAAATGACCAGCGTGTCCGTCCAGTGATCCAGCATGGCGGTAATAAAAGCAGTGACCAGCAGCACATAAATCAACAGGTTATGGAACTGGCTGATAAAACGCATCAGCGCGCTGGGCGGTTTTTTTTCGGGCAAATGGTTCGGCCCATGCCGTGCAAGGCGTTGTTCGACCTCAGCGTCACCGAGTCCGTGTTCGGCATCAACAGCCAGTTCTTTCAGTACCTCTGTAACCGCCAAATTATGCCAGTGCGGGGTGTCGGCGGCTGGTTTAATATCGGTTGCGGCTTGGGCATCACGCTTTTTGCGCGCCCTTAAAATTATCCAAAGCACTAGGATTAAGGCACTTAAGCCCAAAACCAGTGACAACATCAGGGTCGACGAGAGATTGTCTAAAGTAAGCGAAGTTAAATAATGCCAAATGACAGTATCTTTCATAATAATATCCTGTAGTTTGTCGAATGCCGATTCCGAAAAATGTCAGCAGGTGTATAACAATGGGCGCACTGTATAAGCACAAATAATTATAGGTTAATCAATACTATACCGATTTTACATTGATATTACAGGGAGCTAAATATCCCACAAGTCGTTGGGAAAGGTTATCACTAGGAAGGCGCGAAGGTCACGAAATTTTGTCTGTCGGCATTTGGTTTGAGCGTTTTATAAGCCAAGAAATTAGGCTTCCATGTCTTTTCTAAACATATATACCCTACTTTTTCAAAGATTTATTTTCGATGAAATGAGGCTTATTATAATAAACACTGATTGAATTTGCCTTGAAGTAGCGTGTCTGCTAGGAAAGTAGAGCCCAGAAAAATCACAAAAGCCACGAAAATGCCGTATTTTTCCTGGCTTTCGTGGACAATTATTTGAGACCATTCTTTTCAGGAAATGTAATCATTCAGTTCCCCCGCAATTATCGTTCCCACGCAGAGCGTGGGAACGATAGTGGGATGTGAATAATTACCAGGACATCAGCTTAAGACAGCCAAATGAAACTCAATGTATGAAAAAGGCTCGTTATTTAAGCGGTCGCAGCAACTAGGAGAAACAGATGAATAAATATTGGTTTAATATTTTTATCTTCGGCATTGTTATTGCCGGAGCCTATTTAATCTATGACCGTGTCAAAACCACGCCGCCGATGGTCGATTCACTGGCCTATTCTGAATTTATCAACAAGGTCAAACGGGGGCAGGTTGAGCGCGTGGAAGTGTCCGGCCAACAAATTGGCGTGCGCACCTCAGACGGGCAAAATTACCAGACCTTTAACCCCGGCGACGGCCATTTGATCGACGACCTGCTGACCGCCGGCGTGCAAATCAGAACAGTGCCGCCCGAACAGGAATCCTTGCTGATGCGGATGTTCATCTCCTGGTTTCCGATGCTGCTGATGATTTTGGTTTTCATTATTTACATGCGCCGCCAAGGCAGTATGGGCAGCGGCGGTTTTGGCAAAAGTAAGGCCAAAATGCTGGAAGAAGACAAAATGACCGTGACCTTTAACGATGTCGCGGGCTGCGAAGAAGCCAAAGCAGATGTCGCCGAGCTGGTTGATTTTCTTAAAGACCCGCAAAAATTCCAAAAACTGGGCGGACAAATTCCGCGCGGCATTTTGATGGTCGGCCCGCCGGGAACCGGAAAAACCCTGATTGCGAGAGCCATTGCTGGTGAAGCTGGGGTCAAGTTTTTCACCATTTCCGGTTCGGATTTTGTCGAAATGTTTGTCGGTGTCGGCGCTTCCCGAGTGCGTGATATGTTTGCCCAGGCTAAAGAACACGCGCCCTGCATTATCTTTATCGACGAAATCGATGCAGTCGGCCGTCAACGCGGCGGCCCCGGCATGGGCGGCGGCAATGACGAACGCGAACAAACGCTCAATCAATTACTGGTAGAAATGGACGGTTTTAACGGCAACGAAGGCGTCATCGTCATCGCCGCCACCAACCGCGCCGACGTGCTCGACAAAGCCTTGCTCAGACCCGGCCGTTTCGACCGCCAAGTCAACGTCGGTCTGCCCGATGTGCGCGGCCGCGAGCAAATCCTGAATGTGCATATCAAAAAAGTGCCCGCTGCAGCCGATGTCGAATTGAAATATATCGCCCGTGGCACCCCCGGTTTTTCCGGCGCTGATCTGGCCAATATCGTCAACGAAGCCGCGCTGTTCGCCGCCCGCTCCAACAAGCAGGAAGTTAGCATGGGCGATCTTGAAAAAGCCAAGGATAAAATCCTGATGGGCGCGGAACGGCACACCATGGTGATGACCGAAGAAGACAAATTGTTGACCGCCTACCATGAAGCGGGACATTGCATCGTCGGGCAAAAATCGCCTGACCATGACGCCGTTTATAAAGTCAGTATCATGCCACGCGGCCGCGCTTTGGGCATCACCATGTTCCTGCCCGACCGCGACCAATACAGCGCCAGCAAACGCAAACTGGAAAGCCAAATTGCCAGCCTGTTCGGCGGCCGCATTGCGGAACTGATGATTTATGGCGGCGATAGAGTGACGACAGGCGCCTCGAATGACATTGAACGCGCCACCGAATTGGCGCGCAACATGGTCACGCGCTGGGGATTTTCGGAAAAACTCGGCCCGCTGGTTTATGGCGAAGAAGGCGGCCAACCCTTTATGGGGCATCCCGGCGTCCAGGGCAGTTCCGTATCAAGCAACGTCGCCCAGCTGATTGACGAGGAAATCCGCTCAGTGATAGACAGCAACTATCAACGCGCCGAAACCATTTTGAAGGAAAACATCGACATTCTGCACAAAATGGCCGATGCGCTGATGAAGTGGGAAACGATAGACCGTTTGCAGATTGAGGATTTAATGGCGGGAAAGGAACCTCGCCCGCCTGAAGAAACTGATTTGACCGTCAGCAAACCGTCGGAGCCTGACAATGAGGCACCGAAAAAAACGGAATCTAAAACGATTAAAGGTAAAACCAACAAACCTGCGGGGCAGGTTTGAGGCATTTATCTTGATCATCATTCGCTAAATTGACACGTTCCGTTCCCTTAATTTAAAGGGGAACGGAACAATTTAACGGTCTGTTTGCTGTAATGTTTCGTGGATTCAATGCGTTCAGCCAACCCTATTTTTATAATGGACTCTCTCCTTCTTTATCTAAGGATTCAACCATCCAGGCAGGAAAATCAATATTAACTCGCTTTTGACCTTGCATGACTCTCTTCGCCTTAGATAAGTCTAAATCCTCCAAAATATCATCACCTTCATCAAATTTCTTATCAAATTCATCAGCTTTCATAAAAACCTACCGACTCCGCTTAATCGCCCAAGCCACGTCAGCGGCCTGCCGGTTTTCTTTGACATCATGTACGCGAAACATTTGCACACCGGCCATCACGCCTAAAGCCGTGGTTACTGCGGTCGCGGTCACCAATTCCGAAGGTTCAGCCACGTCGCAAATCGTGCCCATAAAACGCTTGCGGCTGGTGCCCAGCAACACCGGAAAACCTGTCGCCACTAACTTATCAAGATGCGCCAGCAAATCCAGATTATCCTGCTTGCGTTTGCCAAACCCGATGCCCGGATCGATGGCGATGGCCTCTTTTTTAACGCCCGCTTTTAACGCCGCATCGATGCTTGCATGTAACGATGAAAGCACATCCTCAACCACGTTGTCATAATGCGGGCTGTCCTGCATGGTTTTGGGTTGGCCTTGGCTGTGCATCAAAATAATCGGCACACCGGCTTCGGCCGCCAGCGTCAAAATCGCGGCATCCGCCCTGCCCCCCGAAATATCGTTAATCATATCAGCACCAGCATCAAGCGCGGCTTTGGCGACTGCACTCAAAGTGGTATCAATGCTGATTAAAATATCGCTGGCCAGTTGTTGCCGAATGGCGTTAATTACCGGCAGCACCCGTTCAATCTGTTCGTTAGCTGAAACCGGTTCCGAACCGGGACGGGTCGATTCGCCACCGATGTCGATGATATCGACGCCTTCGGACAGCATCAGCTCAACCTGTTGCAAGGCGGCTGCAAGCCCTGAATATTTGCCGCCATCGGAAAAACTGTCTGGGGTTACATTTAAAATCCCCATAATCAGAGGACTATTGCTATGACTGAACATTGTTTAAAAGCTCCTGTGCGCGAAATTGGCGTATGGGTTGATGTATAATGGCCGCATTTTTCGACGTTAATTAATCAGTTTCATGGACAAACCACGACTCGCCTGGGCCATTACCGGCTCCGGGCATTATATAGAAGAATGCCTGGACTTCATGCTGACACTGGACGCTGTCGATGTGTATCTGAGTCTGGCCGGCGAGGAAGTGTTAAAAATGTACGGCATTCATCTCGACGACATCCGCCAAAAATTCCCGGTGTACCGCGATAAAACCGCCTCTGCGCCGCCGGTCGGGCATTTTTACAAAGGCCATTACCATAGCTTTGTAATGGCGCCGACCACGTCGAATACAGTGGCTAAATGCGTGTTGGGCATTGCCGACTCGCTGGTGACCAATCTGTATTCGCAAGCCGGAAAATGCAAGGTGCCGAGCATCGTTTATCCTTGCGACATCGCGCCGGAAATGGAAACCACCGCGCCGGGCGGCAAAGTCATGGTTTACCCGCGCAAAATCGATCTGGAAGGCACGGCCAAACTGCGCACCTTTGAATACACCACCGTCGTTGACAGCGTCGACGAACTGATTATTGCCGTCAAAGAACGGCTAAAATCGCTGACATGAGCGAACATATCCTGTTTCTTACCGGCAGACTGGCAGAAAAACAGCTGCGTAGTATCCTGGAAAAAATGCAGCCGACATTTACCTACACCGTTCATGAACTGGGGCTTAAAGTCGCGGCGCTAATGACCGCCGACATGATAGGCCGCCGCTTGACCGACACGTTCGGCGCCGACCGCATTTTAGTGCCGGGGCGCTGCCGGGGCGATTTGGACGCCTTGTCCAAAGACTTAGGCTTGCCGATTGAACGCGGCCCTGACGAACTCAAAGACTTGCCGATGTTTTTCGGCCACGCCGCGCACAAGATTGATTTAAGCCGTTACAGCGTGAAAATCTTTGCCGAAATCGTCGATGCGCCCAATGTCAGCGTTGACGAGGTGGTCAAGCGCGCTTACTACTATAAACAAAACGGCGCTGATGTGATCGACATCGGCTGCCTGCCAAGCACCGATTTTCCGCAGATGGAAGACATCATCCGCACCTTGAAACAGGAAGGTTTCACCGTCAGCATCGATTCGTTGGAGGCGGACGATTTGCTCAGAGGCGGCAAAGCCGGCGCAGATTACATGCTCAGCCTGCACGAAAGTACGCTGTGGGTGGCTGATGAAGTCGCGGCAACACCGATTTTAATCCCGGAAAAACATGAAGATTTGGCATCATTAGATCGCGCCATCAACATCATGCAGGCAAAAAACCGCGCTTTTATCGTCGACCCGATTTTAGACCCGCTGCATTTTGGCTTCACCCAATCCATCGTGCGCTATCACGAAGTCAGAAAAAACCACCCCGATATTGAAATGATGTTGGGCGTCGGCAACATCACCGAACTGACCCATGCCGACACGATGGGCATGAATGCGCTGCTGCTGGGCATCTGCTCGGAGCTTAACATCAACAGCATTTTAGCAACCCAAGTCAGCAAACATGCCTGCCGCGCAGTCAAGGAAGCCGATCTGGCGCGGCGCATTATGTTTGCGGCCAAACAGCATGACATGCTGCCCAAGCATATCGACCCCGGCTTAATGGCTTTGCACGAAACCTCGCCCTTTCCGTATTCACTCGATGAAATCAATGAACTGGCCGGGCAAATCAAAGACCCCAGTTACCGGGTCCAAATCAGCAGCGAAGGCGTACATATTTTCAACCGCGACGGCCTGCACAGTGCCACCGACCCGTTCGACCTGTTTCCAAAGCTGCAGGTCGAAAACGACGGCGGCCATGCCTTTTATCTGGGCGTTGAATTGGCGCGCGCTGAAATCGCCTGGCAATTAGGCAAACGCTACACCCAAGATCAAGCATTGCAATGGGGCTGCGCAACCGCCAGTACCAAACCCAGCGTTGACCTGCACACCTTTAAACCAGCCGGAACCACGCTAAAAAAACACTAGCTGTAGGGTACGCTGTGCGTACCGTTAGTAACTACCCTACAAATCAATGCAAAAGGTACGCACAGCGTACCCTACAAAAAATTGACAACTCAGGATATATTTTTTGTGGTGATAATTTTTTTGCTTTACCAATAAACAATTACTCATGATTCAAGAAACCATCGTCATCACCCAAAACAGCTCAGGCTTGGCGCATATCGCGCCGATGGGCATACACATACCTTCCGGGTCGCAAGACGAATTCATCATCCTGCCGTTTCGCCCTTCAACCACACTGAACAATCTGCTGGACAACAAAACTGCGGTCATCAACTATTGCGATGACGTGCGTGTATTTGCCGGTTGCTTGACCGGGCGACGCGACTGGCCATTAAAACACGCGGAAAAAATCAACGGCCAAGTGCTGGCCTGCGCATTGGCTCACACAGAAGTCGAACTAATTAGAATTGAAGACGACGACACCCGGCCCAAGTTATTTTGCAAAGCGGTGCATAGCGCCAATCACGCGCCTTTTACCGGCTTTAACCGCGCCCAATATTCGGTGCTGGAAGCAGCGATTTTAATCAGCCGCTTGGACAGATTGCCGCCGAAAAAAATACAAACTGAAATCGATTATCTGCGCATCGGCGTGGAAAAAACCGCCGGGGAACGGGAGTTGGAAGCCTGGGCTTGGTTGATGGCGGTGATTGAAAAGCACTTGGAGGCCAGCGCATGACCGGAATGCTCGCCAGCGTCAACAGCGTAGCAGAAGCCTTGCAGGCGTTGAGCGCGAATGTCGATATTATCGACCTGAAACAACCGGCTTTAGGCGCGTTGGGCGCGTTGGAAACCGATCTGGTCAAAACCATTGTCGATGAAATTGATGGCCGCCGCCCGGTCAGCGCCACCGTCGGCGACCTGCCGATGCAGCCCGAAATCGTTTACCAAGCGGTCAAAGCGATGGCCGCAACCGGCGTCGATTATGTCAAAATCGGCTTTTTCCCCGGCGGCGACTGGCCGGGAACCTTGGCAAAACTGGCGACATTGCCAAAATCGATAGCCTTAATCGCGGTCTTATTCGCCGATACCCAGCCCGATTTTGCCGTCATAGATGCGATAAAAAATACCGGTTTCAAGGGCGTGATGCTCGACACCATGAACAAAAGCAGCGGCTCGTTAAGCCAAGTCATGGAAAAAACTGCCCTAGCGCGCTTTGTCAAACTCGCCCAAAAACAAAATTTACTGTGCGGACTGGCCGGTTCGCTGAGATTAAAAGACATCGCCGAACTCATGCCCTACCAGCCTGATTATCTGGGTTTCAGAGGCGCGTTATGCCTGCAACAGCGCAGAACCGCGCAGTTGGATACAACGGCAATGATGCAAATAAAACAAGCTATCGCAGAAGCCGCCCCCACCTCATACTTATAAAGCCAGCAAATTTACCAATAGCTGCTCATAAATCGTGGACAAAACCGCCAAATCGTCAACGCCAACATGCTCATTGACCTTATGGATGCTCTCGTTCAACGGCCCAAGTTCAATAACTTGTGCGCCGGTTGGGGCAATAAAGCGCCCGTCGGAAGTGCCGCCGCCGGTATCGTCAAGCGTTTCAAAGCCGGTCACGGTTTTGATCGCGGCATGGGCGGCATCAATTAATGCGCCCGGCTGAGTCAGGAACGGGTTGCCGGATAGGCGCCATTCAAGTTCATAGTTGAAATCGTATTTATCCAATAGTGCGCGGGTGCGTTGCTTGATGGTGTCCTCGTCCAGTTCGGTGCAAAAACGCAGGTTAAACTGAACCGCCACGCTGCCGGGGATGATGTTTTCCGCGCCGGTGCCGGCATTAATGTTGGAAACCTGCAAGCTGGTTGGCGGGAAAAACGCGTTGCCGTGATCCCAGACTTCTTCGACTAAATCTTTTAACGCCGGGGCGAAGCTGTGTATCGGATTATCGGCCAGTTCGGGATAGGCGACATGGCCTTGTATGCCTTTGATGGTCAGCTTGGCGCATAAGGAACCACGCCGACCGACACGAATGACATCGCCGATTTTCTTGTCGCTGGACGGTTCGCCAACTAAGCACCAGTCTATTTTTTCGTTGCGCTGTTCCAGCACTTCGACGACTTTTACCACACCGTTGGTGGCAATGCCCTCTTCGTCGCTGGTCATCAGCACTGCGATGGAGCCTTGATGATGCGGGTATTTGGCGATAAAGCGTTCTACGGCGGTGATAAAACAGGCGATGCCGCCTTTCATATCGGCGGCGCCACGGCCATAAAGTTTGCCGTCGCGAATGGTCGGCTCAAACGGCGGTGAAAGCCAAGCCTCCAGCGGGCCGGTCGGCACAACATCGGTGTGGCCGAGAAAGGTCAACAGCGGTTTGGCGTCGCCGCGTCTGAGCCAGATGTTTTGGGTGTCTTCAAAGTTTAGGCGTTCTTCTTTGAAGCCCAGTTGGGTCAAACGTGCGGCCAGCACATCCTGGCAGCCCGCGTCTTTAGGGGTGACTGATTCGCGGCGGATCAGGTCTTTAAGCAGTTCTAAGGTGTCGCTCATAGTCATTCGGTTTGTTTGTGGGTTTTCAATTTAGGCCATTTCCTGAAAAAAACAGTTCTAAATGATTGTCCACGCTTAGCACGATAGTTAGCTGGCTTTGGCTGTTCAAAGCTAGCTTTGAACTCCGACAGAGGCGGCGGGTGTTATTTTTTGCGAATTGCCCAATACTATTTTCACGTTTTTTTCGTGGCTTTCGTGCTAAGCGTGGACTCTGTTTTTTTTACAGCCTTCGCTGTGAACTTTATGCCGCAGCTTTTAGTCGATATGGCTAAGCAGGCTTGCGGCATAGCCATCATCTTTGCTGCTAAATCCGATGATTAGCGTGTCGCCGGTGTCTAAAACCGGGCGTTTAATCAGCGTAGGCGTGTCCAGCATCAGTTGCAGCGCTTTATCCTCAGTCAAATCGCTTTGTTGCTCGACACCAAGCTGCCGCCAACTGGTGCTGCTGCGGTTGAGCAGTTTGTTCCAGTCCACATGCCCGGCAAAATGCTGTAATAACTCAGGCGTTAAGCCATCGACCCGAAAATCGTGGAAGCGGTAAGCAATGCCATGTTGATCCAGCCAGTTGCGCGCTTTTTTAACTGTGTCGCAGTTTTTGATGCCGTACAACGTGTGCATAGTTTTACAATTGGCTGTTCAGCAATTCGTCTATGCTGGGCAGTTGCTTGTCAGATTTGCAACGGACTTTATAAAGATCGACAAATTCCATAAAAGCCTGTTCCAAATCGGCCAGGATTTCTTCTTCGTTTTCGCGCTCGTCTTCGGGCACATCGTCGGAATCCAGATATTCGTGTTGCAGCGCGACTTCGCTGTTTAAAGCCAGTGTGGCGTAAATGATGGCATTATTGGATATGTTTTCGCTCATGGCATAGACCTTAGTTAAGTTATTGGGAGGTAGGGGAACGGCTGTCAGTCTTGTTCTCTAAAACGAACAGTCAAACCTTGTAAAAAATTCCGCAGAATCTGGTCGCCACATTCGCGGTGATGTTTGTGGTCTTTTTTTCTGAAAAAAGAACTGAGCTCGCCTTTGGACAATTCAAAATCGGCCAGTTTTAAGGTGGTCAGCATGTCTTCTTCTTTAAATTCCAGCGCGATACGCAGTTTTTTGAGAATAGTGTTATTGGTTAACGGCTCCGGTTTTTTCACCGGCGCAGGCGGATTTTCCTGCTTGCCTCGTCTGTAGATAATCAAGCCGTCCAAAAACTGCTCCATCAATTTGTTGTTAAGCGGCACATAATCGGCTTCATTATCTTTTTTCAGCAGCGGTAGCAGCTCGTCACGGCTTATCTCGACGCCACTTAGCGCAAAAATATCGATCATGGTCTGATCTTTAAGCTCTAAAGCGTAGCGTATCCGGCGTAATACATCGTTGTTAATCATTAGTTTTATATGAAAATTTAGGAGGGCTGTACAGGGGGTTGCGCTTTTTCCTGCAAGAAAGCCAGTACATCATCATTGTTGACTTGATAATAAATGTCTTCTACCAGCACGGTAACGCCTAGCGATTCAAACCTAATCGCATCGCCAAGATAGTAATAAGAAGATTGCCAATGGTCTTTTTTTCTAAAGACTTCAATTTCCCCGATAGTTTGTTCAATTAAAACATACTCTTCCAAAGTAGAAATTTTTTGGTACTTCAGGCGCTTCAACGTTTGGTCAAACTTTCTGGTTGATTTGGATAAAACTTCAACAACAATAACCGGCGATTGTTTGTAATATTCAAATTCATTGTCTTGCTGGCAAACTACCATCACATCAGGATAGAAAAAATCATGGCCGACTTTGACTTTCATATCGGCTATGAAGATTCTGCAAGGCGTGCCTTTAAGCTGACTTCTTAACTCACTAGCCATATTAATGGACAGTAAATTATGATTCTCGCTCGCCCCAGCCATGGCATAAACGTCGCCATCAATGAACTCATGCTTAAATTCCGCAACAAATTCGCCTTGTAGGTACTCTTCTTCAGTGATCTTGTTAGTTGCGTATTTTAGGCTCATGGTCGTTTTTCCTGTTTTAGCTGGGGCGAATCGAATCCGGCCTAATCCCGCAGCAACTCATTAATGCCAGTTTTGCTGCGGGTGCGTTCATCAACCTGTTTGATGATCACCGCGCAGTACAGGCTGTATTTGCCATCGGCTGAAGGCAGATTGCCAGAAACCACCACGGAACCCGCCGGAATGCGGCCATAACTGATTTCGCCGGTCATGCGGTTGAAAATCTTGGTGCTTTGGCCGATGTAAACGCCCATCGAAATGACACAGCCATCTTCAACGATGACGCCTTCGACGATTTCAGAACGTGCGCCGATAAAGCAGTTGTCGCCGATGATGGTGGGGTTGGCTTGTAATGGCTCTAAGACGCCGCCGATGCCGACACCGCCGGACAAATGCACGTTTTTACCGATTTGCGCGCAAGAACCGACTGTCACCCAGGTATCGACCATAGTGCCGCTATCGACGAATGCTCCGATATTGACATAAGACGGCATCAGGATTGCGCCCGGTGCAATGTAAGAACCGTGCCGCGCAACTGCGTTGGGCACTACGCGCACACCGGCTTTGGCGAAATCTTCTTCGCTGTAATTCGAGTATTTGCACTCGACTTTATCATAGTAACGGGTATTGCCGCCGTCCATCAGATGGTTGTCGTTGATGCGGAATGACAACAGCACCGCTTTTTTCAGCCATTGATGAGTCACCCAATCGCCGTTGATTTTTTCAGCAACGCGCAAGCTGCCGCTATCGAGCTGTTTGAGCGCATCTGTGACAGCAGCGCGCACTTCGGCAGTGGCGTTAGCCGGGGTGATGTCGGCACGGTTTTCAAAAGCGTCGTTAATGATTTGTTCTAGTTGTGACATGGTTTTTTCTACAAAGAGTTAAGGAAATTTTTAATGCGTTGCGCGGCGTCTATACATTCATTGAGCGGCGCAACCAAGGCAATCCGGACATGGTTAAGGCCGGGATTGATGCCGTCAAAATCGCGGGATAGAAAGCTTCCGGGCAGCACGGTAATGTTTTGCTGGACAAATAATTGCCGGGCGAATTCGGTGTCGGCAATCGGCGTTTTCAACCAGACGTAAAAACTCGCGGGCGGCTTGATGACGGTGCAAACCTCACCCAATATGCCGATAAAGGCGGCGAATTTTTCCCGGTACAATCGGCGGTTTTCAATAACATGCGTTTCGTCCTGCCAAGCCTGAATGCTCGCGTGTTGGGTCGGCAACGGCATTGCGCAGCCGTGATACGTCCGGTATTGGAAATAGGCTTTCAGTATTTCAGCGTCACCGGCGACAAAGCCTGAACGCAAACCCGGCGCGTTGGAGCGTTTGGACAAGCTATGGAAAATGACGCAACGTTTGAATGCGCTGTTGCCCCTATTGTAAGCGACTTGCAGCAAGCCCGGCGGCGGATTGCTTTCGTCGTCGTAAATTTCGCTGTAGCACTCGTCGGAAGCGATGACAAAATCGTATTGTTCCGCCAGTTTCAGCAATTTTTCGAGGCTGGCCTGCCCCATCACCGCACCGGTCGGATTGCCGGGAGAGCAAATGTAAATCAGCTGGCAGCGTTGCCATATCTCATCCGGCACGGCGTCGAAATCGGGCAAATAAGCGGTGTCTTCCAGCGTATTCAAAAAATAAGGTTCCGCCCCGGCCAATAACGCCGCGCCTTCGTAAATCTGGTAAAACGGGTTCGGCATGATGACGACAGGTTGCGCGCCAGTCGAATCAACCAAACATTGGGCAAACGAAAACAAGGCTTCGCGGGTGCCGTTGACCGGCAAGACCTGGGTTTCCGCATCAATAACATCAGCCGGAATTTGGAAACGACGGCTAAGCCATCCTGCTATCGCCTGCCTAAGTTCAGCTATGCCTTTAGTCGTCGGATAGTTAGACAAACCGTGCAAATGCGTTAGCAGTGCTTCCTGAATCAAATGCGGCGTGGCATGGGTCGGCTCGCCCATCGACAGTGCGATATGCGCCTTGTCTTTAGGTGGAGTAATGCCGTGTTTAAGTTGCGCCAGTTTTTCGAACGGGTACGGCTGTAAATGTTTTAAATTTGGAGTCATTAATTACAACGCGGTTGTTTGCCTTGTGCTTGAGCTTGCTGATATATCCCCATCGCTTGCGGCATACGCCGTTCCAATTCCTGGATGCGGGTAGCATGGGAAGGATGGGTCGACATAAATTCTAGCGGTTGTTGGCCTTGCGCTGCCTGCGCCATTTTTTGCCATAAGCTGATGCTTTGCTGTGGATTAAAACCGGCTTTGGCCATTAAATCCAGACCGATAGCGTCGGCTTCGCTTTCGTGGGTGCGGCTGTAAGGCATTAGAATGCCGTATTCGGCGCCAATGCCAAGCAAACCGAGGGCGGCTTGCCCCATCGCGGTTTGCGGTGCGCTGACCGCTTGCACAATGCTCATGCCGGAACTGACCGCCATTTGCTGCGAGGCGCGTTCATTACTGTGTTTGGCAAGAACGTGGCCGATTTCATGGCCGATTACCGAGGCTAATTGATCCTGATTATTGGCCAACGTAATCATGCCAGTATGAAGGCCGATTTTATTGCCGGGCAAGGCAAAAGCATTAGGGGTTTGGTCTTCAAACACCACCACTTCCCAATTGCCGCCGACTATCTGGGTCATCGCCCCGGCAATGCAGCTGGCGATTCGATTATATTGGCTGTTCGTGCTGATCGGTTTTTTCTGTTTTAGGTCGTTAAAGGCCTGCAAACCCATCTGGTCGATTTGCGCATCAGGCATGAAAACAAATTGGCTTCTACCTGTAGGACTGGTGATACAAGCACTGAGTAAACAGGCAGTCAATAAAGCGGGTAGTGTTTTTTTGAACTTAATCATGAAGAATGGCCGGTGAGTGTCAAGGTGGCGGTCATTTTAACGTAACTTGTTGCCAGGAGTTTACATTTCCGATAAGAGACGGCAGAAAAACAAAATCCACGAAGGATACGGGACATTAAATCCCCAGCCCTTCGTGGCGATACAATTTAACCTTTACGCTTTTTAGATTTGGGCTTAGTTTTTTCCACCGGTGTTTCGGCAGTCAGTTCAGGCTGGTAGGACTTATAATCCGGCGCAATGCTGATTAAGGCTGTCAACAATGCCGCCACATAGGGAACGGCTTGCACCGAAAGGATGGCTATCCATAATTTGCCGCTGAAATTGTCGAAATGCTCCAACGAGGCCATCATGCCGATTGCCACGCTCAACAAAGTCAATAAAAACAGCTCCTGCCTGATCGTGAACAAGCCGGCCAGTAAGGCGCCATGCTGTTCAAACTTGGGTGTACGCATAAACGGTTTGCCGGAGGTGAACAAGCCCTGCAAGGTACCTTTGGCGACAGTATGCGTTAACGACAATCCGGACAGCGATGCACCTAATGATTGCCAAACGGAACACGGTACACGCGCCTGATACAGCCATAAGCCACGGATAATTTTAAAGCTGAAAATACCCACGGTTGGTAATAAAAAAGCATTGGCCGGCAGTTCGCTGTGAATCGGATCGTACAAAATCACGGCGGTTAAGACCAAGCTGGTCATGGTAAATAACAAGGCCAGCGCATCGGAAAACCACGGCAGCCAGCCGGCAATAAAATAATATTTTTGCGCGGAGGTCAATGTGGGTTCTTTAGAGGGCAGGAAGTTACGCCAATGCGCCTTGATGATCTGCATGGCGCCGTAAACCCAGCGATAGCGTTGGGTCATGTAGCCGGACATAGTGTCGGGCATGACGCCTTTGCCGAACGAATCTTTGACGTAAACCGAATCATAGCCCGCCTCATATAGGCGCAAACCCAGCTCGCTGTCTTCGCAGATACACCATTCCGACCATTTGCCCACTTCCAGCAACGCAGACTTTCTGATCATGGTCATGGTGCCATGCTGGATAATCGCGTTGTATTCGTTCCTTTGCACCATGCCGATATTAAAGAAGCCGGCATATTCCCAGTAACAGAACGATTTGAACGCGCTCTGGTCGCGGTCGCGGTAGTCTTGCGGCGATTGGATAAAACCGACATTTTCATTGTCGAAATAAGGCACCATGCAATTCAGCCAGTCCGGCGACAGAATATAATCGCTGTCGATCACCGCGATAATTTCGGCATCGGGCGCGGTTTGTTCGAGCGCGTGATTGATCGCACCGGCTTTAAAGCCTGGCCAGTTTTCCAGATGGAAAAACCTGAATTTCGGCCCCAGGCGTTCGCAATCAGCTTTTACCGGCTCCCACACCGCAGGATCTTTGGTGTTGTTGTCCATCACCAACACTTCCAAATTGGGATAATCGACTCTATCTAATGCTTCCAAGGTCATCCGCACCATGTCCGGCGGCTCGTTATGAATCGGCAAATGCAGCGATACCTTGGGGTATTTGAATTCGGGCGAGGGTTTCAGCGGTTGGAAAGTCCTGGCCGTGTTCCGGTGCCAAACGACCTCGGCTATTTCCAGGGTTTCAATTAACAAGATGATGGCAGCCATGACCTGCATCAAGATCAGAATACCCCAAAATACCATCGACAAATGGGTCTGGTATTGTTGGGCGCCAATCGACACCGACCAGAAGATGGTTGACGCGGCAAGGTTGGCAATCAGGCCGAAAAACAGCAAGCCCGGCAGTTTTAAGCTGCTGCGGGTAAACAAAAACAAACCCATTAATAACACGCTGAAAATAGCCGCGCCGGTTGCCCAATGTTTCCAGTTGGGCATGGTGATCACATCGCCGTCCATCGGATATTTCGGTTGCCGGTCAGCATTAAAAATGCCCCAATAGGCGCCAGCCGAACCTTCTAGGGA
The DNA here is from genome assembly GCA_047920955.1 of Methylobacter sp. Taxonomy (GTDB): domain Bacteria; phylum Pseudomonadota; class Gammaproteobacteria; order Methylococcales; family Methylomonadaceae; genus Methylobacter_A. The sequence goes on along the minus strand of JBLRXA010000024.1, from coordinate 4,681 downwards.
CATTTTCCACGGTTGGTCAAACGCCTCTACGATGTAATAGTTGATTTTTTCTTCATCAGCCCGGTTAAGGAATTCGCGCAGAAATTTGGCCTGGTTAGAAATTGACGGAATGGCATGTTTAAATGGCTGCCCATCGGAAGGCCAACCGACCTCAGTAATGACGATAGGCTTATTCGGGTACGTCGCCTTCACATCATGAAAACGGTCGAAAACGTAATCGACGGCGTCTTCCGCCGCAATCCCCTCCCAGTAAGGCAGGATATGCACAGCGATAAAATCGACCTCTGCAACCAGTTCGGGATGTTTAATCCAGACATCCCAGGTTTCCGAGGTACTGACCGGCCGCCAGGTATTTTTTTTGACTTCGCGGATATACTCAATCAATGCTTCAGCAGTAATGTCGGCGCGTAACAGTACCTCGTTGCCCACCATGACACGGACAATTTTCGGATTATTTTGGCGGCTGACTTTAATTAAGGTTTCCAGTTCCTGACGGTTTTTTTCGAGATTGCCGTCAATCCAGGCACCGACAGTCGTGTTCAAGTTATGTTTTGCGGCCAATTCGGGAATTTTATCCTGACCTTTAAGCACACTGTAGGTACGCACTGCGTGCACTTTATTGGCCAATAAACTTAAGTCATGGTCAATATCTTCGGTGCTGGGATAGGTATTGCTGGTTTGCGTATCCTGTTTCCTCATGGGGTCGAAGGTGACGCCCATGGTGGTTTTGGTCCAGGGTTGTAATTGCAGGGGGTTATTAACATAACTCCAGATATTGAAATTAATGAAGACGATCAGGGCGAGCGCAAGGACTGAAACTATCTTGGTTTTCATTTAAGTGTTTGGTTGTTTTACGGACTGTGGAAAATATCTGGTTGATTGAGGTTTGAAAAGCCATAGCGATATTGCCAGCATCCTGGCAGGCAATATCGGTACTGCCAGGTTAAGTCTGGCTTTTATAAAATAGTTCGGGTGGTCGCTCCCACCAACGCCGGGTTATTTTTTTATATAAAGGTCGGTAATAGTGCCGGTAATCATTTCAGCGGCAAAACCAAAGGTTTCCGATAAGGTCGGATGCGGATGGATAGTCAGGCCAATGTCTTCGGCATCAGCGCCCATTTCCAGCGCCAGCACCGCTTCGGCGATCAGTTCACCGGCATTGGTGCCGACTATGCCCGCACCCAGTATCCGGCCGGTTTGCTTGTCGCAAAGCAGTTTGGTCAAGCCTTCCTTGCGGCCGATGCTCAAAGAACGGCCACTGGCTGCCCACGGGAACACCGCTTTGTCGTAATCGATGCCCTGTTGTTTCGCCTGATTTTCGGTCAGCCCCATCCAGGCTATTTCCGGGTCGGTATAAGCCACCGAAGGGATGGTTAAGGCATCAAAACCGGCTTTATGGCCAGCCGCGACTTCGCCGGCCACTTTGCCTTCATGCACCGCTTTATGCGCCAGCATCGGATTGCCGACAATGTCGCCAATGGCAAAGATATGCGGCACGTTGGTGCGCTGTTGCTTGTCGACGCTGATAAAACCGGCGTCATCGACAGTGACGCCAGCCAGTTCGGCGCCGATTAACTTGCCGTTAGGCCTTCGCCCTACTGCAACCAAAACCGCATCAAACAGGTCTGATTCCGGCGCGCCTTTACCCTCGAAAGAAACTTTCATGCCTTTTTTGTCAGCTTCAATCGACGTGACCTTTGTGCTTAACCAGATGTTTTTGTATTGTTTTTTGATGCGCCGGTACAGCGGCGTTACTAAATCGTTGTCGCAACCGGGAATGATTTGCCCCATCAGCTCAACAACGCTGATTTCGGAACCGAGTGCGTGATAAACCGTGGCCATTTCCAGGCCGATAATGCCGCCGCCGACAATCAGCAGTTTTTTTGGGATGTCGGTTAAAGCCAGCGCATCGGTCGAGTCCCATAAACGCGGATCGTCATGCGGGAAGCTGGGTATTTTTGTCGGTTGCGAACCGGCGGCAATAATCGCTTGGTCGAAGCTGATGCTGCTGACACCGGCTTCGGTTTGCACTTCCAGCGTATTGCTGCCGGTAAATTTACCTGTACCTTGTATCAGGGTTATTTTGCGCTGTTTGACCAAGCGCGCCAGGCCGTCATTCAGACCCGCGCTAACGCTTTGTTTCCAAGCGCGAATCTTGTCCAAATCAATCTTCGGTTTGCCGAAACTGACACCGTGCTGCGCAAATTCGTCCGCCTCGTGAATGACCTGGGCGGTATGCAGCAGCGCCTTGGACGGGATACAGCCGACATTGAGGCAGACGCCGCCCAGCACCGGATAGCGTTCGACCAATACCACCTGTTTGCCTAGGTCGGCAGCACGGAATGCCGCCGTATAACCGCCGGGGCCGCCGCCTAATACCAAAACTTCTGCGTGTGTCGTAGACTCGTTAGTCGCTGGATTGGCGTCCATAGTATTCCCTTTTGATTAAATAAAATTAAAGTAACAAGCGGCGAATGTCGCCCAAATACTGTTTGATTGCCGCCATGAAACGTGCGCCTTCAACGCCGTCAATGACCCGGTGATCGTAGGTCAAATCCAACGGCAATATCAGCCGTGGCAGAAATTCCTTGCCATCCCAAACCGGCTGCATTTTGGCGCGGGTCACACCAAGTATCGCCACTTCCGGGGCATTGACAATGGGCGTAAACGCGGTGCCGCCGATACCGCCGAGACTGGAAATGGTAATGCAACCGCCCTGCATATCGGCGGGCATTAATTTGCCCAGACGCGCTTTGCCGCTTTTTTCCGCCAATTCTGCGGTCAATTCGTTGATGCCTTTGCGGTTGACGTCGCGCAACACCGGCACCACCAAACCATTGGGCGTATCGACGGCGATACCGACATTGACATATTTTTTGAGTATCAGTTTTTCGCCATCGGCGGACAGCGAGGCATTAAATTGCGGGAACTGTTCCATTGCGGCAACCAGCGCCTTGATGATGAACACCAGGCCGGTGACTTTGACATCGTCTTTGCCCTTTTCCGCATTCAGCGCAACGCGGAACGCTTCCATTTCAGTAATATCGGCTTCGTCATGGTAAGTGACCATCGGCAGATTCAGCCACACCCGGCTCAAGTTTTGCCCGGTCAGGCGTTTGATCTTGCTGAGTTTTTGCTCTTCTGTCGCGCCGAATTGGGAGAAATCAACCGCAGGCATGGCCGGGATTCCGCTGCCGTTTTGTGCCGTGCCTTCGGTCATTGCTTTTTTGACGAAGCCTTTTACATCCTCTTTTACGATGCGCCCTTTGCGGCCTGTGCCCGTGCTTATTTTATTGATGTCAACGCCCAGTTCGCGGGCAAACAGCCGAACTGCCGGGGTGGCGTGGGGCGATTTGCCTGAATCCACAGCAGCCTCAGGTTCAGCTTGCACCTCAACTGCCGCCGGTGTCGCCGCGACAACGGCTGGCGGCGTTGGTTGCTCTACTGCCGCAACGCTAACTTTTTCAACGTCTTCAGCTACGCTTGGAGCCGCCGCCGCTTCGGTACGCAACAACGTCACCACCAGCGTCCCTTCGGATACCTTATCACCGGGCTTGATAAACAACTCCTGCACGATACCTGCTGCGCTGGCCGGTAAATCCATGCTGGCCTTGTCGGTTTCAAGCACCGCCAGCGTTTGTTCCAGCTTTACCGCATCGCCCGCTTTAACCAAAACGTCCACTACATCGATATTTTCGACATTGCCGACATCAGGTACCTTAATTTCAATTAAATCAGCCATTTTGCGTCCTTCCGTTAAATTAGCCAGGGAGCTGTTATATCAGGGTTTATGCCGTACTTGGCAATCGCCACATCCACTTTGGCGGCATCGAACTGCCCCAAGTCTACCAAGCTCTTGAGTGCGGCAATGGTGACATGATAACGATCTACCTCAAAAAACCGGCGCAAATAAGCACGGGTATCGGAACGGCCAAAACCGTCAGTGCCCAGCACCGTATAAGGTGCGGCAATCAAACTGCGGATCTGTTCGGCAAAGGCGCGGGTGTAATCGCTCGCGGCAATCACAGGCCCTTGCGCGTTGGCAAGACAATGTGCCACATGGGATTGTTTCGGCGTTTCGGTGGGATGCAGGCGGTTCCAGCGTTCGCAGGTCTGGCCGTTTCTGGCCAGTTCGGTAAAGCTGGTGCAGCTCCATAAATCAGCTTCCACGCCCCAGTCAGTGCTTAACAAGTCAGCCGCTGCTTCAACTTCGCGGAAGATGGTGCCGGAGCCTAATAACTGTACACGGGGGGCTTTCTTTTTGGCACCTTTTTTAAAGCTGTACATGCCTTTAAGAATATCCAGTTCGACGCCTTTGGGCATCGCAGGATGGGCATAGTTTTCGTTCATCACCGTGATGTAATAGAACACGTCTTCCTGTTCAACATACATGCGCCGTAGGCCGTCCTGGATAATTACCGCCAGTTCATAAGCATAAGTCGGATCGTAGGACACGCAATTAGGCACGGTCGCCGCCATCAAATGGCTGTGGCCGTCTTCATGTTGCAAACCTTCGCCGTTCAGCGTGGTGCGTCCTGCCGTGCCGCCCATTAAAAAACCACGGGTGCGTTGGTCTGCAGCTGCCCAAATCAAATCGCCAACGCGCTGGAAACCGAACATCGAATAATAAATGAAAAACGGAATCATCGGCACGTTATGGGTCGAATACGAAGTACCCGCC
>JBLRXA010000023.1:0-28244 GCA_047920955.1 Methylobacter sp. | reverse complement strand
AGCCTTCCAATTTCAGGATCGTGTCAGCCAGATATTGACCCAGGTTGAAAATAACTTGCTCAACCTGCAGGAAACCATTGAAAAAATACAACAGCAAGGTAGCGAGCGTAATGGCAATATGCTCCAAGTCGATGAGGCTGTCGAGCATATAGAAGAAAACTACAAGTCGGTCAGTTCTCGCCCTAGTCCTGAGCAAGACGACTCGGAAGACTTAACCTTTTTTTAACCTAATTTACTAACAGGCTTTAACTTATGGCAAAAACAATTTTGATCGTAGATGATTCCGCTTCAATGCGACAGGTAGTCGGCATTGCCCTGAAAGGGGCGGGCTACGACGTCATCGAAGCATGCGATGGCAAAGATGCCTTGGGCAAGCTGACCGGGGTTAAAATCCACCTGATTGTCAGCGACATTAATATGCCGGTTATGGATGGCATCACCTTTGTTAAAGAGGTCAAGCAGCTCGACAATTACAAATTCACGCCCATCATCATGCTGACCACCGAAATGGAAGATGACAAAAAACGGGCGGCCAAAGAAGCGGGCGCTAAAGCTTGGGTCACCAAACCTTTCCAACCCCCCATTCTATTAGCCGCAATCGCCAAGTTAGTGTTGCCTTAAAACCTTATCCGGGAGTTGTCATGAGCGCAAAAGCTAAGAAAAACGAAGGGATGTTGCAGTTGGCCATTAAGGACGACATGACCATCTACAATGCGGAGTCGCTAAAGGAGACTTTGCTGGGCTATTGCCAACCCGGTACGCAGGAATTGCAACTCGATTTGTCGGCGGTTGCCGAGATAGACAGCGCCGGTTTGCAGCTGTTGTTGTTGTTAAAGGCTGAAGCGAAAAAGCGCGGTTTTGTCCTGCGATTGTTGCGCCATAGCGAAGCCGTGATTGAGGTTTTCGAACTGCTCAAACTGGGCATGTATTTCGGCGACCCTATTGTCATTCCTGCTAACTGGAAAAAATCATGAGTAACATCAACCCTGCACTGGAAACTTTTTCCCAAGAAGTCGACGAGTTACTGACGGCGATGGAAGACGCCTTGTTGGTTTTGGAAAGTACGCCCGACGACGCCGATTGCATCAACAGCATTTTCCGCGCCATGCACACCATTAAGGGCTCTTCCGGCTTGTTTGGTTTTGACGATGTGGTCGCTTTTACCCACGAAGCGGAAACCGTATTGGACAAGGTCAGGAATGGCGAACGTGAGATTGATGCCGAACTGATCGCCATTTTGCTGGCCTGTAAAGACCACACCGCGCAAATCATCCAGCATGTTTTGTTCAATGAAGATGAGCCCTTGCCGGAGGACTTGCAGCAACAAGGCCAAACGCTGATTACGCAATTAACCGGGGCTTCGGCGGTCAATACGGGTATGCCGACGACGCAAGAGGAAAAAGCCGATCATTTTGAAGTCGATCCCAATACCACCGACAGCAGCGATAACTGGATGATCAGTCTGGCGTTCAAGCAGGATGCCCTGCGCAACGGCATGGATCCGCTGTCGTTTATCCGTTATCTGCAAACGCTGGGTAAAATTATCGAAGTGGTTATCACCATGCCGGCGATGGCGCGCATTGAGGATATGAACCCCGAAGATTGCTATCTTAATTTCAAGATTGCTTTCAACAGCAGTGCGGACAAAAAAACCATAGAAGACGTGTTCGAGTTTGCCGAAGACGATTGCGATATTGCCATTTTGCCGCCTAATTCCAGACAGGAACATTATCTGAAATTGCTGGCAAATCTACCTGAAGATCAATTCAAACGCTTAGGTGAAATACTGGTCGATATCGGCGCCTTAACCGAAAAAGAAGTGGCGCTGACGCTGAGTGAGCAGCAGAAAGAAGACGACGACGAAATTAAGCCGCTCGGTGAATTACTGGTGGCTAAAAATATTTTGCAGCAACCGGTTATAGAACAAGCGTTAAAAAAACAAGAAGCGGTCAAACAAAAAATCAACAAAGAGTCCAACTATATCCGCGTCGATGCCGCGAAATTGGGCTACCTGATTAATCTGGTCGGCGAACTGGTGATTTCGGGCGCGGCCATGCGCTTGATGGTCGACAAACATGGCTTGTCCGATGTCGATGATGTCGCCTCAACTATGAGCCATTTGGTTGAAGACATACGCGATACCGCTTTACAACTGCGTATGGTGCAAATCGGTGAAACCTTTACCCGTTTCCAGCGCGTAGTGCATGACGTCAGCAAAGAATTGGGTAAGCAAATACAGTTGCAAATCACCGGCGGCGATTCCGAACTGGACAAAACGGTGGTCGAAAAAATCAACGATCCGCTGACCCACCTAGTACGCAACTCGCTCGATCATGGCATTGAAACACCCGCCGTGCGTGTGCAGGCTGGTAAGCCCGAAAAAGGCACCATACACCTGAATGCCTACCATGATTCCGGGCGTATCGTGATTCAGATCAGTGACGATGGCCAAGGCCTTGACCCCGAACGCATCCTTGCTAAAGCCATTGCCAAAGGCTTGGTTAAACCGGAGCAATCGCTCAGCCAAAGCGAAATTTACAACCTTATTTTTGAACCCGGCTTAAGCACCAAAGAAGAGGCCAGCAACTTGTCCGGCCGCGGTGTCGGCATGGACGTGGTCAGACGTAATATCGAGGCTTTGCGCGGCAGCGTCTTCGTTGACAGCGAATTAGGGCAGGGCACGACGGTGACGATACACCTGCCGTTGACGCTGGCAATTATTGACGGCTTTATGGTCGAGGCACAAAAGGAACGCTATATCATCCCGCTGAGCATGGTCGAAGAATGTGTCGAAATGGGCAGCGACGAATGGCAAATCGACGATACCCAGCATTATGTCAATTTGCGCGGCCACGTTTTGCCTTATCTGCGCCTAGGCGATTTCTTCCATAAGAATAAAAAACACACCCACACACAGCGCGAAAGCCTGGTGGTTGTCCGTTTTGGCGAGGCCAAGGCGGGCTTTGTGGTCGATGAATTGCATGGCGAAAATCAAACTGTCATTAAACCGCTCGGCAAACTGTTTGAAAACCTGGATGGCATTGGCGGTGCAACGGTGTTGGGCAGCGGCGATGTTGCGCTAATCCTTGATGTGCAAGGGCTTATCCATCACGCGAAAAAGCGGGTGCGTCCTGGCTTGGCTTTGTCGTCGGCAGTTTGAACATCTGAATTTAAAATAAGGACGGGAGTCGACGATGACAACGGTTAACTACGAAACGGATATTGTTGCTTGGGCTAATGAGCAAGCCTGGCTGGTGCGTAATAAAAAATTTGAATTGCTGGATATTCAACACATTGCTGAGGAAATAGAAGACGTGGGCAAAAGTGAACAACGTGAACTGGCAAGCCGAATGGCTGTATTGCTTTGTCATTTGCTCAAGTGGCAATATCAACCCGCGCGGCAGGGTGCAAGCTGGCAAGCCACAATCGCCGCGCCTGTTCCAGACAGGCTTGCGGCATACACACCATCCTTGGCGATAAAGACGCAAAGGAATCGTGTTAAACGTCGATTAAGCAAAACCCCCAGTTTGAAAAGCTGTTTAAAAGATCCTGAATGGTGGGCTGACGCATGGGATGATGCCCGTGATGCGGCAGAAAAAGAAACGGGTATTGCTTTTGACAAATTTTCTGAACAATGCCCTTGGACGATTGAAGATATTTTATCGGATCACTGGTTTCCACGGCTTTTTGAAGAGAATTAAATCGGTGTAAGTATTGCCATGCTGAGTTGAAAAAGTGTCATATCTATTTGAAATTAAATATAAATACTATAAATAGTTAATTCATAGTTTCATGAAAAAATGAATGTCTAAATGAGGGGCGTTTTTATATTAAAAAACAATATGATATATGATTTTTGCTGCTTTGGACTTGCAGGCTTTAGGTTGCAGTTTATCTAAATTGGGGTCTACAAATTAGATAAAACCGAAAACTGTCCCGTTTAAAGTATAAATGAACCAAAGTGTTACAGAAAAAGTCGACTATCGTGTAAATAACCTGACACAGGTACCCTATGAATATCAATAAATCATTAATAGAAACATCGATCGGAGCTTTATCATGCTGAATAATCTGACTATCAAAGTCCGCCTGATTTTTGTTCTGGGGCTTATGTCTGTACTCGCTATTACTGTGGGGATAATCGGCTTGGACGGGATGAAAAAATCCAATGAAGGCTTGCTCACCGTTTATGCCGACCGCACCATCCCGATGGGGCAGTTGGCTGTAATCAATGCGAAGCTATTGAGCAATCGCCTTGCCGTTACGAACGCGATGATCTTCAAGGAAGACGTTCAACAAAATATCGGGCTGATTAATCAAAACATCACCGATATTAACAAGGTATGGGATGAATATATGGCAACCACCCTGACTGTTGATGAAAAGAGGTTGGCCGACCAGTTTGCCAAAGACCGTAGGCGCTTCGTTACTGAAGGTTTAAAGCCCGCGATGGACTACTTGGCTGCCGGCAATACGGAGGCGGTGGAAAAAAATATCAGGGAGGTTATACGCCCCTTATTTGTCCCAGTTGCCGATGGCATCAGCGCGTTGACGCAGTTACAGCTGGATGTCGCTAAACAGGAATATGACGCCGCTCAAGTCCGTTATGAAAGCAGCCGTTTTATTTCAATAACGCTCCTGGTGCTGGGCGTGTTGTTATCGCTCTTCGTCGGTTTTATGCTGGTTCGCGGCATTTCCCGCTCGTTATCGACCATGCAGCAGTTTGCCGACCTTTTAGCCAAAGGCGACCTGACCGCCCGTATCGAACTCGAACAAAACGATGAAATTGCGGTTCTGGCCCAATCCATGGTCGGTATGCGCGATCAGTTTAGCGGCGTGGTGCAGCAAGTCCGTACCAATTCCGATGCCCTAGGCAGCGCCTCGCAGGAAATCAGCGCAACCGCGCAATCGATTAGCCAGAGCGCGACCGAGCAGGCTTCAGGCGTTGAAGAAACGACCACGTCAATCGAGGAGTTGAGTGCATCGGTCAAACAAAATGCCGACAACGCCAAGCTGACCAACGGTATCGCAACAACCGCAGCCGAAGGGGCCGCCAACGGCGGTGCCGCAGTGAAACGTACCGTAGACGCGATGAAAGAAATTGCCGACAAAATCGGTTTGATTGAAGACATTGCCTATAAAACTAACCTGTTATCGCTTAATGCCGCGATTGAGGCCGCTTTGGCGGGTGAGCACGGCAAAGGCTTTACCGTCGTTGCTGCTGAAGTCAGGAAATTGGCGGAAAACAGCCGGGTAACGGCGCAGGAAATCAATACGCTGGCCAAAAACAGCGTCAAAATCGCCGAAGATGCGGGTAACCTGTTAGAGCAAATGGTGCCTAATATTCAGAGAACCGCCGATCTGGTCGAAGAAATTACCGCATCTTCAGAAGAACAGGCGCAAGGCATAGCGCAAATCAGCGACGCGGTCGGCCAACTGGACAAGGCGGCGCAACAAAATGCCTCCGGTTCCGAGCAGCTGGCTGCGACAGCGGAAGAGCTGAGCGGCCAGGCCATGCAGCTGCAGCAGGTCATGTCATTCTTTACCGTGGACGCCAACCAAAAACGCGCAGGCAAAAACCAACCGTCTGCCCGGGTCGGCAAACAGCCACCTGCCGCCAAGAAAACTAACAAAAAAACAGCACCTCATTTTACCTCGGCAGCACCTTCCCCGGCATCACCTAAGCCAATGCCCATCAGCAAGTTAGGCGGGGGTAAACCTGAATTTAATGAGAACGATTTTGAACGCTTTTGACAGGTAGGATGAATATGAACCAATTGACACAAAAAAAAGACAATAGAACCGAGGTGATGACTCAGGATCAGCTGCGCCAATACCTGACTTTTCGGGCGGGCGATGAAAATTTGGCTATCAGCATTTTAGACGTCAAAGAAATTATCGAAATCAACACCATTACCGATGTGCCGATGACGCCGGACTATATACGCGGGGTGATTAATTTGCGCGGTAATGTAGTGCCGGTCATTGATTTGTCGGCGCGGTTAGGAAGAATAAGCAGTGAAATCACCAAGCGCAGTTGTATTGTATTGGTGCAGGTTGAATACAACGAGGATGCGCAATTATTGGGCATGTTGGTCGACGCCGTCGATGAAATTCTGGAAATTCCCGAAGTGAATATTATGCCGCCGCCTGATTTTGGCGCGGATATTCGGACTGATTTTATCCAATCAATGGGGCGGGTCGGTGATGAGTTTATTATTTTGCTGAACATCAACCGGGTACTGTCGATAAAAGAATTGTCCCAGCTCAAACAGGTTGCCGATTATGAAGCAAGCGCAATAAGCCAATAACAGGCCGGGCGGCTTGGCCTATATGATTCGATTAATAACCCCTATAAGGATTCATTTTTTATGAACATAAAAGATTTAAGCATCAAAACCAAGATATTGACCGGTGCGTTGCTGTTGGTACTGATTACCTGCGGCTTCGGTGTATTGTCAAAACTTTACATCGGTAAGGTGTCGGATGCGCTGTTTGGCATTACCGACAACAACGGCAAAGCGGTTGAGTATGCAACCGGGGTCGAGCGTATGGCGCTGTCGACTATCATGGAAGAAAAGAATTACCTGTTGGAAGAAAAAGACGAAGTGCACCAACGTGCCGAACAGAACGTCAAAGAGCTGATGGGCTATTTGGACAAAGTTGATACTGTTGCCAGGGAATACAACAATACCGAGCTGTTAAACCAATCTAGGGCGGCTCGGGAAGGGACAACACAATACGCCGAAAAATACAGGGCGGGGGTTGCTGCCCTTAAAGGCAATAGGCAGGCTGTGGTCGAGATGGTCGAAAAAGGCAATGCAGTGGCTGAGGCCGCCGATACGTTTTTAAAGCGGCAAGTGGCGCTCTATACCGAAGCGCAGAAAAAAGGCGTCACCGGGCAGGAGCTTGATGCTTATGTACAGCGTTATATTATCGCGACCAATATCTATGTGAAAGCATTGGAAATCATGCGGGCGGAAAAGGAAGAGGTCAATTACAAGGATCGCGTGGCCTGGAAAAAGATGGAAATTTTATTGCCGGAACTGATGGTCTTATATGATGACCTGCAAAAAATAGTCCAAAGCCAGGAGGCGCTGAATTTAATTACCACCGCCCGTAACGCGACTCGCGATTACACGCAATCGGCCAGAAACTGGATAGACAACGACAACCAACTGAAAGCCATTTTGGCGGATATGGCAAGTTTGGGCGAGAATGTCGTCCGGCAAGCCCAAGATGCTGAAGCGGCCGGTTATGCCCAATTAGGCGCCGCCCGTACCCAAGCTGAAGAATTGGTCAGCGATGCCAATAAAATCATCATCGGCACCATCATCCTGTCGATCGTGTTGGGTGTGATTATCGCGTTGTTTTTAGCGTCCATGATTACCAAGCCGATTATTTTGGGTGTTAAATTTGCCGAGTCATTATCGGAAGGTGATCTGACTGCGCGGATTGATATTGACCAAAAAGATGAAATCGGCGTGTTGGCCAGTGCCTTGCAAACCATGCGTGACCAGCTCAGCAATGTGGTGCAGCAGGTGCGTACTAATTCCGATGCTTTGGGCAATGCCTCACAGGAAATTAGCGCAACCGCGCAATCGATTAGCCAAAGCGCGACCGAACAGGCTTCAGGCGTTGAGCAAACCACCAGCTCGATTGAAGAGTTGAGTTCTTCGGTTAAACAAAATGCCGACAATGCCAAAGTGACCAATAGCATGGCGACCACGGCGGCAGAAGAAGCAGCGAATGGCGGTGCGGCAGTGAAACGTACCGTAGAAGCGATGAAAGAAATCGCCGACAAAATCGGTTTGATTGAAGATATTGCCTATAAAACCAACCTGTTGTCACTCAATGCCGCGATTGAAGCGGCACGCGCTGGCGAACACGGCAAAGGCTTTACCGTGGTGGCTGCCGAAGTCAGGAAATTGGCGGAAAACAGCCGGGTAACGGCGCAGGAAATCAATACGCTGGCTAAAAGCAGTGTCAAAATTGCCGAAGACGCAGGCACACTACTGGAAAAAATGGTGCCTAATATCCAAAAAACCGCAGACTTAGTCGAAGAAATCACCGCGTCGTCAGAAGAGCAGGCACAAGGCATCGGGCAAATTAGCGATGCGGTCGGCCAACTGGACAAGGCGGCGCAACAAAATGCCTCCGGTTCGGAAGAGTTGGCTGCGACAGCCGAAGAGCTGAGCGGCCAGGCGATGCAACTGCAACAAGTGATGTCGTTCTTTAAAGTGGATAACCGTTAAGTTAAGCCCACAAAAGCCACGGAAAAATAAATTTTCGTGGCTTTTGTCCTTTTCATGAAATTATCTTGTTTTTACGGATTTCACCAGTTGCCCTATGAAATATGTACGGCGTCATAAAGACCGAAAAATAACGCATGGACAAGACTTCAACCACGCTTAATCTGTTACGGATTAAGGCCGAGGCTGAGGCGCAACTTCGCCCGGCAGGCGAGCCCGTGCCCGGTTCCGCCGATGAATTGCTGCATGAATTACAGATTCATCAGCTTGAGTTGAAAATCCAGCATGAAGATTTGCTCCATGCCCATGCCGTCCTCGAAGAATCCTATGACCGCTATGTCGATCTCTACGACTTTGCGCCGGTCGGTTATTTGACGCTGACCAATGACGGTCTGATTGCTGAGGTAAACCTTACCGCCGCCAGATTGCTTGGTAGCGACCGCAAGAAACTGCTCAAGCGGCGTTTTTCCGCTTTTATTTCCCCCGGACATGCCGATTGTTGGCATGTTTTTTTTACCGGTATCATGAAAAATCAACAGCGCCAGCATGTTGAGCTAATGCTGAAGCGTTGCGATGATGCCGAATTTCCCGTGCAGCTAGATTGCCTGCGTGTGACTTCGGTCAAGCAAGGTTCAATGCTACGCATTGCGCTGACCGACATAAGCGAACGCAAGCAAACGGAGGCGGCTTTGCGCGAGGTTGAGGTGCATACGCTGGACATGGCGCTGGCTTGTGCCGAAATGGGGTCATGGGATTGGGATATTAAAACGGGGCTGTTTACTTTTAATGACCGTTGGGCGGCTATACGAGGCCAGCGTCCCGAGGAAATAAAAACGCACATTAATAGCTGGGAAAAGGGCATTCATCCTGATGATTTTCCAGCCTGCGATGCGGCGTTGCTGGCGCATTTGGAAAACCGTAGCCCGTTTTTCCAGGCGGAATACCGCGTCCGTACCCAGTCCGGCGCGTGGGTTTGGCTATCAAATCGCGCTACTGTGGTTAAACGCGACAGCGAAGGGAAGCCTTTGCGTATGGCCGGTATTGAAATGGATATTACCGAACGCAAGCAGCATGATGAGGAACGGCGTATCGCCGCCATTGCCTTTGAGTCCAAAGATGGCATGATGGTGACGGATGCCAATAACGTCATCATTCGCGTTAATAAGGCTTTCACCTGGCTAACGGGTTACAGCGCCGCAGAAGCGGTAGGTCGGACACCGCATTTGCTCAGTTCCGGGCGGCATGATGCGGCATTCTATCAGTGTATGTGGAAGACAATTAAAGATAAGGGATTCTGGCAAGGAGAAATTTGGAACCGGCGCAAAGATGGCGTTATTTATGCCGAATGGCTGCATATTTCGGCCGTTACTAATGACCAGGGCGACATTACTCATTATGTTGGCTCCTTTTCTACTATTACCAGTAACAAGACGGCGGCGGCCGAAATTCACCGTTTGGCTTATTACGATCCCATCACACTGTTGCCTAATCGCCGCCTGTTTCAGGAACGGCTCGGCAGGGCGCTTGCCGTCAGCGACAAAAATCAAAATTACGGCGCTTTGCTGTTTATCGATCTGGACAACTTTAAAGTATTGAACGATACCTTGGGGCATGACGCGGGGGATCTGTTGTTGACGCAGGTTGCCGCACGTCTTATGGGCTGTACGCACGAGGATGATACGGTGGCGCGTCAGGGTGGCGATGAGTTTGTAGTGATGCTGGAACAGTTGAGCCAGAGTCGGGAGGAAGCCGCCGCCCAAGCCGAGCGCGTAGGCGAGAGGATACTCGCGGCACTGAACCAGGTCTATCAATTCGCAGATTATGAATACCACAGTACGCCGAGCATTGGCATTACCTTGTTCAACGACCCTTTGGATACGGTCGATGAGCTGTTGAAACAGGCAGATATTGCCATGTATGCTGCCAAAGCCGCAGGGCGCAATACGCTACGTTTTTTCACACCTGAAATGCAGGCGGCCGTTACTGCCCGCGCCATTCTGGAAGCCGACTTGCACCGTGCTTTGACAGAAAACCAGTTCAAACTTTATTTTCAATTACAGGCGCACCATGACCATCAGATTACCGGCGCTGAAGTGCTGTTACGCTGGGAACATCCTGAGCGCGGTTTAATTTCACCACTGGATTTCATCCCGTTGGCTGAAGAAACCCGGTTGATTTTGCCCATTGGCTTATGGGTGTTGGAAGCCGCTTGCGCCCAGTTGAAACTATGGGCAGATATTCCCCAGCTCCAGTATTTGCAGTTAGCCGTCAATGTCAGTGTGCATCAGTTCCATCAGGATTGTTTCGTTGGGCAGGTTTGCTCTGTGTTGGAGAAATATTCGGTCCAGCCCCATCGGCTTAAGCTTGAACTGACTGAAAGCTTGATTTTGGATAACATAGAAGACACCATTGTTAAGATGCAGGCGCTCAAGAAAATCGGTGTGCATTTTTCCATGGATGATTTTGGCACCGGCTATTCATCATTGGCTTATCTGACACAACTGCCGCTTAACCAGCTTAAAATAGACCAATCCTTTATCCACAATATTGGCGTAAAATCCACCGATGCCGTGATTGTGCAGACTATTATCGGCATGGCTCATAATTTGGGTATCGACGTTATTGCCGAAGGCGTGGAAACGGAGGAGCAACGGGCAATTCTGGAGCTGCATGGCTGTCCTACTATCCAGGGTTATTTATTCGGCAGGCCTTCGTCCGTAGAGGATTTTGAGGCGATTTTTGGCGGTTGAGCTTCGCTCAAAACAGGCAAAAATAAATCGCCGGGGCTACAGCCATCTATACTTTTTTAAATAACCTGAATTAAAATGCGGGCAATATAAAAACTTAACCTTAAAAATTAGTAAAAATATGCGTAATATTAAATTATTCGAATCGGCTGATCATCGCTTTATCTTACTTAACGAGAGTGAGCCGGGCGAGGAAGACGGCGTACGCTCCAACCAATACCTGATCACCCATCATAATGACGGCGTCTTGCTTGATCCGGGCGGTTTTGGCGTCATGCCCAGGGTGCTGACCGAAATGTTGCGCTACCTAAGGCCGGAACAAATTAAGGCGATATTTTTGTCGCACCAAGACCCCGACATCGTCGGCGGGCTGTCGACTTGGCTGGAACTATGCCGTTCACCGGTCTATGTGTCCAGTATCTGGATACGTTTTTTGCCCCATTACGGTCTAAAAGACATGGCGCGTTTTATCGGCGTCCCCAATGAAGGCATGGATTGCGAACCTGCGCCCGGGTTCGAACTGAAAATAGTGCCTGCGCATTTTTTGCATTCCGAAGGCCAGATTAATGTCTATGATCCGGTTTCTAAAATCCTGTTCACCGGCGACATCGGCGCAGCTATGCTGCCGGTGGATAAAAACGATCCGTTTGTCGATGATTTCGCCAGCCACATCCTTTATATCAAAGGCTTCCACCGCCGTTATATGTGTTCTAACAAGGCCATACGCTGCTGGTTGGATACCATTGCCGATTTGGATATTGAAATGCTTGCGCCGCAACACGGGCCGATTTACCGGGGTGCTGCGGTGCGGGACTTTCTGGATTGGCTCAAAGACCTGCAATGCGGCATTGACCTGATGCAGCCCGGCGGGCATTTTCTGTTGGATGACGGCATGGCTGGGGACTGATCATGAGCGAACTAGCGCATAACGATAGTGACGCAGACCCAGCGACAGCAGGGATGCCGGATACTGAACAGTTGTCGGCAGCGTCTAAAGCCGTCGCCGAGCCTAATCATTTGGACACCTTACGCTTCAAGGTTATCAGCCAGATTGCCGAAATTTTAGAGAACCAAACACGCTCACAGCGTTATGCAAACAGCTTGTCCGAGCTGAACCATAATGTACATCAAGAAATTATCAGTAAATTGGTAGCCGCAACCGCGACCATGGCTGCCGATGACTCTGCCGCCATGGTTGCGATGATCCCCACAATTGCCCATATCATCAATACTTGCAGCCGACTGGACCACAGCCTTAATTTATTGTTTAAGCAGCGTAGCGAGCAGTGGGCATCGAGCGACCAGCATATTCAGAACCTGATGATTGAATTTAACCAGACCCTGCTTGAGCTGTCTTCGGTTTTGGTTGAAAAAGACCTGTTGGAGCGGCAAAGCCAGGTATTGGAACGTATTATTCTGTCGCACGAGCATATTTCGCAATGGAAAGAATTTGTGCAGGAAATTTTGTCCGATTTTTACGACATTTTCCCGTTTAATTTCTTTTATATCGCCTTTGCCGAAGAAAACGGCTTGTCGCTGTATTTGTATTATCTGGGCCATTGTTCGGATGAAGTCCGCACCCAAGCGCGGGGGTTGCTGAGCAAACAAATGCTTGCCAGCATCGGTCTGCCAGATAATTCACCGCTGGACATTGAGGAATTCAATATTAATTGCGGCGCCGAAATAAGGGCGGATCTGGATATTAATATGATCAGCGTACCGGTACCCGACCATTCGACCAATTTGGC
This sequence comes from Methylobacter sp., assembly GCA_047920955.1. GTDB lineage: Bacteria > Pseudomonadota > Gammaproteobacteria > Methylococcales > Methylomonadaceae > Methylobacter_A. Next base: position 15,497 of record JBLRXA010000023.1, on the reverse strand, counting down.
GGGGCTGCTAGGGGTTGCGTATGCCACCGACAACAGCCTGTCGCCGCAGGAAGCCAGCGTTATCCGGGCGATATTGGCGGTCATGGTGATGGTGGTGGGTTCCAGTAAAGTGTTGTCGCGCACGTTGTTGGAGCTTGAATATTACGCCGTGCACGACCCGCTGACCGGCCTGCATAACCGCCGCCAGTTCAATGACATTTTGAATTATGAAATTGGCCGTTCCGAACGCCATAAGCATGAATTTAGCGTATTGATGCTGGATCTCGATGATTTTAAAGACATTAACGACTCCTACGGCCACCCCACCGGCGATACCGCGTTATGCGCGATTGCCAATGTCCTGCTTGAACATACACGTGCGGGCGATATGTGCGCCCGTATTGGCGGCGACGAGTTCGCCATTATCCTGACTGAAACCGGCCCTAAAGGCGCACGTGTCGTTGCTGAAAAAATGGGCGAAGCGTTACGGGAAATGACCATCACCTCGGCACAAGGCAACCGTTTTCATTTGACTGTCTCCATTGGTGTCAGCAGCTACCCGGTTGACGGGACAACCATCGACACTTTGCTGGAAGGCGTCGATGCCGCCATGTACAAAGCCAAAGATATGGGCAAAGACAGCGTCTGCACGTTTGATGCGACGGAAAAGCGCATTAGTATTCGCGAGACGCGGGAAAATGTGGAAAACCTGCGCGAGGCGTTAAAAGAAGGCCGCATTATCCCTTTCTACCAATCAATCGTTGATTGCCAGACCGGCGAACTCTATGCCTTTGAAACCCTGGCTCGGCTACAATCACCAACCGGCGAAACTACCTCGGCGGCGATGTTTATCGAAACCATCGACAAATACGGTTTGGCGCGTGAACTCGATTTGGCGATGATTAACAACTCCTTTACTGCGAAACGTGCAGCCATGGATGCTAAGCGCCCGGAAGCGAACGCCAAAATATTTATCAACTTATCGGTGCAGGAAATTCAGGGACGCGGCATTTTGGGCTATGCCGAGGAATTGTGCCAGAAACTGGAGCTTCCGCCCGAAAGCATCGTGTTTGAATTGCTAGAACGCGACGCAATTGGCGACATGACCAATATGCGCCGGTTTTTGACCAATTTGCGCCGCAAAGGTTTCGCCTTTGCCTTGGATGATTTTGGCACCGGTTACAATTCATTCCATTATTTGCGCGAGTTGCGTTTCGATTACGTCAAAATCGACGGCGCTTTTGTCCGCAACATACTCGATTCCAAAGTCGATTACGCCTTAGTCCACAACCTGTCACGCTTGTGCCAGGACATCAACATCCTCACCGTTGCCGAATTTGTCGAAAATCAGGAGATTTGGGAAGCGCTCAAAGACATGGGCATCAATTACGCCCAAGGCTACCACATCAGCATGCCGCAAGCCGAGATGAATTTTGTAAGTAAAAAAGGGGAGATTGTTCAGCGTAATTAAGGTGATTGCCCTGGAATGGGCAATCACCCATAGTGGCCTGCAAAAATCACGAAAATCAGCCTTACAGGCAGGTAGGCGGTTTAGGCAAACCGGCCAGTTTGCAGGCGTATTTTAACGGGCCGTCGGGAAACAGGTGATGCAAATGGCGGCTGTTGCCCTTGGCCTCGCCAAATTCTTTGGCAATTGCTTTGGTAAACACCCGCGCATTGGGCAAGTGTTTGAATTGCCTATAATAATGCCGGATAAACAAAATGATTTCCCAGTGTTCAGGGCTGAGTTCGATGTTGTTTGCCGCCGCCAGTTGTTGCGCGACGGATTCATTCCAGTCTGCCGCATTGAGCAAAAAACCCTGGTCTGTTGTTGCCAGACGGATGGATGCGGAACTCATGCCCATGACTGGATAAGCGGATGTTGGACAGTCAATTCAACCAATCCGGCATAATCAATCACCTCGACGCCTTGGGTTAATTCATCGGCGGCGATTCCGCGCACGGTAATATCGTCCGACAGCACACACAAGCGATGACCGGCTAAATGTTGCGTTAATTTGGCGCTTAGTGTGCTGTTTTTTAAGACGCGTAGCACTGCATTTTCAAGGAACACCACCACATCACCGGTACCTATGCGTTCCAAAATGGCGGTTTCAACCGGCGACTGAAAAACAAGGTGCAGCATATTAGGCGTTATCCGTTAATTTAAGCCCGACAATCCCGGCAACGACCAAGGTAATGGATATTAACCGGTACCAATCCGCAGATTCCTTAAACAGGAAAACACCTAATACAGCCACCCCTACAGCGCCCATGCCCGTCCAAACCGCGTAGGCGGTTCCCAAGGGTAAGGTCTTGATTGCCAATACCAATAGATAAAAACTACAGCCGCCGGACACCATCGTTGCGATGCTCGGCCACAGCTTAGTAAAGCCTTGGTTATATTTAAGGCTTAAAGCGAATACTATTTCCGCTAAGCCCGCAGAAAACAACAAAAACCACGCCACGAATACTCCTTTCCTTTGTGCTCGAATGCCAAATATTCTACAATAGACTGGAATTTAACGTTATTGAAAGTTTTATCAATGAGCGGATACATTGGCGTTTTTAGCCTGCAATTTCAATTATATAGCTATTTTTTTATTAGCACTTACCCAATCGATCATTATCGATGACTGTATTTAAAGAATATTTAAACCGACAATGAACGACATATCTTCTTCTTTTTTAATCCAAAATCCAAAGCAAATCATTAATCATTTATCCTTGCTGGTTAAAAGTAACTGCTTGATTAGCGTATGTTTTGGCATGAATGATGAGTCCTATATCACCACTTTGCTCGGTATTGATGAAAAACATGATGCGGTGATTTTAGATTACGCGACTAAAGATTACCTAAACCAGCACATAATGAGGGCAGGCAGGGTTACATTCGATGCTGAATATCAAGGCGTTAAAGTTTCTTTTAGTGGGGACAAGATAAAAAAAATAACCCATAAAGGGGAGTCGGCACTGATGATGCCGATTCCAAAATCACTTTATTGGATGCAGCGCAGGGAGTATTACCGGGTAAAATTGCCGCTGACGAACCCCAGTTATTGCCAATTAATATTCGACAATAGGGAAGAGGCAGTCAGCCTTCCGCTATACGATATTAGCCTGACCGGTTTTTCCATGCTTAACCAATCTAAAGAAATTTCCGATTTACTGATTCCGGGCGGTCGCTTGTCAGGATGTAAACTTATACTGTCTGAGGTCGAAACGGGCCTTATTTCTTTCGAAATCTGTGCAAAGTACATTATCAACCCGGATAAACCCCAAAAAATTCAAAAGATAGGCTGCAAGTTCATCAATATAGCACTTCCGACTGAGGAAGCGATTCAGCGCAATATGCAGCAAATCCAGCGCAATAGCTTGCTCAAGAAAGACTAAGGCGATCACCTTAAGACAGTTTTTTGGAGTTTTTGCTGTTGCGGAAAATCAGCGGTTTTTCATCGGCAGACAGGGCGCTGGCTTTGGCCGAATCTATCGCATCTTGAATAACGTGGTGATTAGGCGATTTGCTGCACACCGGGTCGGCGGCGTACATATCGCCGCTTAACAAATAAGCCTGGCAGCGGCAGCCGCCGAAGTCTTTTTCTTTTTCGTCGCAGCTGCTGCACGGCTCTTTCATCCAGTCATAGCCACGGAAAAAATTGAAGGCTTTGGATTCGTGCCAGATGTGTTCAATGCTGTAATCTTTCACATTGGGGCAATCCAGCCCCGGCAGGTCGCGGGCGGAATGGCAGGGCAGGGCAGTGCCATCCGGTGCGATAGTCAAAAAAGTGGTGCCCCAGCCGTTCATGCAGGCTTTGGGTCTATCTTCATAAAAATCCGGTACCACATAATAGATTTTCATCTTACCTTCGACTTTTTCTTTAAAAGCCTGGGCGATTTGTTCGGCCTGTTCGAACTGTTCTTGGGTGGGCAACAATAAATCGCGGTTGGCATGGGCCCAGCCGTAATATTGGGTATTGGCCAGTTCCAGATAATCGGCGCCCAATTCTTCCGCCATTGCCAAAATTTCCGGCATTTGGTGGATATTTTCACGGTGGATGACCACGCACAGCACCATCGGATAGCCGTGTTTTTTGACCAGATGGGCGACGTCTTTTTTATGCTGGAACGATGTTGTGCCGGCAATATGGTCGTTTAATTCCTGGGTGCTGGCCTGGATGCTGACCTGAATATGATCCAATCCCGCTTCTTTGAGCTGGACGATTTTCTCTTCGGTCAGTCCATAACCTGAAGTAATCAGGTTGGAGTAATAGCCCAGCTCCCTGGCGTGTTTAACCAGTTCGGGCAAGTCTTTGCGGGTCAGCGGTTCGCCGCCGGAAAAGCCTAATTGCACCGCGCCCATTTTGCGGGCCTGTGTCAGTACGCGCTTCCAGTCCTCGGTGTCCAGTTCGGATTGATAGTTTGCATAATCAATCGGGTTGGAACAATACGGGCACTGCAACGGGCAGGCGTAAGTGAGTTCCGCCAGCAACCAGCGCGGCGGGGTGATGCCTGTCCTGAGCGCAGTCGTAGGATTAGTTTTGTTGGATCCAGCCATTTTTTAAAGCAACCTCTAAGAAAGCGGTGATGTCGTTGGTAAGGCCTGTCGTAGCAAATTTCTGTTCCAGATCAGCGACGATTTGGGCAAGATTGCGGCTGCCGTCGCATAGCTTGAGAATTTCAGCGGAGCTTTGGTTAAGTTCCACCATGCCTTCAGGGTAGAGAATAACGTCTTTTTGCTGGGCTTCTTCCCATTGCAAACGGTGCAGAGGGGAGAATTTGATGGGTTGGTTTGGGTTTAGGGTCATTTTGAGTGTTTTTGAATAAGGGGTTTGTGTCCGCGCTATTATAGTGATGTCAGTAATCTATTTATATCAAGAGCGCCATGAAATACGCCTAAAATATCGATATTCTCTGGGCTTTTTATCAAATACGCGATTCGGTAATGACCGTACAGCAAAATGAGAATATCGCCGTCAGGTTCCTTTCGGTACAAATAGCCGATTTCTGGAAAATCGCGTAATAACTGGGCTTTTGCATAAATGCCGGATACTACCCTTGACGCTGCGGCAGGATTATCTAGGGTGATGTAGTCAAAAATATCTCGGAGCCATAGTTCCGCTTGCGCTGTCCAGGTTATTTTTGCCATGCGTTCATACGCTGTTGCATTTCTTCGTTAGAGATCACGCGGCCTTGCCTTGCATCTTCTAAGCCTCGTTCTATCATGCGCGAAAAGGCTAGTTCCCGCAAAATTTCATCAAAGCTACTATCGTCAGGCTGCGCTTGAACTATTTCAGACACTTTTTCTTTAACGGTAGGCATAATTTAACTCGCTAAATTATTTGATAAAGGGTGGATATTATTTTTGAACCAAAAACAACTGAATCGCTAATTCTTCACGGCTTATTGAAAAGTGACTGGCAATATCGTTCAGTATGGCTGAAAAAGTACCTATTTTTAAAGGATCATGCTGTGGAATAGTAATGTGATGTTCGCCGTTTTGTTGGGTGCTAAGGCGAATATGGCTGCCATTTTGGCGGCTGGTTTCATAACCCAATACGGTTAGTTTTTTTGCCAGTTCCAGCCCTGAAATATCTCGCGGTAATCTCACGCAGCAATGACTTGTTCGCGGACAAAATGCAGCCGTATTATTTTGGGTTTGTCGGCAGGTTTAAAATGACAGTCCACTGCCTCCCGTACTTTTTGGTGCAAGTCATTGAGATCATCGGCATCGGTGAAAATAGAAGTTTCTAATGCCCTAGCTGTAAAACCGCCTTCCGGCGCATCTTCAACTAAAAAAATAATTTCATTCATGGCTTATGTTCCATTTTTTAGGCTGCGTGTTTTTTTATGTCAGCGGCTAACATACTTTCGATACTCAAATGATAATCCAATTCCGGCCATTCAATACCACTGCCCTGGCAAATAAATTGATAGTTGGAAACTGTTTTAACGAGGCATATTGCAGTTCCTTATACCATAACATCGGCGTTAAAATGACGCACTCACCTTCAAGTTCGACCCGTAAATAGCAGTCATCAAAATAAACCGATTTGCCTTTGGCTAAAATACTCATTTTTATGAATTGCACAAGTGCCAGTGTTTTCTAGGTCATTGGAATCATAACGTTAACACCATAAGCCGACTGCTCCAGTTTCCCCGTTTTACCATAATAATCGACAATGCCGTTTTCCCACGCAACCCAAACTTCCTCAGCGCCTGCCTGCAAATACAGCTGAACTTTATTGGTCATTTCTTCTTTTGAGTTGGACGGCGAAACCACTTCAACGCAAATTTCAGGCGCCTGTGTATAAGGTGTTTCATAGCCGTGTTGCTTGATAAATGCTTTGGAACACCAAGCGACATCGGCGACTTTTACACCCTCGGTGGTTTGGACTGAGCATTCAGTTAATACTTCGCCTTTTTTAAGTTTACGCCCAAGTAATGCGCCAATTTGAAATTGCAAACGACCGTGTTTATTAGAAGCCGGTGTCATTTCAATTTTTCCATAGCGGTTTAATTCGATTTTAAACGGCAAGTTTTCAAAATACGGATTGTCAACCACTTCAGCCCATTGCATGGCTTGCCTTACGCTTTAATATTAAAATAAGGCGGCATGTTGTGGATATAAGCCATGTACATCGCATCAGCCATTGTCCACAGCACATCCAGTTTGAATTGCAGAATTTGTATCATGCGGTCTTGTTGCTCGCGGGTCTTATACCAATCCAAGGTAATCGCCAAGCCGTGTTCGACATCGCGTCGTGCTTCGGTCAGGCGTTTGCGGAAATAAATATAGCCTTCCTGCTCTACCCAAGGGTAGTGTTCCGGCCAGTTATCCAAACGTTGCTGGTGAATTTTTGGCGCGAACAACTCAGTTAATGATGAGCTTGCCGCTTCGTGCCATTCGGCTCGGCGGGCGAAATTAACATAGGCATCGACGGCAAAACGCACACCCGGTAACACAAATTTTAACGAGGTGATGTCTTCCCGCGTCAGACCGACCGCCATGCCTAACTGTATCCAGGCTTCAATGCCGCCCGGATCGCCGGGGTGGCCGTCATGATCCATAATCCGTTGTACCCATTTTGCGCGGGTTTCGCGATCGGGGCAGTTGGCCAGGATGTTGGCGTCTTTAATCGGAATGCACACCTGATAATAAAAGCGGTTGGCGACCCAGCCTTGTAATTGCGCTTTGGTCAGTTTACCTTCGTTCATCAGCGTATGGTACGGGTGATGAATGTGGTAATGGCTTTCCATGCCGCGCAGTTCGGCTTCAAACTGTTCTTTGGTCCAGGCTTGATTATCGTTGCTCATATTTATCCTTTATAAATCGATTTCCAAACCGTCGTAGGCGACTTCAATACCGGCGGCATCGAGGATTTTCCGCTGTTCGGAATCGTCGTCTAAAATCGGGTTGGTGTTGTTGATATGAATCAAAATCTTGCGGGCTTTGGCCACGCCGTTTAACACGTCAATCATGCCGCCTGCGCCGGATTGCGGCAAATGGCCGATTTCGCGGGCTTTTTTGTGACTGATCTGTTGCGTACACATTTCGTCATCAGTCCAGAAAGTGCCGTCTACCAATAAACAATCAACGGTTTGCATGGCATCCATCACATGCGGCTCTATTTCGCCCAGGCCGGGAGAGTAAAACACTTTTTTGCCGGTAGAAATTTGTTCGATGATGACGCCAATATTGTCGCCGTCATGCGGATCATGGCGATGCGGGGAATAGGGCGGCGCTTTGCTTTTTAAGGCTTGGGTATAAAAGCGTAAATCATTGATGCCGGGAATGCTAAAGCTGCTGCCGTCGTGCGGAATCGGGTGATGGTTGACGGTGCAGTAATCGGCCAGCATGTTGAATAACGGAAAGCCGGTGGTCAGGTCTTGTTTGACCATGTCGGTGCAGTAAACGTCCAGCGGTTTGCCTTCGCGCAGCATTAATAAACCGGTGGTATGGTCGATCTGGCTGTCGATCAGCATGATGGCTTTAATACCGGTGTCGCGAACGCCTTCTTTAGGCTGAATCGCCGGAAACGCTTCCAGTTGTGCGCGAATGTCGGGCGAGGTGTTAAACAGCAGCCAGTTCTTATTGTCGGTACTGACCGCGATGGATGACTGGGTACGCGCTGTGCCGTTCATTTGCTTGTGCCGCAAGCGGTGGCAATTATGGCAGTTGCAGTTCCATTGCGGAAAACCGCCGCCTGCACCTGAACCGAGAACTCTGATTTTCATAGTATTGAAGGGTTACTTAGAGGGAACAAAGGCCGGAATGATACGGGAATAAAGGCTGTCAGGCAAAAAAAAGGGGCTCGCGAAGAGCCCCTTTTTGTTCTAAACCGAATTAACGGTTGTAGATGTACATTGTTACTTCAAAACCGAAACGCAGGTCTGTGTAGCTTGGTGTTTCCCATTTCATCGTGAACCTCCAGAAGTGTTTAAATTATTATGCTATAGCTTGATCAAGTAAGCTGAACCGAAGTATACGATGAACTATTTTTTAGCGCAACTGCAATAGATTCCGGCTGATAGGGGCGGCTTATTTTTTTAGCGTTCAGCCATACCTGTTTTCACGTTGCCAATAAGTGGCGACAATTTTAGTGCCTTTAATCACGGGCGAGCCGCCATGCAAGGATTTTTGTTCAGGCTTTCCTGTTTCGTCAACATCGGCGAAAAATACGCCAGCGCCTTTGCGGGGAAACACTTCCACGCCTAAAGTCGGAAAAACCGTACTGCCGCCCGCTTCCACGTCGGTTAAATATAAAACGAATGTGCCCAGCCGTTGCCCACCGCGTACTAGTTGTTTGGCGCTGCCCGGTTGGTTCGGGTCGAACCAGTCGAAATGCGGACGGTATTCTTGTCCGGGTTCGTATTTTAGTATTTGCAGACCCTCGGCGTGGGTGACCGGCCAGTCGGTAATGCCGGCTAGGCGCTGTTCGATGCAGGCAACGTGTTCATTTTCACCCCGGGTAAAATAGCTGCCGCTGCTGCTGCGGGCATGATGGTCGACAAACTGGCCGGATTCGTGGTCGACAACGGCCGATTTTTTGATGCCTTTTTGTTCAGCCAGATCAATTAATGTATCGCATTCTTGGTGCGATAGCAGATTGTCAAGCAACACAATACGCGGATGCTGCAAGCTAAATAGCACTTGTACAATACGGTCGCCGCAATTGAGATAATTTGCCGGTGTGTTGATATAAGGCCTGGTTGTACGCCAGTCGCACGGTCGGTTCAACAGCGCCAGCGCCTCGTCTAGTGCTAAGCTTGCGGATTCAATGTCCCAGATGTTTGCTGTCATGCTTTCCAGCATGGTGTGCGGCTTGCAACCCCGTTGCAGGTTGTCGAGTACCCAGTCGCGCCATGCAGCGCCTTTGCTATCTAGTGTCGTGCAGGGAAGATTTGCTGCTGGCAAGCTCATAAGTTAATGTTCCGGTTTAAGGTTAAGTTGAAGCACGTGCGCACGCATTAGGTTGCTTTCTGGTTAATCTGTGATGCAGAACGCATAAAAAACGCTAAAAAAAAATCTTTTGCTATACTTTTGAACGCAAACGCACTTCATCAATTTTAGTTTAAGGAATTATTAATGTTTAGAAAATCCAAATTTAAAAGGGCAATTTTTAGCGGGGTATTGCTTGCGGCGTCTTTTACGGCCAATGCGGAAGAGGCGCCTAGCCAAAAGAGTTATGGTGCCCAAATTGCCACGAAAGCGGGTCATGCCTTGGCGAACGTCACTACAGGGTGGATAGAAGTGCCGAAAAATATTTATATTATGACGCGGGAAACTAATATCATTTATGGCTTTATTGGCGGTACAGGGATGGGGATTTTTAATTTGGCGGGGCGTATCGGTACCGGCGTATTCGATTTAGTGACGTTGCCAATTCCTACTGATCCGTTGATCCATCCGGGCTATGTTTGGGATGATTTTGGCACTAAAACCACTTACGGTACTCAGTTTTACTTAGAAGAGCCGGTTACCCAAACAGCGCCGCAATAAGCGGTCATTGGTGTAACGCTTCCCATAAAAAAAGAATTAAGGCAAAAAATAATTGTCCACGAAAAGCACAAAAAAACACGAAATTTTCGTGGTTTTCGTGGCCTTTATTTTTCTGTAGTCCAGGGTCATCAAGGGGCTATTTTCCACAAATAACCTCGGTGCTTTTAATTCGGCGATTATCGTATTATCCGTTTAGCCACTGCCCATTTATCACATTTTTATGAAATCATTTCTTTGCTGCCTAAGTATTTTGTTAGTGGGTGTCGCCCAAGCGAAACCGGTTGCCCGCATTATTAACGGCGTTCCTGCAAGTACGGCAACTTATCCCTGGATAGGCGATTTGGATGGTTGTGCGGGCACTCTAATCGCCCCGCAATGGGTGTTGACGGCGGCACATTGCTTTAATAATGCGAGTGACACCGCTGTTGATTTGTCGGTTGAGCAACGCTTGCCGGTGCAATTTTTGTCCGACAATATCATCCGTGTTAGCCCCCAGGTGGTCGAAGTTAAGGCGATTGAATTAATCCCGCACCCGGACTATAACCCGAGGAAAGGGTTTAACAATGATATCGCTTTGTTAAAACTGGCCAAGCCGATTACGCATATTCCTGTTGCCAGATTAATGTCTGCACCATCAATTGCCACTAATACGCCAATGGTTGCAATAGGGCGCGGCGCCACCAAAATCAATGACAGCAACAAAGCGGTTGACCCTTCTGAAATCTTGCTCAGGGCTGATTTGTTTACGGTGCCTAATGCGGATTGCAAACAGGCCTATTTGGCGGAAGGCGAAACCATTACCGATAATATGTTGTGTTTAAGCGGTTTTAGCAGTGATGACCGTTCCGATACCTGTAGCGGCGACAGCGGCGGTCCGGTGTTTATTGAGGCGGATAATCAGGAAACGGTACAAACCGGCGTCATCAGCTTTGGCGGTTCGACCAAAAGCGGCATTTGCAGTAACCCTGATTTACCCAGTGTTTACACCCGTGTTTCCCGCTATCAAAACTGGATTAAGCAGCATGTACCTGAAGCAAAATTTAGCCCGGGTATTAGCGCAAAATTTCCTGCTTCCTGCAAAACCCAATTAGACCCTAATTTGAACATTTTTATGCCGTGCCTGGTTTTTGACAATCAGGTTTACAGTACGCATTTATGGCTGGTTGATACGAATTTGACCTGGTTATGGAGCGGCCAGCTGGCTGCGTCGGCGTGTCCGGCCAATCCGCACTATTGTGTTAGCGTTGGCAGCGATGTTAGCCTCAATTTCCGTAATTTGACGCTTGACGGCGGCCAGTATAAGGCCACGTTGAATTATGCCCCGACCGCCGATGCGCACCATTGGCATTATTCAAGCCATGAACCTGAGTGAGCAATAAGGCGGTTTTCGAGGTCGTGAGTTTTAGAAAAAACAGCGTCCACGAAAATCACGAAAATTTCGTGTTAAGCGTGCCCTTCGTGGACAATTATTTAGGTATGTTATTTTTCAGGAAATAGCCTAAGGCGATAAAGTGGCAAAGCACTAATCGTTGTCTTTGCGGATAGCCTGTTCAGGTAGCGGCAGCAGCGGGATGTTGTAACGGGACATGATGGCGTCGATTTCGGTCTTTTTAGACGCTATCAATTTGTTAAGCAGCTCTTTTCTGGGCTTGTCGCCATTGCGGACACCCATTGCCATGGCGAATTCAAATTTCATGCCCGGCATTGATGTCATTGGGATCATGGTGTAACTGCCTTTGGGGCTTTGTGCGACGATATGACCCGCTAGAGGCCCCCATAGAATGACCATATCGATTTTTTTCGCTTTAAGGTCTTTTTCTATCTGCATGGCCACATTATTTTCGCCATCGCCCGTCATTGATTGATAGGGGATACCTATGTCAAGCAGGCCGTTTTTTTGCATCCAGATAGTGCTAGGGCCGCGGTCGAACATGGCAATTTTTAATGTGTCCTGTTTTTGCAACGGCAAGTCGGCTAATTGCGCAGGATTGCTAATGTCGTCCCAGCCTCGGCCTTTGGCGATTAACAGCACATAAGTCGATTGGTAGTAAGGCGCCGTTGTCAGGGTCAGGTCGTAACCGGCAGGGACGCCCATGATGACGTCGCATTTATAGACATTACTTTCCACGTCGCTATCATTTAACGGCGCATTTAAGGTGTTGCGGATAAAGCCAAGCCGCTGGGGAAGCCAGGTGTATTCAATGTCCTGCCCCAGTTCTTTGGCAAATAGTTCGGCGATTTTATTTTCGAAACCGTCCCGGTTTTTTGTTGAATAGGGTGGATTTAAGGGGTCGGCACAGACTTTGAACTTTTCTTCGGATGCGGCGTTAAAGCTGAAGGCGGTCAGTAATAAGAGCGTGAGCGTAGTGGTAATGCGAGGCAATGTCCTCATTAATGTCTCCTTGGGTATCGAACAATTAAGGCCTGTTAGTTTACTGCATAAACCCGGAAAAAGCAGTGGGCAGATAGATGGGCGTAACAAAACCTGTAATTGGCCGCGCCGGAGTCCCTGGCGGTGTAAGCACTTCGCCGAAGGTAACCGACCTGCGAAGTGCCGGGCAGTTACCTTCGGGGTTAACCGCCTATTCCGGTTTTAAGTGATTTATACAGCGCCAGCGTCTTATTCAACTCGTCCGTGGCGCCTTTTATATCAAACTGGTTTACTTTGATTTGCGCCTGAATGATGCAGGCGTTGGCCTTTTTGGCAATGTCAGGATTCCCGGTTACTTTTTCGGAAGACTTGCGGGCGGCTTTTAAATGCTCGCTGGGCGGCATGAAATCTCGGTGGATTATTTCGACTTTAGCTTTTTCAATGTGCATGATAGTTTCGTTTGGGCTGTCCGCATAAGCGATAATGCAGGTTGAGCTTAAAGAAAAAGCCAGTAATAAAGGTAGTGCTGTAGTTTTGGTAATAGTCATAAAATATCCTTGGTTTTGATTGTTTGTATGGACAAGGGATAACCATTCTGGGCGTGTTTAAATTTATAGCATTCTTGGCTAATCTATCAGGCCGTAAACTAAACGCACAATACGTATAAACACTTGGGATGTGCCAAGTGTCGGCGGTAATTGGACCATTTAAAACAACGGGGACGATAAAACATGAATTCTTTTGAAACGCTGATTGCAACCCTGTCCGGTTGGATTTGGGGGCCGCCGATGTTGACTTTATTGGTCGGCACCGGGCTTTACCTGACTGTCCTTTTGAAAGGCCTGCAATTTCGGGTGTTGCCGCTGGCTCTGCGGATGATTTTTCATAAAGATCACGGTCACGCAGGCGATATCAGCCATTTCGCGGCGCTGATGACCGCACTTGCAGCGACCGTCGGCATCGGCAATATTGTCGGCGTGGCCACGGCGATTACGTTGGGAGGGCCAGGCGCGGTATTTTGGATGTGGATGACCGGCTTGGTGGGTATGGTCACCAAATATGCGGAAGCAGTGTTGGCGGTTAAGTACCGGGAAAAAGGCGAACACGGTATGCGCGGCGGCCCTATGTATTATCTGGCGAAAGGTGCCGGATTGCCGAAATTGGGCTGGTTATTTGCCCTGTTCACCGCACTGGCGACCTTTGGTATCGGCAACATGACACAGGCCAACGCCACCGCCAAAATTCTTGAGGCCACATTCCAAATAGAACCCTGGGTGACCGGCCTTATCTTGATGGTATTGACTGCCTTGGTGATTTTGGGCGGCATCCGCACGATTGGTAAATTCACCTCCATTCTGGTGCCGTTTATGATTGTCGGCTATGTCGGTTCGGCACTCACGATACTGGTGCTTAATGCCGCTGAAATTCCTCATGCTTTCGCGTTGATTTTTCAACATGCTTTTTCACCGGCAGCAGCAACAGGCGGTTTTGCCGGTGCAACCATCGCCGCCGCCATGCGTTTTGGTATTGCACGCGGCGTGTTTTCCAACGAATCGGGTTTAGGTTCGGCGCCGATTGCCGCTGCCGCAGCGCGTACTAACGACCCGGTCAAACAGGCCTTAGTCAGCATGACCCAAACCTTTATCGACACCTTGGTGGTGTGCACGATAACGGCCTTGGTCATTTTGACCGCAAACGCGTGGACGCAAGGCGTTGATGCCGGGCAATTGACCAGCGCCAGCTTTGCTGAAACGCTGGGCGTCACCGGCAAGCTCATTGTGGCGTTCGCAACCGCGCTATTTGCTTATTCGACGCTGATTGGCTGGAATTACTATGGCGAAAAAGCGGTTGAATATTTGTTCGGGGCGCGTGTTATCCGTGTCTACCGTATTTTGTTTATCGCCGTGGTGCTGATTGGTGCGATGACAAATCTGGAGTTCGTGTGGAATTTTTCTGATTTGATGAACGGCATGATGGCGATACCGAATTTGATTGGCCTGTTAATTCTGTCCAATGTGGTGAAAGAAGAAACCGACCGCTATTTCAAGTCTTGAATTACCGGCGCACCATAGGCTGGGGTAAAAAAGTGGTAACTGTTCAGCGATGGAACACGGATGGCCTACCCGTCGAGAGGGGCAAGACACCTGAGCGCAAAAGCCTCATGAGGGGAAAGAACAGTTACCATTGGCCTATTGTATTGGCTGATGCTTTCAGGAACCTTTCTGCCATTAGAAAAAACGAATTCAATTTATCAAGTTCTAGGTGATTTCCGAGAAAGCATGTCCCCTGATGATCGTGGAATGTAGAAAAATAGAGTCCACGAAAGCCACGAAAATTTCCTGTTTTTTTCGTGCTTGCCACGCCAATCCTGGGTAAATGGTCAGGGCAGATTAATCATCCACCCATTGACCTTTAGCCGACCAATAGACTCGAACGCCCAGTAATCCGCCTGGAAACCAAAGCTGATAGTCGTCTTGGGATCGTGAGTAATGGCAAATGTCAGCGCCTTCAATCTTAATGTCTGCAAGCGAAGCCGGATGGCGCCCATGCTCTTTATGGTAAGCGGCAATCGCCAGCACCACCTCGTCGCAGATTTTTTGCCGTTCAGGTTGCATCAGCCATAGATAGGATACATTGGCTACAGCCCAAACAAATAAGCCGAAAAATAACCAAAAAATCGCCTTGCCGATTAATTTGAGGGCTTTCATAAGCGTTTTCATGCGTGAATAGTTGGCTCGCTATCCAGTTCTATTAACGAATCGATTGATGATTGCTTCCACATCGGCGGCTCATTTTCGCTGATTTTTGTGTCGCCCAGCTTTAATTCCAACGGCCCTAGCGCCGATGCCCAATTCAATTCGGCGTTGACTTGTTCTAATTGTTCCAAATGCGCCAGCAGTTCCAGCAAATCCGTTTGGTTACTATTTTTTTTAAATTTTCTCATTCATTGGCCTATTGCGGAATCAGTGCATTAACCAATAATTCTGCCAATTAACTCGCCCAATTTAACCGTTTTACCGGCTTTAAATTCGGCATCCCATTCGGCTTTATCCTTGCCGAACAAGACGATAATCGTAGAGCCCATATTAAACCGACCCATTTCTTCGCCGATGTTCAGCGTGGGCGCATCATCCTTGTATTGCCAGC
>JBLRXA010000022.1:0-28565 GCA_047920955.1 Methylobacter sp. | reverse complement strand
CAATGCCGGCATTGGTTCTTGAGTCGGAAACCAGAATAAGTCCTTCGTCTATCGAAGCTGCAATACAATAAGTCATAAAAATGTTCGTGTGATAGTTAATGATGCTTTGCCGCATTATCCTGCAAAGCTATGTCAACGTCCATGCTGCTAAAAATACTGGGGTTATTATTCCAATCTCAACACATCCACCGACACCGACAAGGTATGCGAGCCACCGCCAAAGGCGATGCCTTTTAACGGCGTGACGTCGGTATAATCGCGCCCCCAGGCCAGGGTGATATGTTGGTCAAAGGGCAGGGCGTTATTGGTGGGGTCAAAATCCAGCCAGCCGCTGCCGGGTATATAGACTTCAAACCAGGCATGGGAGGCATCAGCACCGACTAAACGCGGATTGCCCGGTTCCGGCAGCGTTTCCACATAACCGCTGACATAACGCGCAGCAAGACCTAGCGAGCGCAGGCAGCCAATCGCCAAATGGGCAAAATCCTGGCACACGCCACGGCGAAACTGCAGCACTTCGGATAAGGGCGTGGCAATGGTGGTAAAGCTCGGGTCATAAATGAAATCGGCATGGATGCGCTGCATCAAATCGGTCACGACTTGCACCAAGGGGCGGCCAGGCTGAAATGAAGGTTGCGCGTAATCGGCCAGTTCGTTGCTGGTGTGTACCATCGGCGAATCGAGTAGATACAATTTGGCGTCTTGTAAGCCGTCATCAGAGCTTTCTTGCTGTTGCTGCTGCTGGCTTTGTGTTTGCGACTGCGTTTGTGTTTGCATCTGTTCAGGGCGGCCTTGCAGGCGGTCGCGCACCTGTTCCCATGTAATTAAATTAGTCGGATTATCGCGGCTTTGCTGGGGAAATACCGACACTTCGCTGATGGCGGTCACCATCAGCCGTTGATGCGCCTGTTGTATGGCGAAATAGGCGACGCGATTGCCGAAAAAATCCAGGCGTTCCTGAAAATCAGCGGGTTCCGGGCTGATGTCAAAACGGCTGTTTTGGCATTGCTGGCGCCAAAAATCGCGTGGCTGCAAACGCGCTTCATTCTGGCACAGGCCGACCATTTGGTTGTATTGGTACAGAGTGCTGTGGGTGATGCGGTATTTCACAATTCATCCTCCGCTTGCATCGGCGTCATTAGTTGCGGCATTTGCGAATGGCTGAAATAGGCTTGCGCCAGCACTTCATAAAGCCGCCATAATAATTCCGTCAACGTCGATAAAACGCTTTCCAGTTCGGCGTACACGCTGGCTTCGTCGTCGGTTTTGATGAGTTCGGGCACGTTGAGCAGGCGCAAATCGGTGTAGCCCCGAAGTATCAGGCGTTCTTCTTCGCTTAAACGGGCATTGCCGCGCTCTCTGGGCAGGGCGCCGATATGTCCGGATAACTGCTGTAATTGGTAAACCAGCGAACGCGGATGGGTTTCATCCTGCAGTAATAATTCCAGCACCATCGGCAACTGGATAAATGAACGATAACGGCGGCGATAAATGCTCAGGCTGTCGGTGGACACCAACACCGCTTCGAGCAGCTGATTTTGCAAAGCCGGTTCATGGCGCTGCACCACCGTGGCGCGCAGCAAGGCAACCAGCGACAGCGCGCCTTCCAAACGGCGGCCACTATCGAGCATCAACCAACCGGCTTCGCGGGTCATGCTTTCGGTGGTTAAACCGATAAAGGCGACAAAGCCGGTCATTAAATCGTCCAGATGTTTTTGCAGCTGCTCCAAATCGCACTCGTTATTGACCACCCGCTGTTGCCAACGCCGCTGAATGTTGTCGACGCAACGCCACGTATCCTGCGACCAGGCATCGCGGATACTGAAAGCGGTTTGGGTAAAGGCATGGATATTGGCGGTCAAGGTACCGGCGCGCTGGGCATTTTTAGCTAAATCCAGCAGTTCATGCTGGGGCTGCTTTAACTCGTCAGCATTGCTCTGAATAAATCCGGGATAGGTGCCGGTCACTTGCGTCAGCGC
Organism: Methylobacter sp.; assembly: GCA_047920955.1. Lineage (GTDB taxonomy): Bacteria > Pseudomonadota > Gammaproteobacteria > Methylococcales > Methylomonadaceae > Methylobacter_A. The sequence goes on along the minus strand of JBLRXA010000022.1, from coordinate 26,586 downwards.
GCACAGTAATACGTTTAGGCTCTGGCTATTAAGCGGATCATCGGATTCCAGCGTTGTGGTTAATTTGAGCACGATGGTACGCAGCAAACGCGTACCCGCCTTGATGCGTTCTAAATGCCGTCCCACCCAAAACAGGTTATTAGCGGCACGGCTGGTCAAAGGCTCGGTGACCGGGGGTAACACCAGATTGCGCCCGGTCTGTAGCCATAAGCTGACCTGCCGATCCGGCTCGTCGGCCAACACCCAAGTGTCTTTGCTGATGCCACCCGCCTGATTCGACACAATAAAATCATCCTGCTGGCGCGCCACCCTAGTCAAGCCGCCGGGCATCACCTGATAGCCGTCGCTGCTGGCAACGACAAAATTGCGCAATACTGCAAAACGCGGCTCGATATGATGCTCGACCAGTGCCGGTACGGTGGAAAAACTGACATGCTCCTGACCGACATAACCATGCGGCTTGGCAATAATGGCGGCGCGTAGCCGCTCTTTTTCCTTGGCGCTTAACGCGCCGCCAAACAGGACATGATTGCCCCCACTGCGATTGATCGGCTTAATCACCAGCCGGTCCAGGTTTTGCAGCACAAAATCGCGCTCGCGGCGCTGACCGCACCACCAGGTTGCCACCGATGGCAGTAGCAAGTCCTGATTTAAAAAATAGCGTGACAGCCTGGGCAAAAATGCCAATAAGCCGGGGTTTTCCAGCACGCTACTGCCCAAGGGATTGGCAATCGCGACATTGTTTCGGCGCACGGCTTCGAGCAGGCCTGCGACACCGAGCCGGGAAGCGCTGCGTAGTTCCAGCGGGTCGCAGAAAGAATCGTCGACACGGCGCAAAATAACGTCGACCGGCTGCAAACCGTCCAGCGACTTAAGCCAGACGCGGCCATCGCGCACAGTCAGGTCGTCGCCCTGAACCAGTGAAAAGCCCAGATAAGACGACAAATAGGCATGTTCAAAATAGGTTTCATTCAGCGAGCCCGGCGTCAGGATCACTATGCGCGGGTCTTCTTTGTTATGCGGCGCACTGTCGGCCAGCCCTTTACGCAAGGCTTTAAAAAATACCGATAGCCGATGCACTTGGGTTTCGCGAAATATATCCGGTAACACCCGCGTCATTACGGTGCGATTTTCTAAGGCATAACCTGCACCGGAAGGCGCTTGACTGCGGTCATCCAACACCCACATACGGCCGTTATGGCCACGGGCAAGGTTGGCCGAATAGACAATCAAATGACGTTGCTTATTGGGCAGCGCACCCACGCAAGGATGTAAAAAGCCGTCATGCGCCAGCACCAGTTCACTGGGCAGTAGGCCTTTTTTTAGCAATTGCTGTTTGCCGTAAATGTCTTTTAACACCAGATCGAGCAGCTCGGCGCGTTGTTGCAGACCGGCCTCGATCAGCCGCCATTCTTCACTGCTGATTAACAGCGGCACCGGGTCAAGCCGCCAGGGGCGGGTCAGTTTTTGGCTGTCGCCATAAACATTGTAAGTCACGCCGTTTTCGCGCAACAAACGCTGGGCTTCACGGCGGCATGATTCGAGTTGTTCGCTGCCTAATGCCGCCATTGCGGCCATAAAATGTTCCCAATGGGGCAGCACCTTATGTTCTTTGGCGAGCATTTCATCGTAAACGCCCAATTGGGTGGCGTAAAACTGTACGCCAATATCGTTGGCTGATGCGTTCACATGAGACCTTGTTAATTTATTTGAAGATAGCCGCGTACCCTACGGCCTTGGGAGCGAGACATGGCCGGAATCAATAATGGTGATGGTTTCGGGGTGTAGCATGATTTTACCACTGTGTATTAACAGGATAACGCGTGATAGCGAGGTCTGGCGTTAGCAAAATACAGCCGTGATGTATCTAAAAGAATTTTTTGTGCCATTAATTTTTCCCACCATCACCATTGAATGCGGCTAATAAATCATCAGGTAGTGGCTCAAAAAAAGAATCCGGTAATGGCACTCCTTTATCTTTTGCCAAGCCAATGGGGCGACTTGTTTTAGATACATCAGTGTTTACTGGTACAAATTGAGCCGCTAAGCCTTTAATCCATTCATTGACCGTTTTTCCCTGCTGTATGGCTAACTGATTTAAAATCAAGGCCGTTTCATCTTCTAATTCTATTGTGTACATAATCTTTCCTATTGAAAATATTTCAATATGTATTCAGTTTATCATCAAGACCGTTGCTCAATAGCCTGATAGTGCCGTAACGGCTCGCCGACATAAATCTGGCGCGGGCGGGTGATGAGCACTTGTTCGGCGTGTAGCATTTCGCGCCAATGCGCCATCCAACCCGGCATCCGGCCAATGGCGAATAACACGGTGTACATATTGGTGGGGATGCCCGCAGCGCGGAGAATCAACCCGGAATAAAAATCGACATTCGGATACAATTTGCGGGAAATGAAATAGTCGTCTTTTAAGGCGATTTCTTCCAGCCGCATGGCAATATCAAACAACGGGTCGCTTACCCCGGCCTTGTTCAATAATTTATCGCATTGTTTTTTTAATACCATCGCGCGCGGGTCGAAATTCTTGTAAACGCGATGGCCAAAGCCCATCAATCGGCGCGAAGAATTTTTGTCTTTGGCCTGATTGATAAACTCGGTGCCGTCGCCGCCTTCGGCATGTATTTGCTCAAGCATCTGTATCACTTCCTGATTGGCGCCGCCATGACGCGGCCCCCACAACGCCGAAATACCGGCTGAAGCGACTGCATACACATTGGCCATGCTGGAGCCGGCGGTACGCACCGACGAAGTGCTGCAATTTTGCTCATGGTCGGCATGAAGGATCAAAAACATATCGATAGCGCGGACGATGTCCTCATCCAATTGATAATCGCGCACCGGCGACGAGAACATCATGTTTAAAAAATTGCGCACATATTTAAGTTTATAGGACGGATAAATCAACGGTTCGCCGATCGATTTCTTATAAGAAAATGCTGCAATCGTGCGCACTTGCGATATTAAATTAATCACAATTTGTTGCTCTGTTGCAGGATCAAGCTGGTCGGGAATTGGGTAGAAGGTCGATAACGACGCCACCATCGTTGCCAAAATGCCCATAGGGTGCGAGCCGCGCGGGAAGCCGTTAAAAAAATGGTGCATGTCTTCATGGATAATCGAAGACCCATTCAAATCGCTTGAAAACTCCAATAGTTGTGAGCTGTTAGGCAATTCGCCATTCAGCAGCAAATAAGCCACTTCGACAAAACGCGAGTGTTCGGCCAATTCCTCAATCGGATAACCGCGATAACGCAGTATGCCCTTTTCGCCATCAATATAAGTAATGGCGCTTTGACAACTGGCGGTATTGCCGTAGCCATCATCCAAGGTCACATACTGGCTTTGGCTGCGTAAGCTAGAAATGTCGATGGCTTTTTCGCCTTCAACGCCGATCATCGTCGGCAATGAGTAATTTTTATCATCCAGCGTTAATATCGCAGGGGCTAATGGCTTTAATTTATCGGTCATTTGAATCAATCTCCCAAGCTGACGGCTCCGCCATCAGTTAATGTTATTCCCGTATTTAATGGTACGCACACCCGTATTAGGCTATTTCCTGAAAAAAATAGTCCTAAATAATTGTCCACGAAAGCCACGAAAAAACACGAAATTTTCGTGGCTTTCGTGGACTTTATTTTTCTACAGCCCAAGATTATCAGGAGAATATTATTTCTCAAAAATCAACTCATCCACCTCGGTGGCGCAAGTCCATTGTAAACGGATATTCCGGGCTTGGCTCCTCAATAGGCGGCGACATCGGTCTGGGCATGGCGGTATTGGCGCTAAATTGTGCGCTTGCCATAAAATCAGACGGCAGGCTGATAGGCTGACGCTCAACCACACCGGGCATATGGCCGAAATCCCAAAAGCGGGTGACGCGCCGCGCTTCGGCTTCATAGCTGTTCACCGGAAAGGCATCGTAACTGCGGCCGCCGGGGTGGGCAACATGATAAGTGCAGCCGCCGACCGAATGCCCGTTCCAGGTATCGATGACGTCGATCACCAACGGTACATGCGGGCTGATAGTCGGATGCAGAGCGGAGGGCGGTTGCCAGGCGCGGTAACGCACACCGGCGACATATTCGCCTTTGCGGCCGGTGTTGCGCAGCGGCAAGCGTCTGCCGTTACAGGTCAACACATAGCGGCCTTCGGTGAAACCGCTGACTTTAATCTGCACCCGTTCGACCGATGAATCTACATAGCGCGCAGTGCCGGTGCTGCTGACTTCTTCGCCGAGCACATGCCAAGGTTCAATGGCGAAACGCATTTCCAGCTCAATGCCGTCGATCAGCGTGCTGCCGTAACGCGGAAAACGGAACTCAAAAAACGGTTCCAGCCAGTCCAGTTCAAACCCGTAACCGGCGCGTTGCAAGTCTTTGGTGACCTGCTTCATGTCTTCGCGGACATAATGCGGCAACATGAAACGGTCATGCAGTTCGGTGCCCCAGCGAATCAAATCGTGTTTGTACGGTTCGCGCCAAAACCAGGCAATCAGCGAGCGCAACAGCACCATTTGCACCAGCGACATTTGCGCATGGGGCGGCATTTCAAAGGCGCGCAATTCCAGAATGCCTAAACGCCCAGTCGAACTGTCCGGCGAATACAGTTTGTCGATGCAGAACTCGGAACGGTGGGTGTTGCCGGTAATGTCAGTCAACAAATGCCGCAACAGCCGGTCGACCAGCCATGGGGCGGGCACTTCGCCTTCGGGCATTTGCTGGAAAGCGATTTCCAGTTCATACAGCTTTTCGTCGCGGCCTTCATCAACACGCGGCGCCTGACTGGTAGGACCAATAAACATGCCGGAAAACAAATACGACAAGCCCGGATGATGCTGCCAATAGGTCAGCAGACTGCGCAACAAATCGGGACGGCGCAACAATGGACTGTCGGTCGGCGTTTCCGCGCCCATGGTGATATGGTTGCCGCCGCCGGTGCCGGTGTGGCGACCGTCCAGCATGAATTTTTCCGTACCTAACCTGACCTGACGCGCCTGCTCATACAGCAGGGTGGTTTTTTGCACCAGTTCCGGCCAGGTTTTCGACGGATGAATATTGACCTCAATCACGCCGGGATCGGGCGTCACCATCAAGCGTTCGATACGATAATCGCGCGGCGGCTCATAGCCTTCGAGCACCACCGGCAGCGCCAGATTTTCTGCGGTGGCTTCAACCGCCGCAATCAGTTCCAGATAATGTTCCAGCGAGGTCAACGGCGGCAGAAAAATATGCAAGCGACCATCGCGGGCTTCGACACACACCGCCGTATGCGGCACTTCCACTTCGATGCCTTGGGCGTCGCCAATGTCCTGTTCGGGATGTTCCTTGAGCTTTTTCTCGATGCGGCTGTAACGGCGGGACACTTCGCCGTAATAATCACCCAGTTCCGGCAAGGCCTGAAACAGGCTTTGCTCTTCTTGAGTGTCGCGTTTGTCGGGTGCCACCCAAGGCAAACTGGCCAAAGGCAGGCGCAAGCCCATCGGCGAATTGCCCGGCAGCAAAAATAGCTGGCCCCGGCGAAAATCCCAGGGGCCGCTTTGCCATTGTTGCAAAGACCAGTCCCATTTAACCGGCAAGGTAAAGCCTGCAGGCGTGGCTAAATCTTCATCGAGCAGCTGCATCAGCGTCTTGCGTTCAATCGAATCTTTCAGGTTGCAGCTTAACGGGTCGATATTGTTCGGCAATGTGCCTTCCTGCCACAGATAGTAAAAACTGTCCTCGAACGCGGTCTTGATGTAGCGCGGCTGCAAGCCTAAACGCAAAGCAAACTGCTTGATAAAGGCTTCCGCTTGTTCGACGCCATGACCGTAATCTTTGCTAATGTCGGCCAGCAGTTCGGGTTTTCGCCAAAGCGCCACGCCGTCTTTGCGCCAGAAAATGCCGTATTGCCAGCGCGGCAAGGCCTCGCCCGGATACCATTTGCCTTGCCCGTAATGCAGCATCGCGCCTGCGGTAAACTGATCGCGCAAACGCAAGGTCAGCTGATTGGCCAGCTCGCGCTTGTGTACACCATCAGCATCGACATTCCATTCCGCGCCCTCCATATCGTCAGCCGAAACAAAGGTCGGCTCGCCGCCCATGGTCAGGCGCACATCATCGGCCTGTAATTGCCGGTCAACCTGCAAACCCAGCGCATCAATGCGGTACCATTGATCATCGCTATAGGGCTTGGTCACGCGCGGGTCTTCATGCAGACGCAGCACCGTATTGCTAAATTCAAACGCGACTTCGCACTTGTCGGTGCCGCCGGTCACCGGCGCAGCGCTGGCAGGATCGGGCGTACACGCCAGCGGAATATGGCCTTCGCCCGCCAGCAAGCCAGACGTGGGATCCAGACCTATCCAACCCGCACCCGGAATGTACACTTCCGCCCAGGCATGTAAATCGGTGAAATCCTGCTCCGGCCCGGACGGCCCATCCAGTGCTTTGACATCGGCGCTCAGTTGTATCAGATAACCCGACACAAAACGCGCCGCCAGCCCCAAATGACGCAGTATTTGTACCAGCAACCAGGCCGAATCGCGGCAGGAACCGCTGAGCGAGGTCAGGGTTTGTTCACAGCTTTGAATGCCGACTTCCATGCGGATGTTGTAGCTAATCGCCTGAAAAACGCTGCGGTTCACATCAACCAAAAAATCATTGATAGTGCGTTTGCTAATATCAAAATCAGCCAGCCATTGTTTAAGCAGCGACCCTTGTTCGGCGATTTCCAGATAAGGCTGCAATTCTTTGAGTAGCAGCGCGTCGTAGCTAAACGGATATCGTTCGGCATAGTCTTCGACAAAAAAATCGAACGGATTAATCACCGTCATGTCGGCGATGACTTCCACTTCAACGCTGAGCTGGGTGCATTTTTCCGGAAACACCACCCGCGCCTGCAGATTGCCGAATGGGTCTTGCTGCCAGTTAATAAAATGGTTTTCAGGCGTAATGCGTAGGCTGTAGCCTTTAATCGGCGTCCGGCTATGCACCGCCGGGCGCAACCTGAACACATGCGGCGACAGGGATACCGGTCTATCAAAGCTGTAAACAGTTTTGTGATGGACAGCTACTCGAATGGTCATGATTTTTTCCTATTGCCGAAGTATTAAGCGCTATAAACTTTCTTGATGACAAGCAAGCGCCATACCAAACGGCCAAATGGTTATTTGTTGTCTGCCCTCAGAGTAATTTTATCGGGGTTCTTCGTACTCTCGGCGCACAGTGTAGGGTACGCTGCGCGTACCGTTATTTTGTAACTTGGCATCAATAAGGTACGCGCAGCGTACCCTACATTAGGTTGCTTTTAATGGTCATAATTGCGCTAAATTGGTGCATCGAGTCGCTAAAACAGGGCGTAACGCACGTAAAAGGCGCGGCTTTAAGCGATGGTAAGGCACAGCTATCAGCAGCTAGTCAAACATGGCACTAATGATGCTAATTGTTTACTAAACTCACTCGCCATAGCATCTGCCATGAAATCAATCTGGAAAAACTACAACACCGACAGCGCCTACGATGAACTGATGAGTTCGGAATTCCAACCCCGGCAAATCAGCCACCGCTTATGCCAATACTTGCACTCGCTCAATACCGACGATATTGATAAGCGCAAGATGGCGGCCGAACTAGCTATTTTGGAAATGGGCATCAGTTTCACCGTCTACAGCGATGAGGGCAACATTGACCGCGCCTGGCCGTTCGACATCATCCCGCGCATTATCGGCTCTAGCGAATGGCGTATCATCGAAAAAGGCTTAAAGCAGCGGCTGACTGCGCTGAACTGCTTTATCGCCGATGTTTACAGCGAACAGGCCTTTATCAAAGACGGCCTTATGCCGGCGGAAATCATTCTCAGCTCAAAAAATTTCCGCCAGGAATGCGTTGGCATGAAACCGCGCCACAACGTGTGGGCGAACATTTGCGGCACCGATTTGGTACGCGACAAAGATGGCATTATGTATGTGTTGGAAGACAATTTACGCGTGCCTTCGGGAGTTTCCTACATGCTGGAAAACCGGGTGATTACCAAACGCGTATTCCCCGAATTGTTGCAAGACATCGACATTTTGCCTATCGACGACTATCCGAGCCGCTTGCAGGATATGCTGACCTCGCTGGCACCCGAACACATCAGCAAACCGCAAATCGTGGTGTTGACGCCGGGCATTTATAACTCGGCCTACTTTGAACACGCCTATTTGGCGCAGCAAATGGGCGCACAACTGGTCGAGGGTGGCGATTTGGTGGTCGATGACGACGATTGCGTGTACATGCGCACCATTGAAGGACTGGAAAAAGTCGATGTGATTTACCGGCGCATCGACGATGATTTTCTTGATCCCGAAGTGTTCCGCAAAGATTCCACCTTGGGCGTGCCGGGCTTAATGCGCGCCTGGAAAGCCGGTCATGTGTCGCTGTCGAATGCGCCGGGTGCGGGTGTGGCCGACGACAAAGTGGTTTATGCCTATGTGCCGGAAATGATCCGTTATTATCTGAACGAGGAACCGATCTTACCCAATGTGCAAACTTATTTGTGCGATAACCCCGAACATCTTGAATACGTGTTAGCGCATCTGCCCGAACTGGTGGTCAAGCCTGCCAATGAATCGGGCGGTTACGGAATGCTGGTCGGCCCTCATGCCAGCAGCCGGGAAATCGCCGCATTTCGGCAAATCATCCAGGAAAATCCGCGTAATTACATCGCCCAACCGACGCTGGCGATTTCCACCGCACCGACTTTGTGCAAAGGCCAACTCGAACCCCGGCATATCGACCTGCGACCTTTTATTTTGCAAGGCGCAAATACCTTTGTCACCGCTGGCGGCTTAACTCGAGTCGCGCTAAAAAAAGGCTCGCTGGTAGTTAATTCCTCGCAAGGCGGCGGCAGTAAAGACACCTGGATCATCAATATGGAGCACAGCTAATGTTATCCCGATCAGCAGAACGCCTGTATTGGCTGGCACGTTATCTTGAGCGCACTGAAAATATCGCCAGACTGGTCAGTGTACACATGAATTTACTGATGGATTTGCCCAATAGCGTAGAAATGAGCTGGCTGCAGTTAGCCCGCATCAACGGTGCAGAACAGCAATTTTATGACAAATATAAAGGCGCCAATGAGCATAACGTCACCCGGTTTTTGTTAGTCGACGACAGCTATCCCGGCTCGTTGTTGTCATCGTTGATCGCGGCGCGGGAAAATATCCGCACCTCCCGCGATTTACTGCCTGATGAAGCCTGGGAACAGGTCAACGAAATTTACCTGTTTGTCAAAAACAATATCGATTCGGTCTACAGCCGCAGCAACCGGGTGGTGTTTTTAAACGAAATACTCAAAGGCTGCCAACGCTTTACCGGCTTATTGTCGGGCTATATGAGCCACAATCACCCCTACCAGTTTATACGTCTGGGCAAAAACATCGAACGCGCCGACATGACCAGCCGGATTTTGGATTTGGCATCCTTACTGCTAGCCGAATCGCGTAGCGATGAAATGCGCCAATATGAAAGCATTTTATGGCTGAACATCTTAAAAACGCTCAATGCCCAGCTAATCTACCGCCAACAGGTCAGAAGCAGCGTCAATGGCGATGATGTTTTGAACTTTTTATTGCTGAACACCAGCCTGCCGCGTTCGGTCGGCTGCTGTCTTGCTGAAATTGCAGGTTGTATCGACGCACTGCCCAATAACGATGCCTTACCGGACGACTTGGCCAAACTGAAAGCCTATGTGCAAGGTATCGACATTCGCCAGACCACCGAAACGCAATTGCGCGGCATTCTCGACGACCTGCAAAACAAACTGGGGCACTTGCACGCGAGAATAGCGAGCAACTGGTTTTTGCAGGCCGTTACCGACTGAACCATTATGTTTTCTCGCCTGTGGCCTGATTGAAAAAAAAAGCTGAACGCCGGTATTTTTCCGCCGCACCGACAAGTTCGCTTCAGGTAATTGCCTAAGCTATGCGTATCCGTTCCCCAACCCGTAAATTTGGCTATCAAACTTAACACAGGACAGACCTTCCATGTTTTTTAAACCTGGAAGATCCACTTCGGTAGGCTTGTCCCGCTTTAAATGGGAAGCCGTAAATTTAACTTCACCCGCTTTGTCCGGTAGCCGTTTAAATTTTTTCAACTATACTCCTGTCTAGCAAGGTTTTTATGCCCGGCTACTGTTATAGAAATAGCGTTGTTATTTTTATGGCGCCCTGTATTTCGAGGAATGGCCGGGGTTTTTTCGGCTTATTCCGATAGGGAAATTACTGGCTGCGAGACTTTAGTATTCAAGGTTGCACGAATAACAACCGTTCCACCCATTACATTAAAAATCACCATCATTTGGAAAATTTATGAACAAAACGCTGACTTTCACCGTATCGCTTACGGGTGCATTGTTGATAGGTTGCACAACACAGCCTATCAGAACCTTTCACCCGATAAAAACAGCCAATCTTAATCAACTTATACAATCAGGGGAATATCAACAAAAAGTTGACGATTTGTATGTTGTGTTGGATGCGTCGTCGTCAATGAAAGAGGCGTATCACGGCAATGCCCATGCCAGCAATGACTTTCCGGGGGATTCTGCCGCGACTAAATTTGCGGTGGCAAAAGAAGTGCTGCATAGGATCAATAACAGCATTGCCGGGTTAAGTTTAAATGCCGGTATCCGGAGCTTCGGTTTCGGCCCTTGTATCGGTTTGGGGCTAAGTACGCTGAACTATGAATTTGGCCCTTATTCACCCGCACAATGGACAGACGGCCTGGGGCAGCAAGAATGCGTCAGCGGCGGTTCGGCGATGAGTGGCGCTATCGAGAACGCGCAAACGGATTTACAAAAGGCAAACGGTAAAATCGCCTTGTTACTGGTCAGTGATGGCCGCGACCCCATTACCTCGCCAGTGCCTGCTATGCAAGCCTTAAAAGCGCAATATGGCGACCGGTTATGTGTGTATTCGGTGTGGGTTGGCAATGCTGAAGACCAATCAGGCCAGGCCATGCTGCAACAATTATCCGACATTGCAGGCTGCGGTTTTGCCGCCCCGGCAAAAACCATTTATTCCCAAAATGATTTCGACGGTTTTGTTAAAAATGTTTTTCTCGCACAAGCCCAGCCCGAAGTTGAGCCGGAAGCCGTGCCCGAAGAGCCGGTAGATGGCGATGACGACCAGGATGGCGTACTTAACAGCCGCGATAAATGTCCGGGGACGCCAAAAGGCGCTAGCGTCAATGAGTTCGGCTGCTGGGTCATTAAAGGCGTGAACTTTGATTTCGACAAGAGCGACATTAAGCCGGAATATCATCCGATACTCGACGAAGTGGTGACGATTATTCAACGCAATCCCGGTATTGGCATTGAGGTGCAGGGGCATACCGATAATGCCGGCTCGGAAGCCTATAATCAAAAACTGTCCGAGCGCAGGGCGAACGCGATTAAGGATTATTTACACGACAAGCTCGATAGCGACGACCATCAACTGAGTGCTGTCGGTTATGGCCTCACACGCCCGACCGATACCAATGACACCGATGCGGGCCGTGCCAATAACCGTCGGGTCGAACTGAATCCGATAAAATAACGCGTACGCCCCCTTTTTTTTGAAAAAAAGGGGGCGTCGACCTTTAGCATTGGTGGTTATTAATGCAGTCAACTCGCTATTAATTTAAATTTTTCAACTATACTTACCAAAAATGTTAACTGCATCACAAAATTTTAACTCCCATGAGAAAAAGATCATCTTATGAACATTAAAAAAACCTTACTTGGCTGCCTCATCTTAACAAGCTTCCAGGTTTCTACCGGGCATAGCCAAACCCTAAAAGAAGCCATCCAATTGACGCTGGATGAAAATCCCGAAGTCCAGGAAGCCCGTTCCACCCGACTGGCTTACGAGCAGGAAATTGACCAGGCCGCTTCGCGTTATTTACCGACACTGGATGTTTCCGCAGGTTACGGCCTGGAACAAGCGAACACCCCGTTTACCCGTGGCTTTGGTGGTACTGGCGGTTCAGGTGGAACAACGCAATACGGGCGAACCGAATCGTCAGTGCAATTGCGGCAAATGGTTTTTGACGGCTTTGAAACGCCGCACGAAGTGGACCGGTTCACGGCTAAAACAGATGCCCAGGCCTATACCGTTTTTGGAAAATCGGAAATGGTCGGCCTCCAGGCGGCCCAAGCTTACATCGGCGTGTTGCGCCGTCAAGCACTGCTGGATTTGGCGCAAGATAATCTGGAAACGCATAAAAGCTTTTTCGATCAAATTCAATTACGCACCGAACGCGGCGTAGGCCGTCAATCCGATCTTGACCAGGCAACAGGCCGTTTAGCCAATGCAGAGTCTAATTATCGCGCCGAAGAAGGTAATTTGCGTGATGCGGAGACTAACTTTTATCGCGTGATCGGTATGTTGCCGAAAGCACTGGACGAAGTGCCCGAACCCACCCAGGAGACCGGTGAAATCCCTGAAAACATGGATCAGGCAGTCGAGCTGGCTTTGGCTAACCACCCGATACTCAAGGCGGCCGATGCCGACATTAATGAAGCCTTAGCGCAGCATGATACGGCCAGTGCCGCGTTTTATCCGCGTGTTGATTTTGAGGTGGGTTATGACAACAACGACGACACCGGCGGTATCCGTGGCAGAAACGAAAGTTTAACGGCGATGATGCGTGTCCGTTATAACTTGTTTAACGGCGGTAAAGATACGGCCCGGCGCAGACAAACCGCCCATGAAATAGCCCAGGCCAAAAATATCCGCGACAATACTTATAGGCAGACTATTGAAAGTATCCGCTTATCTTGGGTCGCTTATCAAACGCTAGGTAACCAGATGGACTTTTTTAAATCGCATCGTGATGCCAGTATCAAGACCTTGGATGCGTATAAAAGGCAATTTAATATCGGCCAAAGGACATTGCTGGATTTGCTCGATACCACCAATGAAACGTATTTGGCCAACCTGGCCTATACCGATGCCAAATATAATGAGCTTGCGGCGAGGTACAGAATCTTGGCCGGCATGGGCGCGCTAAACCGCTACTTAGGCACGACCATCCCTGAGGAAGCCCAACCAATTACTGAAGAAAAACAAGCGGCTGCGCCGACTTTTAAGTAACGCCGCAGCTGTCGGCAGAGTACACAAAAGCCACGAAAAAACGAAATTTTTGTGGCTTTTGTGGGCCGTTATGTTCAGGAAACTACCAGGCTTGCCCCTTTTTTCTACTGCAACAGCTTAATAAAGTCTTCCGCCGGTAAGGGCGGGCTTTTGATATAGCCTTGATACAAATCGCAATTTTTTTCCCGCAAGAACGCCAGTTGTTCGGGCGTTTCCACACCTTCCGCCAGCACTTTAAAGCCCAGAATATGACCCATGGCAATAATGGTCGCGGCAATTTCCATGTCGTCTTGCAGATGGGGAATATCATCGATAAAACTTTTATCGATTTTTAGCACATCTACCGGGAAATGTTTCAGATAGGCTAGCGATGAAAACCCCGTGCCAAAGTCGTCAATGGCAAGGTGGATGCCCTGTGCGCGTAAGCCATTTAGCACGTCCATCACGTTGTCATGGTTCTCTATCAGTCCGCTTTCGGTCATTTCCAGTTCCAAATGTTCGGCCGGAAACCCTGTTTCGCTTAAAGAAGCAGCAACTAAACCATTAATGTCGCCGCGCCGGAATTGATGCGGGGAAACATTGACGGCGAGGTTGAGCGGGGGGAATCCGGCATCCAACCAGGCGCGGCCTTGTCGGCAGGTTTCTTTTAGCACCCAAGCGCCAATTTCCAGAATTAGCCCGGTTTCTTCGGCAATTGGGATAAAACGCACAGGTGGAATTAGACCTTCTGCCGGGTCTTGCCAACGCACCAAGGCTTCGGCGCCGACGATGCGCCCGCTAGCAATATCGACTTGAGGCTGGTAATAAACGCGCAGTTCGTTTTGTTCAATAGCGCGGCGCAGCCGGGTTTCCAAGGCAATGCGTTCACGCGCCGCAAGCGTCTGGTCTTCAGAAAAATAGGCGTAACAGCCGCGCCCTTGGTCTTTGGCCTGATACAAGGCGGCATCGGCATGATCCATCAGGATTTCATAATTTGTTCCGTGTTGCGGATATAGGCCGATACCAATACTGGCACCAATTTGCACATCGTTGCTTTGGCTGAGCTGAAACGGTTTGCTTAATACTAAAATAATTTCAGATGCCACCCGCGCGGCATCTTCAGGATGGGCAATATCTTCCAGCAAGACCACAAATTCATCGCCACCCAGGCGCGCCACGATGTCCGTATCACGCAGCCTCGCCAAGATGCGGCTGGAAACCTGTTGCAGCAATTCGTCGCCTGCGGCATGACCCAAACTGTCGTTGACGGCTTTAAAGCGATCCAAATCCAGCATCAGTAATGCCAGTTGCTTGCCAACGCGGCGTTCCACTTCGATGCTGTGTTTTAGCCGTTCCTGCAGCAATCGACGGTTAGGCAGTTTGGTGAGTGGGTCATAAAAGGCCAGTTGCTTGATTTCCTCCTCGGCGGCCTTGCGCGAGGTAATGTCGGAAAAGGAGGCGACATAATGATTGACCTTTTTATCGGCTTCTTTCACCGCCGTGACAATCAGCCATTCGGGGTACACTTCGCCGTTTTTGCGCCGGTTCCATATCTCACCCTGCCAGGCGTCGGTGAGGTTGATGCTGTCCCACATGGCGTCATAAAAAGCTTTGTCATGGCGTCCGGAACTGAGTATGTTCGGGTTTTTGCCCACCACTTCATCGGCACTGTAACCGGTAATCCGGGTAAATGCCTGGTTGACTTTAAGGATAATATTCTTGGCATCGGTGACCAGCATGGCATCTTGCAATTCAAAGGCGGTCGCGGCGATACGCAGATTGACTTCATCCTGTTTTTGTTTGGTGATGTCGGTAATGAAACCGTGCCAAAGCACGGAATTGTCGGCTTGCAGTTGCGGCAGCGCATTGCCGAACAGCCAGCAGACCGGGGCGTTGTCGAACTGTAAACGGTATTCTTCGCGCCATGGCGTCAACTCCCGGGCGGATATTTTGAATGAGGTTTTAAAGTTTTCCAGGTCATCGGGATGCACGGCGTCGAGTATTTTGCTGGCATCTTCACTGACTTCTTCCGGGCTAACCCGGTAGAGGCTGCGGATGGCCTCATTGGCGTAGGGGATGCAGCAGTGGCCATCGGGAAACAGCTGGAACTGGAACACCAGCCCCGGGACTTGGCTGGCGATTTTTTGCAGGCGGTCTAGCGCATCGTGGCTGGATTGCTCGGCTTTTTGGCGTTCAATGACTTCTTTTGCCAGCTGCATGGTGCGCGAAGAAAGCGCATCGAACATCGACAGCATGGTTTCGATTAAAACCCGCATCGCGCCGCTCATTTCCTTATCGGCTTGTTCTTTGGCCTGGTTTAACGGCGTGCCTGATTGTACCGCAAGCACCACCTTGGCCATGCGCATGTCGGTATCTAGGATATGGAAGGCCAGCCATTGGGTCAGGAAGGCAAGGATTTCTTCAATGACCTGGTCTAAAGGCCGGGTGGTTTTCCCGCCCATTATTTTGGTCACGGTCGCTAAAAATCGCCGGTGGTCATCTTTGTGCTTGGTTTCCCATAAATCTTCAGGGAAATAACTATGCCAGATGGCTTCTTCTTCCTGAAAATGGTAAATGGCATATTCAGCCAAGTCATTGAAAACTTTATTCAACGTGGGTACGTCGGACTGGTAGGCCAAATGCCCGGCGAGCACATTTAACAATTCAACTAAACGCTGATGTTGTATGTCGATTAGCGGCACACCGGTTTCGAAATTTTTATTCCATGGAAAAACTTCAACTGAATACATAATACTATTGTCCAAGCTAGCGATTTGGTTAGATTTTTGCGGTTAAAATTGTCTGCATTGTACGCTGATAGAAATTTTTGTCGTTATGGATTTTAATACCCAGCTGCAGTCCCGTTGTCTGTTGGTGTAATTGGGTTTAATGATAAAATGCAAAAACTATTATACGGTTGTGCCGACATTATGTTGCTTGTCTATCAATAACCGCAACAAAATACCGCCGACTAAACACCGGATAGTCCGCCAAACCTAATGCCTGTTTTATTAACATCATCCCACCGGAAATTTAGCACCCCATGAACACTCAGTTAATTGATACCGTACCGTCTACCGATATTTTTTCATCGGCCTTTTTGTTGGGTAATGTCGGGGCGCCGTTTGTTATTGGACTGGCGGTCGGTTATTTTGCCAAAAAGATGTTGCGCATGGCGTTATTTTTGGGGGGAGGATTGGTCGTATTGTTATTTGTAGCGGAGTCCTATGAGGTTATCGATATAACCGATGAAAAGTTGCAGTATGCCGCTACTGCGGCTACCGATGTTGCAAAAAGGTCTAGTGATTTTTTGGTCGACCGTTTGACGCGTATTAGCAGTAAAGGACTCAGCGGTGCGGGTGGTTTTTTTTGCGGGCTTAGAGTGGGTTAGGTTATCTGTTGTGCAAGTGATGCGATTAAAACTGTTGCTGCCCAGCCAGGTTTTGCTTGACGAGCCGGTGCAGAAAATAATCGCCAAAGCGGCAAACGGCTGGTTTTGTCTGGAGCCGCGCCATGTTGATTTCGTTGCTGCATTGGTTCCCGGCGTCTTGAGCTATATTGCCGAAACCGGGCAAGAAATGTTTATCGCCATTGATGAGGGAACGCTAGTCAAATGTGGGGGCAGGGTGCTTATTTCTACTTATGATGCAGTCAGGGGCGACGATTTGGAGACGCTTAGGGACACTGTGGAAAAACGCTTTGTGCAACTCGATGAGAGCGAACGCAGTGCGCGTTCGGCTCTGGCCAGGCTTGAAGCCGGTGTGCTGCGCCGTTTTACGCAAATGCAGGAGTAAATGCCGATGTTGGAACCCAAACATAAAACCGATTTTATCCAGACCGTTGACCGGCAAGCCAAGCGGAAACTCAAGGCGCGTCGGGAAAAATCGCGTAACGTCTGGTTTGGCCTAGGATTGTTTGGTTTGATCGGTTGGTCGATCATGATACCGACGCTGGCCGGTATCGCCTTGGGCTTATGGCTAGACCGGCAATGGCCGGGGCAAGTGTCATGGACGCTGACGATGCTGCTGCTCGGCGTGGTGCTGGGCTGCGTTAATGCTTGGCGCTGGATTGGCGAGGAAAGCCGCGATGATTGACACTGTTTACGCTCTCGGCGCGGTGGTGTGGGGCGCGCTAGTGGGCGGGCTTTATTTCGGTGGCTTGTGGCTGACCGTGCGTCGCCTGACCTTGGTCAAGCATCAAGCCGTTTGGTTGTTGGCCAGCTTGGCAATCCGTAATGCGCTGGCTGTTGCCGGTTTTTTTCCGCTGGTCAATTTGGGTTGGCAGTATGCGTTAATCGGCTTGGTGGGGTTTATCGTGGCGCGCTTGATCTGGGTGCGGCGCATTGCCCCATTGCCGCAGCGGGATGGGACGCATAAGACTGGTTAAAGTGGGTGGCAGATAGCTACCCACTTCAGCCAACACTGAAAAGTTATTAATTGGCTGGGGCAACAATGACAGTTGTTTCACTCGATGATCCGGCCTCGCCTTTATTGCCTTCGGCACCTTGTGCGCCTTCATCACCGGTTTTGCCGGTAGCGCCTGTAGGCCCTGCAGGGCCTGGAACAGGAACGGTGACCACGTTGGTTTTTTCCTCGCAGGCAGTCAGGGCTAATGAGGAAAATAAGGCGGCTATTATTATTAAATGTTTCATGGTAAATCCATTGTAAATAGAAAAAGAGTGCGATTGCTTTTGAGATGTTCAGAAACAAAACGCAGTGTTTAGGTACTGCCAATACAATAGACGGGGAAGATATACAATTCAGTACGCTGGCGCACACAAAAGAGGATAGCGCTGCTATTTTTGCAAAAGCCTGTCAGGGGTTCCCAGTCTAAATCGGTGATATTACCCGCAACAAAAGCAAGGCGAATTCGGGAAGCTCAAACATCGGGAAAATCAAACTCAATAATTCAAGAAAAAATTGACCGACAGGATATGGTTGAGGGCGTGTGGGCCTTTCAGTTTGTTGATGTATTGGTTCATGTAGCCTATTTCAGTTTTTGCATGGGCATCAAACGCGTAACCGATGCCAACAAATAAACGGTTTTGGTCGAAGCCATTGTCGGCTTTCCAGTCGGTTTTGTTTAGGTCGACAAAATATTCATCCGACATTACGAAGCTGGTGTGGTCGATTATTCCCAGCGGAATGGAGGCTTTGACCAGCTGACGGAAGCGCCAGCCGACATCGCTGCCAATGCCCATGAAGCGTTGTTCAAACCGGCTGCGGCTGGAAAATGTGCCAAATTCATACTGTTTGTTCCACAGCAGTTGTTGCCAAATCCGGTTTTCCTCAAAAGGCACGGCGGCAACGGGTTGTTCGCTTGGAATCCAGCCGTAGCCTAGCCAAAGGCTGGTTGTTTGGGTGACGGCATAGCCTAAGCCGCCGCGCACAATGCCTTGGGAAAACCGCGAACTGTCGTCGCCGAATCGGCCTTGGCCTTCCAGCCAGTAACGGAACTTGGCTAAATCGGCATGGACTGGGCTAAGGCTGCCGGTTGCTGTTAGTGTTCCCCAGGTGTGGAAATCCTCTAATGAACCTGCTTGTGCCGTTTTAACGCAGGTGAAAATCAATAAAAATGCAGCGATTAGTAATGTGGGTCGTTTTTTTTGCATGGTCGCTATTCCAGCCATTCGATAATGTGATCTTCCAGGTCGTCGATTTCAGACGCTTTCATGGCATAACTGCGGATGGAAACGCCTGTATCTTGAACGCTGTCGGGATTTTTTGATAGCAACGGATGCCAGTCTGGTAGCGGCTCGCCATCGGTTAACAAACGATAAGCGCAGGTTGCCGGAAGCCAGGTGTATTCGGCAAAGTCGTGTTGTTTTAAATCCAGGCATTCGGGGACTAAGGTGGTGCGTTCGCTATAACGGGTGCAGCGGCAGGTATCTAAATCAATCAAATTACAAACGACACTGGTGAAATAAATATCGCCAGTGTCTTCGTCTTCCAGTTTATGCAGGCAGCATTTGCCGCAGTTATCGCATAATGACTCCCATTCTTCGGTGGTCATTTCGGCGAGTGTCTTGATTTCCCAAAAATTCATTGGCTCATTCTCATCTATTAAACAGTTCCCAGACTGGCTTGATGTTCTCCGGCAATGGCGCAAGTCGGCCTAATTCTATCCATTGGTTGCTTGGGCTGTGAAAGTCGGAACCGACCGAACCGGCCAGTTCAAAGCGGTTGGCGTAAGCGGCCAGCGTTTTTATTTCATCGCTGTTATAGCGGCCAGTGACGACTTCCATGCCCAGTCCGCCAGCTTCCTTGAAGGCGGCTAACAGCCGCTTCATCCAGCTGGCGGTCAGGTTGTAGCGTAACGGGTGCGCCAATACGGCAACGCCGCCGGATTGGCTGATCCAGTCGACCGCCAGTGCCATATCAGACCAGGTTGTCGGCACAAAGGCGGCTTTGCCTGCACCCAAATAGCGGTCGAAGGCTTCTTGTTGGGTGGAAACATGAAATTGCGACAGCAAAAAATCGGCAAAATGGCTGCGCGTAATCATGCCTTCGCCAGCGGCTTTTTGAACCGC
The DNA here is from genome assembly GCA_047920955.1 of Methylobacter sp. Classification (GTDB taxonomy): domain Bacteria; phylum Pseudomonadota; class Gammaproteobacteria; order Methylococcales; family Methylomonadaceae; genus Methylobacter_A. The sequence goes on along the minus strand of JBLRXA010000022.1, from coordinate 6,958 downwards.
TTCCAGTGCGCCGGGAATGCGTTTTTTTGCCAGTTTGTCGGCGATTTTTTCGGCGCGTTCCCTGCGCATGATTTGCAGGTTATGGGTGGCTTCGCGTAGCGGCGGGTAGTCGGGGTCAATGCCCAGACCGACAATATGCAAGCATTTGTTTTGCCAGCTGGTTGACAGTTCAATGCCGGGGATTAAATGGATGCCCGTCGCTGTTGCCGCCATTTGCGCTTCATTAAGGCCGGCAACGGTGTCGTGATCGGTTAAAGCCAGCGCGGTCACGCCTTGTTCATGGGCGCGCCGCACCAATGCTGTGGGCAATAAGGCGCCGTCGGAGGCGGTGGAATGGCAATGCAGGTCGTAGTTTTCAGGCATGTTTTTTTAGGGTAAATGATATAAAAGGCTCACTGATATTCACCATAAAGTTTGGCATACAGGCCGTTTTGGTTGAGCAGGGTTTGGTGTTGGCCATGTTCGCAGATTTGGCCTTGTTCAAACACATAAACATGGTCGGCCTGTTTAACCGCGCTGAGGCGATGGGCAATGATGATGGTGGTGCGGCCATTGAGAAACGCCGCCATGGCCTGATGCAGTTTGTGTTCGGTCTCGCTGTCCAGTGCCGAGGTGGCTTCGTCGAGGATGACGATTTTGGGGTCGGCGACGATCATCCGGGCAATGGCCATGCGTTGCCGCTGGCCGCCGGAAAGCCTCATGCCCAGACGGCCAACGAGGGTGTCGAGGCCGTTATTCAGGTTTTCCACGGTGTCTTTTAATTGCGCGATAGTCAGGGCATTCCATAACACGTCATCAGTAGCTGGTTTGCCTAAGGTCAGGTTGGCGCGGATGCTGTCGTTAAACAGTACGGGATGTTGCAGTACGGTGACGACATTTTCCCTAACCACTTCTAGGCCGATGCGGTCGATAGGCACGTCGTCGAAATAAATCTGCCCTTGATTGGGCGGGTACAGGCCAATCAGGGTTTGAATTAAGGTCGATTTACCGCCACCGCTGGCGCCCACTAAGGCAACTTTTTCACCGGCTTTTATTTTTAGCTGGATGCCGTCGAGGATGGTTTCTTCGCCGTAACTGAAATGCAGGTTTTCCACGCGCAGGGACACGGTTTTTTTGTTTAAAAACGGGTTTTCCAGATGCGGATAGTGCGGTTCCTGTTTTAGTGCATTCAGCCGGTTGATGCGGATTAACGCGGCCTTGGCGGCATAAAAGGCATATTGGATGTTGAGGATTTCCTGCACCGGTGCCATCATGAACCACAAATAGCCGAACACGGCGAGCATTTGCCCGATGCTGAGGTCGGAATAAAACACCATCAGCATGGCGCAGGCGCGAAAAACGTCGAAGCCGAACAGGAACACCAGAAAACTCAAGCGCGACGCGGCGTCGCTTTTCCAGGCGAAGGCGGCGGAAAAGTCTTTGACTGAGCGCGCCGATTCAATTAGTTGCTGGCAATAATGTTTTTCGCGGTTGCTGGCGCGTATTTGATGGATGGCTTCCAGGGTTTCGGTTAACGATTGCTGGAACACTTCGTAGGCTGAATTTTCCTTCGATTTCAGGTTCTTAACGCGGGAGCCAACCACGCGGGTGAAATAAATCACCACGGGGTTTAGCAGCAGAATGAACAAACCCAGTTGCCAGTGCATCCATAACAAAACCACGGCGGTACCGATGACGGTCAGTGTGGCGACCAGCAATTTACTGACGGTGGAGCCGATAAAAGTGTCGATGGTGTCGAGGTCTTTGATTAGATGACTGACGACGGTACCGGTGCCCAAACTTTCGTATTCGGACATGGAGATATTTTGTAAATGCCCGATCAACTGGGTGCGGATGCGGAAGACGATGTCTTTGGCAATGCAGGAAAATTGCCGGGATTGAATGATATTGAAAATAATCGCAATAATGCGCAGCACCACACTGATTAGCAAAACCAGACCGATATAAAGTATCGGCGTTTGCCAAGCTATGGGGAACAGGCGATTGACGGTCTGAATGATGATGCCGGGTTTGTGCAATAACACTTCGTCGACCAATAACGGCATTAACAACGGTACGGGAACGCTGGCAATAGTCGCTAAAATGGCGATAAAATGAGAGACAATCAGCTCTTTTTTATGGTCTAAAGCAATTCGGTAAATGGTGTTCCAGTTGTAAAATGGGGTAGCCTGTTTCGATTGCACGGGATTAGATAGGAATGTTTGCAGAGCGTGCGATTATAACATCTTTAGGATTATGAACTATGAAACACCTGTGTCGAAATCTGTTGTTGTGCCTGATTTTTTTTTCCGGCACCGTGCTGGCCAATACGCTGGAGCGGCAAAGAAATGATTTTGTGCAGGCGGAAAAATCGCTTGCCAAAGGCGATAGGGCAGCGTTCATGCGCATCAGCGCCGGTTTGGCCGATTACCCGCTGTATCCCTATTTGCAATACCAGTGGCTAAAAGATAATTTGCAACAAACCGAGTCGGTTCAGGCGTTTTTAACGGCTTATAAAGACAACCGTTATGCCGCATTGTTGCGCTCAAAATGGCTGGATTATTTGGCCAAAAATCAGCGCTGGCATGATTTTATCCGCTATTATCAAGCGACTTCAAATGTGGCGATTGAGTGTCAGCATCGTTTGGCCGTTTATAACACCGGCAATAAAAAACTGGCGCTCAATGGCGCCAAACGCTTGTGGCTGACCGGTGATAACCTGCCGCAAGAATGCGACCCATTGTGGTCGGTGTTGATGCAGTCAGCCGATTTTAATACTGTGTTGGTGTGGCAACGCTTCGAGCTGGCTTTGGGTAAGGATAATGTCGCCGTCGCCGAATCGGTGCGCCGCTTACTAAGCCCATCCGATCAGATACTTGCCGATTTGTGGCTGCAGGTTCACAAACAGCCTGCGCTGATTGAAACTAACGGTTTTCTGACCGCATCAATGGGGCGGCTTTTTGCCCATGGCGTTAGTCGGTTGGCAAAGTCCGATTTGAATTTGGCACTTAATCTGTGGGATGACAGAAAATCGGCTTTTCAGCTGGATAATCAAACGGTGCAACAGTTGGATCGACAGCTTGCGCTAAGTCTGGCGCGTAATCGCCATGCAGCGGCAGCGGCCTATCACCGTTTGAGCCAACTGCCTGCGGTTGATGCGGAAATTAACGAATGGAAGTTAAGGTCTGCTTTATTGGAGCAAAACTGGGTGCATGTCGCCGAGACGCTGGTGGGGCTGACGCCTAAGGAAAGGTTGGAGCCAAAATGGCAATATTGGCAGGCTAGGGCACTGGAGAAAAGCGGGGATGCTGTACAGGCCGAGGCGGTTTATACCAAGCTCGCCGAAGACCGAAGTTTTTACGGCTTTATGGCTGCCGATCGTATTAATAAGCCTTATCAGTTTGCCAATAATCCAATTATTCCAGCAGAAAATGAACTGGAAAACTTGGCCAATGAACTCGATTTTAAAATGGTCAGTGAGCTAAAAGCACTGAACAGGACGATGGAGGCAGAGCGGCAGTGGTGGCATAGTGTAAAGAAGCTGGACAAGGAACGGCTCCTGCTTGCCGCCAAATTGGCGCAACGTTGGCGCTGGGATCAAATCGCCATTACAACGCTGGTTAAAGCCGATTATTGGGATGATTTGGGTTTGCGTTTTCCAGTTTATTATTCCGAGCAGGTGCGCAATAACGCCAATTTACACGCTGTTGATCCGTCCCTTGTTTTCGGCCTTATCCGGCAGGAAAGTATTTTTAACAAGGACGCCAAATCAGCCGCCGGTGCGCATGGCTTAATGCAAATCATGCCTAAAACGGGGATGCAGATAGCCCGCGAGCTGAAGGAAAAATGGCAGTCGGAGCAAAGCCTGTTCAGTCCGGATGTGAATGTTAGGTACGGCGCTTTTTATTACAAAAAACTGCTAAACCGCTTTCAAGGCCATGCGGCGTTGGCCGCTGCCGCTTATAATGCAGGCCCCGGGCGTGTAGCAAAATGGCTGCCGAGTACCGGCGCTATGCCCGCTGATGTCTGGATAGAAACCATTCCCTTTAAAGAAACCCGGAAATATGTCACCTCAGTGCTGGCTTACGCCATTATTTACCAGCAGCTCACGCAAAGGCAGGGTTTAAAGATAATGGAATTGATGACTGATGTGCAGTCAGGCTAAAAATTGAGCTGATTTTTTTTGGTGTCTGTTAGATAATACGCAATTCACAATAATAAAAATGACCTAAGGTATATAAAACAGTATGGGGAAACAGCACAGTTTTACGCGCGAAGAATTGTTGAAGTCCGGCAGAGGCGAACTGTACGGACCGAAAAATGCGCAATTGCCTCTGCCGAATATGTTAATGATGGATCGCATTACCCATATCTCCGATGAAGGCGGTACCTACGGTAAAGGCGAAATCATTGCTGAGCTGGATATAACGCCTGATTTATGGTTTTTTGATTGCCATTTCCAAGGCGATCCGGTCATGCCCGGCTGTTTGGGTCTGGACGCCATGTGGCAACTGGTTGGCTTTTTTCTGTGCTGGATGGGCGGCCCCGGTAAAGGGCGTGCTTTAGGTGTCGGTGAAGTTAAATTTACCGGGCAAGTGCTGCCGACTGCCAAGAAAGTGATTTACCGGGTCAATTTAAAAAGATTGATAATGCGGAAGTTGGTTATGGGTATCGCGGACGCCACCATGGAAGTTGATGGCAAAGTGATTTATGAAGCCACCGATTTGCGCGTAGGCTTGTTTACTTCCACAGAAGATTTTTAGGGGCGTTAGGATGAAAAGAGTCGTAGTCACCGGTTTAGGCATTGTTTCCAGTATCGGGAATAACCGAACAGAGGTTGTCGATTCCCTTAAAGCAGGCCGTTCAGGTATCGCTTTTGCCGATGTTTATCAGGAAATGGGTTTCCGTAGCCATATTCACGGCTCTATCAACATTGATTTAGATGCCTTAATCGACCGTAAAATAAAACGTTTTATGGGTGATGGCGCTGCGTTCAACTACATCGCCATGCAGCAAGCTATTGATGATTCCGGCTTGGGCGAGTCTGACGTTTCAAATTATAGAACCGGTTTGGTCATGGGTTCGGGCGGGCCGTCAACCTCGAACATCGTTGATGCAGCCGATATTTTGCGCGAAAAAGGCATCAAAAAAGTGGGGCCGTACATGGTGCCCCGCAGTATGTCCAGCACCAATACCGCCTGTCTGGCAACGCCTTATAAAATCAAAGGCGTCAATTACACCATCAGTTCGGCCTGTGCGACCAGTGCCCACTGTATCGGCCATGCCATGGAACTAATCCAGATGGGCAAGCAAGATGTGGTGTTTGCCGGTGGCGGCGAAGAAGTGCATTGGTCTATGTCAATGTTATTTGACGCGATGGGTGCATTATCGTCCAAATACAATGAGACGCCGACTACAGCCTCAAGACCTTATGACGAAACCCGCGACGGTTTTGTGATTTCCGGTGGCGGCGGCGTGTTGGTCATTGAAGAACTGGAACATGCCAAAGCGCGCGGCGCGAAAATCTATGCGGAATTAACCGGTTACGGCGCAACCTCAGACGGTTACGACATGGTACAACCGTCCGGCGAAGGCGCAGTGCGCTGTATGCAACAGGCGATGGCGACTATCGGCGACAGCAAAATCGATTACATCAATGCCCACGGCACCAGTACGCCGGTTGGCGATACCAAAGAACTCGAAGCCTTGCGTACCGTGTTCGGGGCAGACAACGTGCCGTTAGTCAGCTCGACAAAATCACTGACCGGCCATGCTTTAGGCGCGGCGGGCGTTAACGAGGCGATTTATTCGTTGTTGATGATGGAAGAAAATTTCCTCAGCGCCTCGGCCAATATCAACCAGCTTGATCCGGGCGCTGCCGGCATTCCTATCGTGCGTGAACGCAAAGATAACATGACCTTGAACACTATCATGTCGAATAGCTTCGGTTTTGGCGGCACTAACGCCACATTGATTTTTCAGCGTTACAACGGCTAACGCATTTTTTATCGGGGTTCGTATGCTCGAACCCCGTATTTTTCCCTCTCAAATTACCTCATATCTCTGACCATGTCAGATCCAAACCAAAAATCCAGAACCCAATTCAACAAGCTGCAAAAGCTTTTGCGCCACACCGTCGGCGATGCGATTGCCGACTACAACATGATCGAAAACGGCGACAAAATCATGGTGTGCTTGTCCGGCGGCAAGGATTCTTTCACCTTGCTGGACATCCTGATGCACTTGCAACAAACCGCGCCGGTTGAGTTTGAGCTGATTGCGGTGAATCTGGACCAAAAGCAGCCCGGTTTCCCTGAACACGTCTTGCCGGAATATCTGGCATCGCTGGGCGTGCCGTACCATATTATCGAAAAAGACACTTACAGCGTGGTCAAACGGGTCATCCCCGAAGGCAATACCACCTGCGGACTGTGTTCGCGTTTGCGGCGCGGCACTTTGTACGGTTATGCCGAAGCCAATAATGTCAGCAAAATAGCCTTGGGTCATCATCGCGACGATATTCTGGAAACCTTTTTCCTGAATATTTTTTACGGCGGTAAGCTTAAAGCCATGCCGCCCAAGCTGTTAAGCGATGACAAAAAAAATATCATTATTCGGCCTTTGGCGTACACCCGCGAAAAAGACATCGAACGTCTGGCCGCATTTAAAGATTACCCGATTATCCCGTGCAACCTGTGCGGCTCGCAGGAAAATCTGCAACGCCAAGCCATGAAAGTCATGCTAAAAACATGGGATAAACAGTTCCCCGGACGCCTGGAAACCATCTTCACCAGCCTGAAAAATGTCGCGCCCTCGCAGCTGGCCGATACGCAGTTATTTGATTTTGCCGGGTTAATACGCAGCTCTCAAGCCGAAGAACAGGTAATGAACTTTAGCGCCGGGGATGGCGTAACAAATATCGGCTTGGACGTGTTGGCGCAGTGAGCCAAATTGTTCTATTTACCGATTTTGGGGCATC
>JBLRXA010000021.1:0-28796 GCA_047920955.1 Methylobacter sp. | reverse complement strand
AAATGACAATAGTTTTCTATGAATTGAAATACTTAACTTAAATGAATATCATACTGACTTCAAAAAAGGTCATTTATTTTCGCCCTAAAGAACTTGAAGAAATCCGCGTAAATCCGTTTGGTGGTGGGTTAAACCTGTAATTACAGTTGATAAATTGGAGTGCAAACCTTGGTTTGCACCCGTACAAGCCGAGGCTTGTACTCCAACCACCCGATTTAGCCCACTACCATCCGTTTTATCAGTGCCATCCGTGTTCTATCTTAGGTGTTATTTGTTATGCGCTTCACCGTAACCCTCGTAAAAATAGCGCCTTTCATGCTGTTGCTGTCTTTAGTGACACCTGCTGTTCTGGCAAAAGTCTCGGTTAGCGGGCTTGACAGTGAAGCCGAGGGCAACGTCCAACTCATGTTGTCATTATCTAAAGAACCCTGCGAGGCGCCTGCCTGGAAAATACGCAGCCTGTTCGGCAAGGCCGATGGCGAAATCGACCAGGCTTTGCGCGCTTTAGGTTATTACCATCCAGTTTTTGAAAAAACGCTGTCTTTGGCGCAAGACTGTTGGCAGGCGGATTTCGCCATCAACGCAGGCCCCCGCGTCACCGTCACCGACATCCATATCACATTAAGCGGCGACGCCCGCGATGACCCTGAATTTAAAAAATTGCGCAGCGCACTGTTGGCCGAAAAAGGCAAACCGCTGAATCACGACCATTACGAAAGGATCAAAAGCCGGATCGAATCACTGGCGCTGGAGCGCGGCTATTTGAACAGCCGCTTTAGCAAAAGGCAGCTGCTCATCAACAAGGCCAACAATAGCGCGCAATTTGAACTGGCCTTCGATGGCGGCGAACGCAAGCGTTTTGGCGAAGTCACGGTTGAGCAGGACATTTTGGCACCTGAATTCGTCGCCAAACTGATTGCCATCAACAGCGATGATTTTTATGCCAGCGAGCAACTGGCCAAAACCCACAACGCACTGTCCAGGAGCGGCTATTTCAACAGCGTGGACATTCGCCCTGACACCGAAAACGGCGACCGGCAAACCGTGCCGGTCGCCATTAAATTATCGCCGCAAAAAAAACACCATTACAGTTTCGGCTTAGGTTTCGACACCGACATCGGCCCTTTGCTCAGTGCCGCCTATAAAAACCGCTATGTCAATCGCCGGGGGCACTTTGTCAATGCCAACCTTGACCTCGCGCCGGTGCTGTCAACAGCTGATGTTGAATACAGCATACCGCTGGCGAATCCGGTCAGTGATTTTTTCAGTGTCGGCGGCGGTATCAAACGGGAAGATACCGAAGCGATTAACTCGCTGTCGGCCAAGCTGTCGGCGCGTTTAAGGCATGTTTTTGCCAGCGGCTGGCGGCAAACGCTGTTTGTCGATTCGGTGTACGAAGACTTTACCGCAGGCAGCGTATCCAATCAGGTGCTGCTGTTAGTGCCCGGCGGCAGTTGGTTGCGCTCGGTCGCGGACAGCACGCTGCGCCCTACCCGTGGCCACCGTTTGGAATTTAATTTGGCCGGGAGTTACAAAAATCCCCTGTCCGATGTCAGTTTTGCCCAAGGTTCGGCGGCTGCGGTCTGGATGCAGCCTTTACCTTGGGGCGGCAATTTCACTGGCCGCCTTGAGCAAGGCGTGACGCTGGTCGACCAGTTCGACAAGCTGCCGACTTCGTACCGTTTTTATGGCGGCGGCATGAACAGCATCCGGGGCTATGCCTATAAAGAATTAGGCCCTCGTGACGATCAGGGCAACGTGATCGGCGGCAAATTTTTGAGCGTGGTCAGCGCCGAATACGAACAGCCGGTGCTTGATAACTGGAGCGTTGCCGCTTTTATCGACAGCGGCAACGCCTATAATTTCGACGCCATCAGCGTCAAAACCGGCGCCGGTTTAGGGCTCAGGTGGTATTCGCCGATAGGCCCGGTGCGCATCGATTTTGCCTTGCCGTTGAACGATGCGGATGCTTCGTTTCAAATCCATTTCGCAGCGGGTGCAAGGCTATGAAACAGCGCTGGCTTGTACTGAGCTTGATGGTGATACTGATGTTGCCAGTCGCTTTGTTCGGTTTAATAAGTAGCGAAACCGGCAGCCGCTGGCTGTTGCAGTCGATTTTTGCAGCCTTACCGGCGACGGTTTCGGTGCAACAATTCGAGGGTCGCCTGCTTGACCGCATAACGCTGACCGACCTGCATTACCAAAGCGACACGGAAACCGTGACCGTTAAACAACTGGCATTTGCCTGGCAAGCGTCAAAACTGTTTTCAGGCACCTTAAAAATTACCGACTTATCCATCGATCAACTGCACGTTATTATCGCCGACACGCCGCCATCGGAAGAACCCAGCGGCTTTGATGTTCATGCCGACTTCGGCCTGCCGCTGGACGTGGCCATAGACAACCTGCTGCTGACCGATTTGAGTTTTGAGCAAGGCGAATTGCGCCAGCAACTCAAGCGGCTGCATTTTTCCGCCTTTACCGAACAGGGGCAAGTGCATATCGCCTCGCTGTCGGTCGATGCCCAACCGATAGCCGCGACCGTCAGCGGCCAAGTGCTTTTAGGCAAAGGTTTCCCGCTCACATTGAGCGCCGATTGGCAGCTTAAAACTGAACAACAAGGCGTCTGGCAGGCAAAAACGACCCTTAACGGCGACCTGCGGCACTTGTCTTTCGCCAATCAACTGTCATCGCCGTTTTTGTCTACAGTAAGCGGTACGCTAGAGGATTTGCAGCAATTAAGCCTGCACGGCGACTGGCAAAAACTTAACTGGCCGTTCAGCGGCACAGAAGTAGAGTTGAGCAGCGAACAAGGCGCGTTGGAGCTAAGCGGTTCGCTCAGTGATTACCAAGTCACGCTCAACGCCGATTTAAGCCGCGCCACGCTGCCTAAAGCCCGCTTAAGCTTTAACGGCAAAGGCAGCACCGAGGCACTGGCTATCGAAAAATTGGAACTTGCCTCAAGTGTCGGCGTGTTCTTGCTGGGCGGCGAAGTGTCCTGGAAAGACGCTGTGCTGTTTGATATTCACGCCAGCGGGCAACAGTTCAACCCCGGCATTTTGTTAGCCGAACTGCCCGGCAACCTGACTTTCAATACCCATATTAAAGGCCAGCTGGCTGGCGAAGCCTTGCAGCTGGACGCCGAAATTAAGCAGCTATCCGGGCGCTTGCGCGGCTATCCGGTGAGCGCCAACGGCACGCTAAAATTGGCGGACGAACAGTTGGCCGTCGATGCGCTAAAAATCACCACAGGCCGCAATAAAATTGCCGTCAATGGCACACTGGGTCAGGAACAAGCCGCGCTGGCGGTGGCGATAGACGCGCCTGAACTGGCGGCATTATGGCCGGGGCTGAGCGGCAGTTTAAGCGGCGAAGGGCAGTTACAAGGCGCCTGGAAAAATCCGACGGTACACTTTAAGGCCAACGGCAAGCGACTACGTTTTGACCAATACAGCGCCGAACAACTCGCCCTCAATATCGATTATCAGGCCGACGGCAAAAAAACCTCCAAGCTAGAACTGACAGCCAATGCGCTTAAAACCGGCACTTCTGAAATCAAAAAACTGCGGCTTGAAGGATTAGGCACACCTGAACAACATCGTTTTAATGCCGACATTAACGCGTCTTACGGCGATATTGTCGGCGTGTTGAGCGGCAGTCTGAAAGCCGATATGTGGCAAGGCAATTTTTCCAAACTGGATATAACATCGCCGGATTTTGGCCGCTGGCAGCTTGATACGCCTACACGTTCTCCCATCAGCATCTCATTCACCGATGCCGGTATCGATGCGGCCTTGGCGGACAGCTGTCTAGTTCAACAAAATGCTGCCTTGTGCCTGCAAGGGCACTATCCGGCTAACGGCGAATTTCAATTCAAAGTTAAAGCCAGCGACGTGCCGACCGGCCTGCTGCAAGCCTATCTGCCTGAACAGATGGCGCTCAGCGGCCTGATTAATGCCGATGCCGAACTGCAACAACAAAAAGGTTTGCTCACCGGCGCTTATCGGCTGGCCATGCCCGCTAATACCAAATTGCAATTACTAACAGCGCAAAGCAAAACCGAACTGACTTTGGGCGCATTAACCGTGGCGGGCAAACTAAAAGAAACCGTGCTTAGCGCCGATATTGACCTAGCCCTTGTTGACCGCGATTACTTGCGCGCACAGTTGCAGATCGATACCGGCAAAGCGCAGACAATCAGCGGACACATCAGCGCGGCAATGGCCAACCTTGACCCAATACAGGCGTTTGCGCCCCAGTTGTCAACGCTAAAAGGCCAGCTGAGCGCCGACCTGACCGTGCAAGGCCGCCTCGACCAGCCGCTGATCAACGGCACGGCGGCGGTCAAACAAGGGCGCATCGAACTGGCTGAAGCGGATTTTGGGCTACAAGACATTAACCTGCAAATACTGGCCGCAGGCGGGCGCAATAACCGGCTTCAGCTGCAAGGCACGGCGATACCGCTGTTATTGGCCAAAGAGGACGCGCCCGCACCGTTCCAACTCAAAGACATGGTGATTAATCTCAATGCCGACGTGCAGCAACAACAGGCTGGCATCAGCGGGCACTATCGGCTTGAGCTACCAGCGAACGGCAAGCTGATAGTCAAAACCCATGAAATCGACACAAAAATAACACTCGGCGCCTCATCGCTGTCTGGCCGGATTGACGGCGCGAAAGTATCAGCCGACATTAATTTGGGGCTGGCGGCGCAAGATTATGTACGCGCCCAGTTGCAACTGGACATCGGCGAAGCCCAAACGCTCAGCGGCCAAGTCGCGGCATCAATAGCTGAATTTGCCCTGCTCAACCCGTTTGCCCCGCAGCTGTCCAACATCAAAGGCCTGCTTAAAGCCGATTTGGCGGTAAGCGGCCACATTGATGAACCGTTGGTCAACGGCGCGCTGAATGTTAGCGGCGGCTCGATTGACATAGCCCAGCTGGGGCTTGAACTGCGCGACATTAAACTGCAAGCACTGGCCTCCCCCGAACCGAACAAACCTATCGTGTTGACCGGCTCGGCAAAATCAGGGCAAGGCACGGTTAAACTTGAAGGCTTTGCGAGTTTGCAAGGCCGCGCCGAACTCATGCTGAACGGCAGCGATTTTGAAGTCGCCAAATTACCGGAAGCGCAAATCGCCGTATCGCCTGCGTTAAAACTCGTGTTCGCAGAAAACCAAGGCAACCTGACCGGGCTGCTGAAAATCCCCAAAGCGGTACTGGCGCTACAGGAATTTCCCGAAAACGCGGTGCAAGTCAGCGCCGACGAAATCATCCTTGGCGAAGAAAAAACCGAGGATGAAGTCGCCGCCTCCGTCAATATCGATGCCGCCATCGACATTGAACTTGGCAAGCTGGTCAGTTTTTCCGGAAAGGGCTTGGAAACCCAGCTTTCCGGCAAATTGCACATTAACAAAACCGGCGAAAAAATAGCGATGTACGGCCATGTCGACATGGAAAAGGCGCGTTATAAAAGCTACGGGCAGGATCTGACCGTGCGTAAAGGGCGCTTTTTGTTTAACGGCCCGATTGACAAGCCTTGGCTGGATGTCGAAGCGATACGCGTATCGAAAGGCAAAGACGTGACCGCGATTCTCAGCTTGACCGGCCCGTTAGCGGCGCCAAAAACACAACTATCGTCGCAACCTGCGCTGCCGGAAGCGGAAGTATTGGCCTACTTAGTGACCGGTGGCCCGTTAAACCAAGTGAGCAAGTCTGAAGGCAACCGCCTTGCCGGTGCAGCAATATCTTACGGCGCAGGACAAGTGTCCTGGCTTACCGACAAACTGGGGGTGGATGAATTTGCAGTGGAAGAAGGCGCATCGCTACAAGATACCTTGGCAACGGTAGGCCAATATTTAACGCCCGATTTTTATGTCGGCGCCAAAGTCGGCCTGTTTAACCGGCAAGCGGTGTTGGTGCTAAAGCATAAATTGACCAATACCCTCAATGTCGAAACCCAGACCGGCACCTCGCAACGCATCAAACTGAATTATGAGATTGATAAGGATTAAATCGACAGCTTTTTACCTGGCGAAATAGGCCGATATGCAGACAGTCAAGGTTTTAAAAACCTGGAAGGCCCAACTTGCAACATTTTTAAACAACAGCGGGTAGCAAATGGTTAAAGATTATTTCCGTATTTTAGGGTTGGCAGACACGGCTGAAGATGTCGTCATTCGTGCAGTTTTTAAGCTGCTTGCCCATCGATACCATCCCGACAAGCAGCTAGAAGGCAAAGAACAAGCCAACCGTACGATGTCGGAAATTAATGAGGCCTATCAACGCTTATCAAAGCCCGTCTTTAAAGCCCGCTATGGCCAGGCACTGGCACAAGGCATGGATTGCTATCAAATTTTGGGTGTGCAACGTCATGTTGACGCCCAGATGGTCCGCACCGCATACGAAGCCTTGGCCCGGAAACACAAAAACGCACCTTATAGGCTAAATGGCATCGAACACGCCTATGCGGTACTCGCTGATGCCGGCAAAAGAAAGTCTTATGACAATGAACTGCAACGTCTTGCCGATACCCGCAAAAGGATGCAGCAGGACTTAAGGCACAGAAATTCCACCGCTGTCAGCAACAAAAAAGCCTACCATTTCAAGCGGCAACCTCCGGCAGCCTACGCACACCGAAGACCTGGCTTGAGCTTGTGGAAGGTATATCTTGCCTACAACTTGGCATTCTATCTTTTAATGGCTGCCCTTTTTTTGCTTATATGAACAGAAAGTGCCATAGGGGGAATTGGCCATGGCAGCCGATGTCGAATAGCTAACGTTTTTTTTTCGGAAACCGCCCAAGAACCCGCATCGCCATTGCCATTTGTAAGGTTTCCGACAATGCCTTACAAAATTAATGGGTGTTGTTGAAATGAATATCAACAACACCCCGATTAAACCGCAAAAAAAATCCATATCCAACTGTTTTAAAAGATAAATAAATATACATGGCAATATGGCATAAACTCTGCTTTATTCAGGATTATTAGCCTAATAACCTGCCCTCGCACTATTTATTTAATTATCTGGAGAAAAACCCATGCTACTGGAAACCTATCAAGCTAAAGGCTTATTAACCGTCACGCTGGTCAATGGTGAAACCGGCACGGCCGGTGTTTATGCGTATCGCGGCGATTTGGTCATTAAAGAAGGCTCGTTGCGCGACGGCTCGACCACTGACCGCAGGCCGCCTGAAGCGTTGCTGATCCATTCCGCGCTGATTATTGAAAACGACAAAATTAAATTTATCAACGGCCTGTTGCCTACGCTCGATTTACTGCCGGTTTTTGTCGAAAAATATAAGGCCGACATTGCAGCGGACTGCATCGCGTTAATCTATGTCGAGAATATCGGCAAAGGCTTACAAGTTGAACTTGAAGGCGTCACTTATAAATTGATGCCATTCAAGGAAGGCTTAGTGTGGAATGAATTGCTCGAAGAATTGTATATCGAAAAAAGCGAGCTAAAAGGCCAATCTGCCGAAGATAAAGTCGCCATCGCTTACGAGGCCGCCAAATCGTATAAGCCGAAAACGCCACTGGTGTCATTTGCTGAAGCCGAAGAAAACACCATTGAAGTCGTTAAAGAAGCATCCGTGGGCGCGATTTAAAAAATGCACTCAGTTGGCGCATTGGCAAGCGTCAATAAGCTGTTTTGGTGCAAAAAATCGGTTGATTAGTGGGCAAATAAGCGGCCTATTGGACATTAACATAGTTGGCATTATTAATGCTTTACATAATGATATAGCTAACCCTTTTTGCGTGTGTCACCTTCCTGAGTTGTACCTTCCGCGCCCTATTTTCTCGACTAGGGCGTTTTTTTTGTCTACCGGCATCAGGATTCTGCAATGAAATATAAAAACATTTCCGTCGTCGACGCGATAAAACTGATTCAACAATCCCAACCTATGATTCTGGATGGCCGCGCCGTCAAAGATTACAAAGCCGGGCATTTGGACGGCGCCCTGCATGTGCATGAAGACCTAAAGGAATCATTGGTTAAGCGCGGCGACAAGCAGCGCAGCTTGTTGATTTATTGTTACCACGGCCATGCCAGCCAGCACCTTGCCGAATTCTTCAGCGATTTCGGCTTTCAGGACGTTTACAGCCTGGACGGCGGTTATGCCGGCTGGACAGAACATCAACTATCAGGAGATTAACATGGAAGCATTGCCACGAGAACTCGCCTTGCGCATCGCCTTGGCCTCGCGCATTTTACCCGGTATCGATATACCCCGGCTGCTGGAAATATTACACGAGCGGGTCGGCTCGCCGCTGAATGATGAAAAGCTAAAATCGGTCACCGTCACCAACCTTAAAACCGGCTTGGGCAGTCTGGACGGCGAAGAAGACGGCGAGGACATTGGCATCGGTCTGGCTAACATCAAACTGGCGGTGCGTTACCTGTGGGGCGACGAGGCCGAAGATGAAGACCTGCCGGAAATCATGCCGTATAAAGACGGCGACCTGCCCGATTCCATCCGCGTCGCCATCGGCTCGAACAGCGGCGCATTGATTAACGGCCATTTCGGTTCCTGCATCCGTTTTTTGGTGTATCAGCTGTCGGCAACTGATTATCGGCTGGTTGACATACGCTCAACCCTTGAGGCTGATGACAGCGATGACAGAAACCTGTTCCGCGCCAATTTGATTAAAGATTGCCACGTCATGTTCGTGCAATCCATCGGCGGCCCTGCGGCGGCCAAAGTGATACGCGCCGACATTTACCCGATTAAGGTGCCGGAGGTGACCGAAGCGGTAGACCAGTTAAAGGAATTCCAAAAAGTGTTCGACGCGCCGCCGCCGTGGTTCGCCAAAGCGCTGGGGCGTTCAGCCGAAGATAGCGTTAGGTTTAGCCATGACGACAAGCGTTAAGCCGTCGGCGGATTTGACGGTAGACCGGCAAGCGCAAATCGCCTATTCCTATGAGCGTTTTGCGCAAGCCAAAATCTTTGTGTTCCGTAAATGGTGCGAACAGGCGGCCGAGCGCGGCGCACTCGCGCCAACCGACCTGTCCGGCTCGTGCAAATATGGCAGCCTGTTCATGAACCGGATTTTCGGCGGCATCATCTGCGGCCATTATCAACACCAATACAACCTGATCGGCGGGCGCATCGTCGACCTTAGTCACGATGCGCTGGATGTCGGCAGACTCAGCAATCCCTATCTGCATGAACCCGATTATTTCGACATCCCGGAAAAGCGGATCTCGCTGAACGCCTGCCTGCCGCGTGTCGAAGGTTGGGTGATCCAATTTATTGCGGAAATTAGCGAGGACAGGTTGTCTTGAGGGATACTGGAGCAATAATTTAAACTCAAAGGTCAATCTCAATGCCGACCGGACAATGATCCGAGCCGCTAATCTCCGGCAGAATAAAAGCTCGCTGAATCTTGTTGACCAGCACGGCACTGGTCAACACATAATCAATACGCCAACCGATGTTTTTAGCCCTGGCACCGGCACGGTAACTCCACCAGCTGTAAGCCACCGTGTCGGGGTGTTTATGCCGAAAACTGTCAACCAGACCCGCCTCAAGAAAGCGGCTGAATCCATCGATTTCGACCTGGGTATAACCGGATGATTTATTGTAATTCTGCTTTGGGCGGGCAATATCGATGTCCCGATGCGCGACATTAAAATCGCCGCAAGCAATCAGCGGTTTCTTGCTTTGTAATTGCTGGCAATAAGCCAAAAAATCAACATCCCACGTTTGCCGATAATCCAGTCGCGCCAAGGCTTCGCCCGCATTTGGCACATATACGTCGAGCAGAAAAAAATGCTCGAATTCGGCAACGATAACCCGACCTTCTTGGTCATGTTCGGCCATGCCAATATCCTTGATAATCTGCAGCGGTGCTTGCCGGGATAGGATGGTAACGCCGGAATAACCCTTGCGTTCAGCACAATTGGAATAAATATGGTAGCCGTCGATAGCTTCCAGTGCCTTATCAATCTGATCGGCCTGCGCCTTGGTTTCCTGCAACAGAAGGCAATCGGCATCAAGCAACGCCAGTGTTTCAGCAAAGCCTTTGTTTTGCACAGCACGGACGCCGTTGACATTCCAGGAAATTATTTTCATGCTGTTTTCCTTCTGAGGATTGGGTATTGAAATTCGATAACGGGGACCGGTCTTTAGCCGCAACGTAGGCATCGCCCCCACGAGCCGAATAAACCCTGCCGTTTGCACGGAAGCAAAAAAAACAGCAGGCATAAAAAAAGCGGTATCAAATTAAGATAACCGCTTGTTTTTTATTCTGTAAAAATGGCGCGCCCGAGACGATTCGAACGTCCGACCACAGCCTTCGGAGGGCTGTACTCTATCCAGCTGAGCTACGGGCGCATGAGGCGTATTCTAACCGATCATCGCGGCAATTACGACAACATTGTTTTCAGGTGCGCCAGACTGGCTTTGCCGCGCTCTTTGATGACTTCCGGGGCCAGCTGTTTTTTGTTGGCCCATTCCAGATCGTCTTCGGGCAGTTCGCCCAAAAACCGGCTAGGCTCGCATTCGGCTATTTCGCCGTAACGTTTGCGATGGGTGCAATAACTAAAGGTCAAGGTGCGCTGGGCGCGGGTGATGCCGACGTAAGCCAGACGGCGCTCTTCTTCGATGTTGTCGGTTTCGATGCTGTTTTGGTGCGGCAGGATATTTTCTTCGATACCGATCAGAAACACATGCGGAAATTCCAGTCCCTTGGCGGCATGCAAGGTCATCAGGCTGACTTGATCGCTGGCTTCCTCTTCCTGATTGCGCTCCATAATGTCCATCAGCATGATTTTTGACACGATTTCCGCCAGCGGTTTTTGGCCGTCGGTTTCTTTATCGGCTATGCGTTTGAGCCATTCGACCAGCTCGTAGACGTTTTTTAGTTTGCGGTCGGCGGCATCCTTGGTTTTGCTTTCTTCCTGCAAATACTGCGGATAGCCGATTTGGTCGATGCACTGTTCGATGACGGCAAAGGTATCGCCGCGTTCGATACGGTCGGCGGTGTCGAGCGTCCAGTCACGAAATTTTGCCAAGCGCTGCATGGCTTTTTCCGACAGTTTTTGGCTCAGGCCAAATTCGGTGCAGGCGGCAAACAGGCTGATATGGCGCTCGTTGGCATAAGCGCCCAGTTTTTCCAGTGTGCTGGGGCCGATTTCGCGTTTCGGGGTATTGACCACGCGCAAAAAGGCGGCATCGTCATCCTGGTTCACGAATAAACGCAGATAGCCGAGGATGTCTTTCACTTCCGAATAGGCGAAAAACGAGGTGCTGCCGCTGATGAAATACGGGATGTTGTTTTCCCGAAGCCCCTTTTCAAACAAGCGCGACTGATGGTTGCCGCGGTATAAAATCGCATAATCTTGGTAATTGCCGCCGGTCTTGAATTTGTGGTGGATGATTTCAGAAACAATCTGCGCGGCTTCAATCTGTTCGTCTTTATGGCTTAACACCCGCAACGGGTCGCCGTAGCCCAACTCGCTCCACAGCCGTTTTTCAAAGGCATGGGGATTGTTGGCAATCAGCTGGTTGGCGACTTTCAGGATGCGCTGGGTGGAGCGGTAATTTTGTTCCAGCTTGATGACTTGCAGGCGGGCGTAGTCTTTTTGCAATTGCGCCAAGTTTTCCGGCTGCGCGCCGCGCCAGGCGTAAATCGACTGGTCGTCGTCGCCGACCACGGTAAATTTGCCCAAGTTACCGGCAATTAGGCGCACCAGCTGGTATTGGGTGATATTGGTGTCCTGATATTCATCAACCAGCAAATAGCGGATTTTGTTTTGCCACTTTTCCAGAATTGCCGGATGCTGTTGGAACAGCAGCACCGGCAACAGAATCAGGTCGTCGAAATCGACCGCGTTGTAGGCTTTCAGGCTGCGGGTGTAGTCGATATAGAGCGTGGCTATCGGGCATTCGTTGGCTTTGGCAATCAGCACTGATTGCTCCGGGGTGACGAAGGCGTTTTTCCATTGGCCTATTTGCCGGGCGTAGTTATCAATGTTGTCGATGTCGCAATCTTTGGCGCCGTGGCTGATTAAATTGCGCAGCAGCGTGTGTTTGTCCTGCTCGTCGAACAGCGTCAGGCCGGATTTATAGCCCAGCGTTTTCGATTCGGCGCGCAATATGTCCAGCCCTAACGAGTGGAAAGTCGATACCCGCAGGCCGCGCTGTTGGTTGTTATCCAGCAATTTGGACACGCGGGTTTTCATTTCCCGTGCGGCTTTGTTGGTAAAAGTGACCGCCGCAATATGCCGCGCCGGCAGACCTTGCTTGACCAGATAGGCGATTTTTTCGGTAATTACGCGGGTCTTGCCGCTGCCGGCACCGGCCAGCACCAATAAGGGATGGTCTATCGCTTTAACAGCGGCTTGTTGTTGGGGGTTTAGTTTGGACATGGGTACTTTGTGTGATTAGCCGCGTTTAAGCAGCCAAGCGTTTTTATGCGTTACGAATTATGTGTAGACCGGTTGCGCCAATATCCCGGCTTACGGTGACAGTGCATGATGGCAAGAATGAGCACGTAATCCTCTTCAATTGAATAAAGAACGGCATAAGGAAAAATACGGGCAAGCATCGGCGAATGTCATCTTCAATGATCGGCCAACGTTCAGGGGCTTCAATTATTTGTTGGATAACATGTTCGACCGCTGATATGAAGCGCAGCTCCAATCCAGGCTGACAATCTGCATAATATCGAGCGGCATCTTCATATTCTAAAAGCGCTTCAGGATGAAACTCAAACCTCATTTTGCAACAGATTTCCGTACACGCGCCAAAGCATCCTGTCCCGGAATGGTAACAACCGCACCACTCCTGACATCATCACGACGAGTGCGCGCCTCAGCCGCCCAAAGCTGCCGGATATAAACATCCTTCAAAGGATCAAGACTTTCAACCAAACGATCGGCAAGCAACGCGCGCGCATCGCTGGGAAGTGCTAACGCCTCTTTGGCTATTTGTTCAATAGTGATACTCATGATTTGGACTCCAATTATGTTGCTTAAGAAATATCAAGGATTGTCCTTTGCTTGATACATGATTTCGTCTATATCAGCGTCTTCCGGTAATTTATTATTGTGGCATTAATAAAGGCCGTTTGTTTAATGGCTATAGCAGGGCATCTTGATAACGTTTTTCATCTGAATAATTGGGCTGAGACAAGACTACACAGTGCGCACATTATACCTATTTTCCAACGTCGCTTTTCTCCGGCCACTTTGCCCCTGAATCTATCCAAGCTTTGAGCCGCGTTATATCCTGTTCGGAAAGTGTGTGCTGATCCGCCATCGGCATATCCTTTTTTGCCCCCGACACAATCGCGATTAACGGGCTGATGGCACTTTGTCCCGGCAGCACCCAGCCTTTGCCACTTTCAACTAAATAGTCTCTGCGATCAACGCGAAAACCGCCCAACTGCCTTTGCGGGCCGTGGCAAAACAGACAATGCGTCTCGAATATGGGATAAACGTCTTGCCAAAATTCGATACTTTCTTGATCGATAGGCACCTGAGCCGTTGCCTGCGATGGGTTAAGTTGGCGCGTGTGCGCCAGCTGTTTGCCCCGCATCGGCCGGGTTATTTGTTTAACACTGCATTGGGCTATCCACGCAAACAGCGTCATGGAGACAATAACGATAAGCGCAGTCAAGATGCCGCTGCGAATTAACGAAGGCTGGGCGGTTTTTATCAACCGGCAGCGTTTGCCGATTACCGTGACGATCCAATTCCAATGCAGCGCCAGATGCACAACCAGCACCACTAAAAGCCCAAGACTTATCCAGAAATGGATGTCGCCCCACTGGTGGCGAGTGTAACCCCATAAACTTAACGATTTATTGCTGCCTGGCGGCAACGGAAAACGCAAGAGGTAACCGCTCGCAATCATGCCTAAAAACAGTAATGCGGCGATAAGGTCGATGATGATATTGGCAACGGTGCGGTTCATGCTTGCTGTTTTCATAGCGCCAGTGAAGAAAACTCCTCTACAGCAACCTGCATAACGCGTAGGGGTTGTCTTTGCCGGTCAGTGATTGCCTGATAATCGTTTTCGATTCTCTCTAAAACCAACGCATCGAAATATTGCTCGCCGCAAAAGGTACATTCAAGGCAAGGCACATGCTCAACCACTAACATCCGTTCATTTTTTTGGTAGATATAGCGTGTATTTGTGCTAATAAGGTGCTTATGGCCGCAAAATACGCAGTGTTCGGACATGTTAATTACCTCGCTCAAAAGGGTTTATGAATTTAGGTGGCGTAGGAATATAGACAGTAATAATAACCAGTATGTTGCCCATGCAACCACTCACAATATGGATTGGGATACCATTATCGGTAAATCCGGCAACTAAACAGCTTACACCTCGGCCGGTATCGGCATATTGTTCGAGAATACGTCCATTGGTCAAAGCTTGTGCCACTTCGATCAAAGTTAAGTTGTCGTTCTGCCGCTCTTGGTCGCCATGTTTTGAATAGCGATAAGTTTTATCTTTTACAGCCTGTTTTATCCATGCTATTTCCATCATAGCCCACTAAACCTTACGATCCAGCTTACGATAACTGATTGCCTCGCTCAAATGCCCGATTTCTATCGTGTCCGATTGGGCAAGGTCGGCAATGGTGCGGGCCAATTTCAATATCCTATGATAAGCCCGATGCGACAGGCCGAATTTATCCATCGCCTGTTCTAAAATCTGGTGGCTAGGTTCGGACAATAGGCACAGCTGTTTGACTTCCTTGGCCGATAACGCCGAGTTGGCTTTGCCGCTACGCGCAAGTGCCACGTTGCGGGCGGCTACCACGCGGGCTCTGATGGTCTCGCTGCTTTCTTCGCCTTCGGGCGAACCTTTGCGCAATACTTCATGCGAAATTCGGGGCACTTCCAGATGCATGTCGATACGATCGAGCAAGGGGCCTGACACTCTGGCACGATAGCGCATCACTTGCTCGGAGGTGCAATGGCAACGCCCCGACGCATCGCCTAAAAAACCGCACGGGCAGGGGTTCATTGCCGCAATCAGCTGAAAACGCGCGGGAAAATCGACTTGCCGGGCGGCGCGGGAAATGGTGATGTGGCCGGTTTCTAGCGGTTCGCGCAATACTTCCAACACTTTGCGGTCGAATTCCGGCAATTCATCTAAAAATAAAGTGCCGTTATGCGCCAACGATATTTCGCCGGGCTTGGGATTGCTGCCGCCGCCGACTAAGGCCGCTGCCGAAGCGGTATGATGCGGCGCACGGTACGGCGGTTTCAGCCAATTGGCGACATCCAGGCCTTTGTCGCTGATAGAGGCAATGGCAGCGGATTCCTGCGCCTGTTGTTCGGTCAGTTGCGGCAGAATAGTCGGCAAACGTGAGGCGATCATCGATTTGCCGGTGCCGGGAGGC
This sequence comes from Methylobacter sp., assembly GCA_047920955.1. GTDB lineage: Bacteria > Pseudomonadota > Gammaproteobacteria > Methylococcales > Methylomonadaceae > Methylobacter_A. The sequence continues at coordinate 13,428 of JBLRXA010000021.1, read as the reverse complement.
CCCAACATAATCAGATTATGCGCACCGGCGGCGGCAATTTCAAAAGCGCGTTTGACGTGATATTGGCCGTGGACATCGGCAAAATCGGCATCGTCTACCGGCAGCGTCTGTTGTTCCTGCTGAAACTCGGCCTGTATCAGATGCCGACCGGTCAGATGGGCGCACACGTCGAGCAGATGCAGGGCAGGGATGATTTCAATATCCTTGACCAGCGCCGCTTCGGCGGTATTGTCTTTAGGCAGGATCAGTTTTCGGCGGTTGTTGCGCGCTTGTATCGCAATCGGCAATACGCCGTTAATGGCGCGCAGTTCGCCGCCCAGCGACAATTCGCCGACGCATTCGTAATGATGCAAATGAACGCCGGGAATCTGGCCGGATGCCGCCAGAATGCCCAGCGCAATCGCCAAATCAAAACGCCCGCCTTCTTTGGGTAAGTCGGCAGGCGCCAGATTGATGGTGATGCGCTGCATCGGAAAATCAAAATTGGAATTGAGTATCGCGCCGCGCACTCTATCCTTGCTTTCCTTCACCGCCGTTTCCGGCAAGCCGACGATATTCAGCGCCGGCAGGCCATTGGAAATATGCACTTCAACCGTGACTAACGGCGCTTCGATGCCGGAGCGGCCGCGACTAAAAACAACCGCCAATGATGACATGGCTATTATTCCTGCCTTACTGCCCGTCTTTACTGAGTAGCTGCTGTTCCATTTCGGTGACGCGCTTTTCCAGGTCTTCGAGCTTTGAACGGGTTTTTGCCAGCACCAGTTTTTGCACTTCAAATTCTTCGCGGGTAACCAAATCAAGCTTGCCTAAGGCGCCCTGCAAAATGGCGTGGAAACTTTTTTCCAGGTCGTCTTTCAGGCTGCTAAGGCCAGGAGGTATGGCGCCCGCCAAACGGTTGGCAATATCATCTAGGGATTTAGGATCAAACATTAGGGTATCTCATGGGTAAGGGGTTATGAAGGTTAAGTAACAGACAAAGATTATTCCACTATAGCTAGCTTTGAACTCCGACAGGAGCGGCGGGTATTATTTTTTGCGCGTTACCTTTAGGTGTGAAAGCAGTACATTGCCCTCAATTCGGAAAATGCGCTTGTGCCAAGTCTCTTAGCACCGCCTCGTCTAGCGGCTGGATGGTTGCCAGTGCCCACAAATCAAACTGAGGTGTGCGCTGCATGGTCGCCACTCCCGCAAAACCGGCCTCTTGCAAGGTTGCCATTAAGACTTTTTGCGTAAAACCGCAGCGGTGCGCCATGTACAGATTTCCTTGAGCCATTGCCGGACGATGCCCGTAAAGAATATCAATAGGCGCGATAGGGCCAGCAGGCGAGATATAAGCCGGTTCAGTCAGCTTGTCTTCAGCCACCAACGCGCAGACTGACTGCAAATCGGGACAAGTAATCACGACAAAGCCGTCAGATGCCAATACCCGCTTGAACTCGGCAAGTGCCACCGGCACCTCATGCGGATAAAGATGCTCAATGTTGTGGCTGGAAAATATAGCATCAACCGATGCATCCGGCACGGCTGACATATCGGTCATAGTGCCGACAATATCAGGGTTTACCTGCTCATCAATATCCAGACGCTGCTCGTGCCATTCTGGGGTATTAAAACCTGGAGTGGTGCTGTCTTTACGTTTAGGCCCGCAGCCGACGTGGAGAAAGGTTTTCATGGTAAATGTTCTAATTTTAGTCATTAAAGGATTTCAGCAAGGCTTCAAGCGGCGCGTAAATCATTTAATGGCAAATGTGATAATGATACCGACTGAATATCGGTTTTTTCGCTGGCGTGTTGGACGTCAATTCCAACCAGTGTGCCTTTGCTGTCAAAGTCCAGCACCACGCCATCAGCCACTTCATCAGAATCGACTGAGGGCGTATTAGACAAATGGATGTACAGGGAATCCGTTTCTTTATCGTAACTCAGCTTCATGGTTTAAACCTCCGGTCTGGAAAAGATTGGAGTGCAAACCTGGGTTTGCACCCGTACAAGCCAAGGCTTGTACTCCTTAACCCACTGTCCGCCATCGCTCAATGTCAGTCACAAATACGCCCATACACACTTACAAACCAAACGCTTTCTTAAAAAACTCAGGTTGTGCCAACGCGGCTTTGTGTATGTCGACATTGTAGTAAGTGGTGTCGAACGCTTTAGCGGCGCTGTCCTGTTCCCTGAACTGGCTCAAATCGCCTTTGCTGGCAATGGTCGCGCTCCACCAACCGGACGGATATAAACATTGCGGAAAGAACAAGGTTTGCAAATGCTTAAAGCCGGATGCGCCCATTGCAGCGCGCATGTCGCCGATTAATTTGACATGGTACAACGCTGATTCGCTTTGTTGTACCACCATGCCGTTTTCGCTCAGGCAGGCAAAACAGTCGCGGTAAAATGCTTCGCTGAACAAACCTAAAGCCGGGCCAACCGGGTCGGTGCTGTCAACGATAATAATATCCACCGAATTTGGCGCGGCGTCTTTGACCCATTTGATGCCGTCAATAAATTTCAGCTCGGCTCTGGGGTCGTTATTGGATTCGCATAATTCGGGGAAATAAATTTCCGCCAAGCGCGTCACCCGCTCATCAATGTCAATCTGCACCGCCTGTTCGACGGACGGATGTTTTAACACTTCGCGCAAGGTGCCGCAGTCGCCGCCGCCGATAATCCACACTCTTTTTGGCGCCGGGTGGGTGAACAAAGCCGGATGGCTCATCATTTCATGGTAAAAAAAGTTGTCGCGGGTCGAGACCATTGTGCAGCCGTCAATGATCATCAAATTGCCGAACGTTTCGGTTTCGTAAATCTCAAGATGTTGAAACTCTGATTGTTCTTCGTGCAATTTTTGTTTGATTTTTAACGAAAAGGCCGAACCTGCGTCGGCGTGTTGCTCGGTAAACCACTCGGAGGGATTTAGCATTATGTAGTCCTGAAGAAGCCAATAAATGGCTGGGCATTATAGTGGAATTCGGTATTTATGAATCATAAAACACGAAGAATATGTGTTTCACAAACGTTTAGGATCAAAATGAACCAGCCGAAACCCCCGCTGCTGCAAATAGCTGACAATGTCATCGAGATGCCGGTAGGTGGTGGGGCGATTATCGTGGAACACCAATAAACAAGGGTAAGGTTTATGCCATGCCGCCAGAATAGCCTGCGTGTTTTGTTTGATTTCGTTGACAGTAACGCCCGGCATGGCGTCGCCTGAAGACTCCCCCATCACAATTTGATAGCCCAAGCGCGTGGCGGTTTCACGCACAGTTGCGGTAAGAATAAAATAGGGCGGACGAAACAGGCGGCTATTGGTTTGCCCCAAAACTGCTTGGGCAATCACTTCCCACCCCGTCAGTTCGTCCAGCACCGCCTCTGGCGTGTCCAGCCATGGCCATTGGAACCAGGGGTGACGCACCGTATGGTTGCCAATAGTGTGTCCGGCCTGTTTGATGCGCCGGGCAACGCCTGGATATTTCGCGATACTGCCTTTGTCCGCCCAAAACTCGTAGGGGGCATAATAAAGCCGCCGCTGCCAAAATTCATCCGGCGCATCGGCCAACAGGAAAAAACCGGCTTTTACCGGTGTACCGTCAATGGCCTTCAATGTTGCCAACAATTCCAGTACGCGCCCGGTTTCATCAGGCAGCGGCCCGTCATCAAAGCTGAGCATAAACTCGGTATTTTTTGTTGCAATTTGCCCTTGCAAGCCGGTATCAAATCCAGTCGTACAACCCGCCATAAGACCCGCAACAATGAGGGCTAGACGAATAAAATGCGTCATGGTTATTTTTCGTGTCGGCCAATATTGATACATGTCCGGGCAACATAACAACCGCACCTTAGCCCGTCGGTACGCTATCGTACAGACGGACAAAGCCTGCTGCTTTACATTGATTTCCCGAGTAGATGTATCCATCCAGAACGTCTGCTCCTTACCGGATACAACTATGGACTTTAATGTCTCCTGAAGAAAGATGGCCCAGCCCAGACTTTGTCCGCGAACCTTTCACTATAAAAATGGGCAACAAGCCCATTAACTGTCTAATTTTTTGGAGAAACAACTATGACTTTGGCGCAAATCGAAAGTACATCAATAAGCCTGAATGACGGGCTTGAGCACACGCACAGCAAAAACGCCGGACACCGACGAGCCAGCCTCAGGCCCTTAGTGGCACTGGGTGTCCTCGGCCTCGTGGTCGGCCTTAACGGCTGCATGATTGTCGATTCGCCGATCAAAGGCATAATGGGCACCGAAGTGATTTGGGGTGATATAGCGACTGGCGAAACCGCCGATCCCCGCACCTTAAAAGAAGGCAAAGCCTGTGCAGAATCCATTCTGGGCTTGCTCGCGCGCGGCGATGCCAGTGTGCGGGCGGCCAAACAAAATGGCAACATTAAAGAAGTCATTTCCGTGGATCACTCGGCCCGAAACTTTCTTAACATTGTCGGCGAGTGGTGCACAATAGTGAGAGGCCACTAACCGCCTGCTCCCGATTAACGAAACGACTACCGCAAGCCTATGAAACAGGTTTGGCTGGAACTGCCGGAGCGGAGCAATCTATTCTGGCTGAACATGATCAAATGGATTGCCTTGCGGCTTGGGCGCTGGTTGTCCCGTCTTCTGCTTTACCCCATCAGCGCCTATTTCGTGATCTTCTCGCACCGTACCCGTGCCGCCTCCCTCGATTTTCTGCGTCGGGTTTTTGGGCGCGATTGCGGCTGGGCCGAGGTGTTTTTGCATTACCACACCTTCGCCTGCACCTTACTGGATCGGCTATATATCTTTGCCGGTCAGGGGCAACACTTGACTATTCGTATACACGGGCAGGACGTGCTAGACAGTTACGCCCAATCCGGGCGCGGTTGTCTGCTGGTCGGTGCGCATCTTGGCAGCTTCGAAATTATTCGGGCGGTCGGACTGTTGCAGAGCCAATATGCGATAAAAGCGCTTGTCTATGGCGAAGGGACGCCGCGTATTGCCGGGTTATTCCAAAAACTGAATCCGGCACTGTTTAAAGACATTATCTACATGGGCGATGTCGATTCTTTAATCGGACTTGAACAACACGCGAAGCAAGGCGGCATCATTGCGCTGATGGGAGATCGAAGTGTACAGGCCAGCAAACGGATTCAGTGCGAATTTTTCGGCGAACCGGCCTGGTTTCCTGAAGCCCCTGCCCTGCTGTCGCGCATCCTCGACATGCCCCTGGTTTTGTTTTTCTGTCTGCACCGGGGCGACGGCTGTTACGAGGTCTGGTTCGAACACTTGGCCGACCCGATGCAAGGCGTTCGGCACCAGCGCGAAGCCGCAGCCCATAGCATCATGCAGCGCTACGCCAAGCGTCTGGAACATTACTGCCGACTGGCGCCTTATAACTGGTTCAATTTTTATGATTTCTGGCAGTCGGACGCATAAAATCCTGGCTAACCGGACTCCTGTCTGAGCGGCCTATTGCCGGACACTTTTTCGCTGCGAATGGAGAAATGACATGAACGGAAGAAACGAATATATATTAGTCATCCCGGCCTACAACGAATCCGCCACCATCCGCGAAGTGGTGCAAGGGGCGCTGCAACATTTTGGCACCGTGATTGTGGTTGATGACGGCTCCAGCGATGGCACAGTGGAAAAACTCGCCGATTTGCCGGTAACACTGAAGCACCATCCTGAAAACAGAGGAAAAGCCGCGAGCCTATGGAATGGGATGCAGGAGGCGCTAAAGCTGGGCGCAAAAGGCATCGTCACCATGGACGGCGACGGCCAGCACGACCCATCCGATCTGCCGAGACTATTGCGGGCGGCGGAAAATTATCCTGACAAACTGGTAATCGGCTCCCGTTTGTGGAACCGTGACAAAATTCCCAAAGCCCGCTACCGCGCCAACCGTTTCGCCAATTTCTGGATCGCCTGGGCGTCAGGCCAGGCCATTGAAGATAGCCAGTCGGGATTCCGGGTCTATCCGGCGCAACTGATTCGGCTGTGCCGATTCGAGCTGGGCCGTGACCAAAGCTTCGTTTTCGAAAGCGAGATCATCATTGAAGCCGCCCGCCACCGGTTTTTGTGCATCTTTCAGCCGGTGCAGACCACTTACCCCAAAAATGCCCGTCCCAGCCATTTCCGCCCGGTCAAAGACATTGTCCGTATCACCCGCATGGTCGCCTGGCGCCTGTTTATCCGGGGTTTTTTTCTGCCCGGATTATGGCGCAGCCTGAGTGAAAATCAGAGCCTAAAACCGCAAAAACTTTAACCGCCTGTGCATTCAGGCTGCCTAAATCCGGTCAAAACAATTTTTCGCGGGCGTTGTCCAAAATGGCGGTTACGGCGGGATGCTTGAGTTTCCGGCGCGCGGTAATGGCATAAAAGCGTTCCTGCACCGCATCGATCCGGCCGATAATGTCGACGTTATACTGACGCTGGATTTCGGCCTCCACCGGGGTCGGCGCAACAAATAAACCCGCGCCGCCGCTGCCGAACGTTTTAATCAGCGCACTGTCTTCGATTTCCGCCTGGATTTTCGGGCTGATGCCTTCAGCATCGAACCACTGATCCAGCGAGCGCCGCAGCGCCGTATTGCCGGTCGGCAATAAAAACGGCGCACCGGTCAGCGAGCGGGGAAAATCGGCACGATAAACAGCCGCCAGTGGCGCGGTGCCGAATACGGTAACCGGGCATTCGCCCAATAGATGGTTAAAGGCATTGGCCTCGCTGTTCGGGGTCAGCGGCGCATCCGACAACACCAGATCGACATTCTGTAAGGCTATTTCCGCCAAAAGCCGCTCCGCCTTGTCTTCATAACAGAGGATTTGCACCGGCTCCGACAGCCGCAGCGCCGGTTCGATCAGCCGGTAAACGACCAGCTTGGGCAACGCATCCGCCACCCCGACAGTCAGTCGCAACGGCCCGCCGCTGGGGCGGCCTTTCAGGGTATTGGTCAGTTCCCGGCCCAGAGAAAAAATCTCATCCGCATAATGAAACACAATGCGCCCAGTGTCGGTCAGCACCAGTTTCCGCCCGTTCTTGTAAAACAGCTTTTCCCCGACCGCTTGTTCAAATACCGATAGCTGACCGCTAATGGTGGGTTGCGCCAAATGCAGTTTTTCGCAGGCGCGGCTGATGCTTTCCTCGCGCACCACATTCCAAAAATAAAACAAATGCTGATAGTTGATACGTTCCATAGTCTCTGAATACATCGTAAATTTCGATACTTTCATTCTAAACATTCTATTTAACAATAACAAACTTTGCTTGTATGCTAACGCCAATGAATTAAAGCGAATGCTTGCCAAGCGTCTACCGACACAATAGTGCGCAAAAAACAGCTTTCACCGTTGACCTCATTTTTTAACCAACCCTAAGGAATCCGCTAATGACACAGCCAGCCGATGACAAAGAGCTCCGCCATTCGATCCGCCTGCTCGGATCGGCACTGACGCGGGTATTAAAAACACAGGCGCCAGCCGAAGTGACTGCGGCGGTCGAGCGCCTGCAACGCCGCTTCGCCGGTTTGCTGCGCGATGGCAGCCTGCCGAAACGGCTGCATTTGCAAGAGGCTGTCGACGGCCTAAGCCCCGATGCTGTAGGCGATGTAATCCGCGTATTCAACCGCTATTTCAGCCTGCTCAATATCGCCGAGGAATCTTATTATTTGACCTTGCGCAGGCAGCGGCAAACCGGCCACTACTGGCCCGGCTCTTTCCACGACACCTTGATAGCACTCAAAGAGTCAGGCGTCACCGCCGACAAACTGCAAATCCTGCTGGACGAATTATTGTATCTGCCGGTGATGACCGCGCACCCGACTGAAGCCAAACGGCGTACCGTCAAAAGTGCCTTGCGCAATGTGTTTTTGAGCCACGATGCTTTGGCCGATAAGCGTTTGAAAGGGCATTCCCGCCGCGAACTGCTTAACCGCCTGCAATGCCAAATCCAATTGCTGTGCAAGACTGACGAAGTGCGCATCCGGCGTTTAGGCGTGCCCGATGAAATCGATGCCGGTCTGTTCTATTTTTCGTTGTCGCTGTTTCAGGCCACCGGGCGGGTTTACCGCAATTTTGAGCGCGCCATTTTTGATGTTTACGGCGAAGAGGCCACCGCAGACATCCGAGTGCCCAGCTTTTTGCGCTTTGGTTCCTGGATAGGCGGCGACCGCGACGGTAACCCCAACGTCACCCCAGACACCACGGTGCTGGCTTTGCGCCTACAGGCGCAGACCATTTTGCAAGAACATATCCGCCGCCTGGACGAATTATACGAACAGATGTCGCATTCCCATGGTTTTTGCGCCTTGTCAGCCGAATTTACCGCCAGCCTCGAAGCCGACCGCGCCGCGCTGGGCACGGCCATAGTCGAGCTGGAAAAACCCTATCTGCAAGAGCCTTACCGGCACAAACTGGCGCTGATGAAATACCGCATGAACTGTACCTTGATAGGGGTACAGCAACGCCTGCGCGGCGAACAGCCGCCGCCGGATCATCATGCCTACCCGAATTTGGCGGCATTTCTAAACGACCTGCGCATTATCGACGCGTCTTTGCGCGGGCATGGCGATGCGGCTATTGCCGATTTGGAACTGCGCGACGTCATCCGTCTGGCAGAAACCTTCGGTTTTCACCTGATGGAACTGGACGTGCGTCAGGAATCGAACCGGCATAGCGACGCCGTGGCCGATATTCTGGCAGCTGCGCTGGGTTTGGATTATCACAGCATGGATGAAAACCAGCGCCTGGAGCTGTTGGGCGAAGCCATCGCCGCGCCGGGCGGGCTGATTTACGAAGATGCCGCCTTGCCCGACGCCAGCCGCGAAACCCTAGAACTGTTCGCAGTCATGGCGCGGATGCGCCGTGAAATCGGCGCGGATTGCCTGGGCAAGTATGTGGTGTCGATGACCCACTCGGCCAGCCATGTCATGGAAGTGATGTTGCTGGCGGCGCAAAGCGGCCTGGTTGGCCGTATTGGCGGCCAATGGTATTGCCATATTGGCGTCAGTCCGCTGTTTGAAACCATCGACGACCTCAACCGCATTGAGGACGTGCTTAACCGCCTGTTCGACACCCCCGTTTACCGCGAATTGCTGCGGGTGTCCGGCGACAGCCAGGAAATCATGCTGGGTTATTCCGATTCCTGTAAAGACGGAGGCATTCTGGCGTCGTCTTGGGGCTTGTCGCGGGCGCAACGGCAGATTATCGCCATTGCCGAACAACACGGGCTCAAATGCCGCCTGTTCCACGGTCGCGGCGGTACGGTAGGACGCGGCGGCGGCCCAACCCACGAGGCCATTCTGGCGCAACCACCCGACACCGTGCGCGGCAAGATCAAATTCACCGAACAGGGCGAGGTGCTGTTTTACCGTTACAACAATATGGAAACCGCGATTTACGAGTTGACCATGGGCGTGACCGGCCTGCTCAAAGCCAGCGTCAGCCTGGTGCAAGACGTGCAACGCGACCATGCCGACGATTTATTAGTGATGGACGAGCTGGCGCGCATCGGCGAACACGGTTACCGCGAACTGACCGAACGCACCCCCGGATTTCTGGATTATTTTTACGAGGCCACCCCGGTCGGCGAAATCGGCGGGCTTAACATCGGCTCGCGGCCCTCGCACCGCAAAAAAGGCGACCGCTCTAAAAACTCGGTGCGCGCCATTGGCTGGGTGTTTTCCTGGGCACAGTCGCGGCAGACCTTCCCGGCCTGGTACGGCATCGGTTTAAGTCTTTCGAGCTGGTGCGCCGGCAAACCGGAGCGTCTGGAAAAATTGCAGGCCATGTACCGGGATTGGCCGTTTTTCCGCAACCTGTTGAGTAACGCGCAAATGGCACTGAGCAAATCGGACATGGGCATCGCCAAGGAATACGCAGGCTTGTGCGTCGATGCGGAAACCGGCAAGCGCGTTTACGGTTTAATTGCTGCCGAACATCAGCGTTGCGTGGAGTGGATTTTGGAAATCGCAGGCACTGACCGGCTGCTGGCGGAAAACCCGGAACTGGCAGGTTCCCTGCATCGCCGTGACGCTTACCTGGGGCCGCTCAATTATCTGCAAGTGTTTTTATTGCGCCGGGTGCGGGAAACCGACCCTGAGCATCAGGCCGAAAGCCCGTGGATGAAGCCCTTACTGCGCAGCATCAACGCGATTGCGGCGGGGATGCGCAATACCGGTTGATTTTTTTTGTCCACGAAAAGCACGAAAGCCACGAAAAAAACGTGCGGGAACAGCGGCTTTTGCAATCACTATCACATTAGCAAAAAACAGTGTGCTGATGCAGTACAATATTTATAACTTATTTTTATTACCATGAAGGGCATGAAGATAATGAAGGGAAGACTTCCTGTACTCTGAATGAGATCCTATTTGCGGATTTTAAAATACGGTAAGAATTGTATCTTCAAGTCCTTCATGGCCTTCATGGTAAAAATAAATGACATTTTTTGAATCAGCCCCCAAAAAACTATAGAGTAAAACCCATGCCAGAACCCTCACCAAGCCTCATTGATAACGCCGCCGAACTGTTGCGCAACGGCGGTTTAGTGGCATTCCCCACCGAAACTGTTTACGGTTTAGGCGCCAATGCCTGCGATCCGGCAGCGGTGCGCCGCATTTTCGAAGCCAAAGGCCGCCCGGCAGACCACCCGCTGATCGTCCACCTGCACAGCCCGGAAAACCTGGATTTTTGGGCACAGGACATAAGCGAAGCGGTCTGGCAGTTGGCGGAACATTTCTGGCCGGGGCCGCTAACGCTGATCCTGAAACGGCGGCACGCCCCATTAACCGTAACCGGCGGGCAAGAAACCGTGGGTTTGCGCATCCCCAATCATCCGGTGGCCTTAGCCTTGCTAAAAGCATTCAACGGCGGCCTCGCCGCGCCATCAGCCAACCGTTTCGGCAAAGTAAGCCCTACCCGGGCAAAGCATGTGCGCGCCGAACTGGGTGACCGGGTCGATTTGGTTTTAGAGGGTGGACCTTGCCGCGTAGGCTTAGAATCCACCATCCTGAGCCTGGCAGACGACCAACCCCGCCTGTTGCGTCCGGGGGCGATTTCGCTGTCGGCGCTGCAAGAAGTGCTCGGCACCGAAGTTCTCACGCCAAACTCAGCAAACGCAATCCGTGCGCCGGGCATGCTCAAATCGCATTACACGCCGGAAACGCGGTTTGAGATCTGCCCAAAAAATGAGCTTAACCGGCGCGGCAATGAACTGGCTCATGCCAGCTTACGCACAGCGGTAATGTTCATCGGTTCAGCACAAAGAGAACAGCCTGAAAATAAAGCCTTTACACCCATCTTCATGCCCGCTGCCCCAGCGGAATACGCCAGAAAACTGTATGCAGCACTGCGCCTGCTCGATAACGCCGAATTCGATGTGCTGTTGGCTGAATCGCCACCCGAAACGGAAGCCTGGCAAGCGGTCAATGACCGCCTGAAACGCGCAAGCTATAAAAACGAAGGCTAATTACTAGCCCTCAAAACCATGCCGAACGAACCAGCAGCACAACACCCCACGCCAAAAAAGCAACGCCGACGGTTCTGCAAATAAACCTTGATTCAAGCGGCATGGTTTTCTCCGCTATAACCAACAGGGTGATTAAAGCCATGCCCAGCAGATTCATTACGCCGACAACAAACATGAGCAGCATTTGCGCCCAGCAACAGCCGACACAGTGCGCGCCATGTTTCAGCCCCATCATCAATGTGCCTGAGGCGCCCTCCTGCCATTCGTTCAATAAAAAGCCCATCGGGGTTTTACAGTGCGTCAAACAGGCATTTTTTATCGGCATAAACTGATAAAAACCAGCCAAAAACAAAATGCCGGCGGCCACTGTTGAATTCTGGTTGTCCATCATCGGCGATAACCAGGCCAAGCCATGCATTTGCCATTGCAGCAGCGTCAACACGCCGCTAAATACCAGCCATATTCCCAGATAGGCTGCGGTAAACAGGTAAGTGAGCCGGTGCGGGGTTTTGTTGCGTTGCCTGCAAACCCGGGCAAAGGCCAGAATCATGGGGATGGCGGATGGCAGCATCATAGCCGCCATCATTACTGCCCACATGAAATAAACCAACGCGAAATCGATAAAACGCCATGCCAAAAGCTCGGAAGGCGGCATCCACATAGCCGACATCGGCTGGGAGGCCATTTGCCCATGCTGATAAAACAGATAGCCCCATGCGGCAAACGTCCCGGCTAACACAACCGCTAACACAGCCGCCGGGGATTTAAACCAGGCCATTACGGCTGATAGGTGAAGGGGGAAAAATAACCGTTGCGCTCAGAAAACTGCCATTGTTTACCGTAATCCTGATACTGATAATCTTTTGATTTGGCGACCACCGCAGGATGGCTTGCGACCACGCACAGCGGCGGATTGTTGATCGTTGCCTGACCGCCTGTTATGCCCTGGATGCCATCAATATCGGCTTGCGCAATGCTGGGGATTGTCATGCAGCGGCTGTCGCCCTGCGCCTGATAATCGATTTTTACTTTTGTTACCCCCAACACTTCGCTAACGAAACTCATTAAAATTGACGGGTGTCCGCCCTGCCGGCCGCCAAAGATTTGCACAAGCGCATCGAATTGGCTGTCATCAGCGCGTTCGTCCACATACAAAGCCACCTGCCAATGACCGTCGTGCATTTTCCCCGGCGCATAACAGGCCATGGCAACATTCAAGCCGTCCAATGACAGGCCATCCAAATGGCCTTGTTCGACATGCCATGCCACCAGCAACTTGCAATCGCCTTCTGTCGGCGACTGCAGCCATACACAAGGGCAGGCGATTTCGCAGTTACAGGTTTCAAAATAACCGCCCTGCACTCTCCAGTTTTTTGTTTCAGACATGCCTGCTCTCCTAAAAGGGTTCCTTAAACGGCCTCAAATCCAGTTCATGCGTCCATGCGCTGCGGTGTTGCTGGTGCATGGCCCAATAGGTTTCAGCGATTGCGTCCAGCTGCAATAAGCCGTCTTGGCCTTTGGCTTTGACATAATCAGGAAATTGATTATAGGCGCGCTCACCGTCAATGACGCCGTCAATCACCACATGCAGCACATGGATGCCCTGCGGCGAAAACTCCCTGGCCATGCCTTGCGCCAACGCCCTCAACCCGGCTTTTGCCGAGGCAAACGCGGTAAACGGCGGCTTGGCGCGTAATGAAGCGGTCGCGCCGGTAAAAAACAGCGTGCCTTGTTGCTGCCCCTTCATCGCATTAACCGCTTCCTTGCCGAAGAAAAAAGCGCCCAAACAGTTTTGTTTCCACAACGTATAAAACGTTTTTGTGTCCGTTTCCAGCAACGGCGACGGCATATTGCTGTCTACATTGTAAGCGGCAATCTCGACACGGTAGCCATCATCCAGCACCATTCTGAATAAATCCTCAACATCGCGCTCAACCGTTGCATCGGCGATAACTGTACTGACTGAGCCGCCTGTTTGGCGGATTTTT
>JBLRXA010000020.1:0-29101 GCA_047920955.1 Methylobacter sp. | reverse complement strand
GCCGCCTTTTTCCGGGTCGTAGTCGCGGTGTATCCTAAAATCGAACAGGCTAAATTCCAGTTGCCGCACCATAATCATGCCCGCCTGAAAATTTTTCGCGGCAATCATTTTATCGAACAAGGCATCCGGCAATTTTTCGTCAGTTTGATAATGACCCGACATTAGCGCCAGCGCTTCTTTTTCCCAGCACCAGTTTTCCATGAACTGACTGGGCAATTCGACTGCGTCCCATTCCACGCCGTTAATGCCGGACACGCCCAAATGATCGACCTGAGTGAGCATGTGGTGCAAACCGTGGCCGAATTCATGGAACAGCGTGGTCACATCGTCATGGGTCAGCAGTGCCGGTGTATCGCCGGTTGGTGGGGTAAAGTTACAGGTCAGATAGGTAACAGGGGTTTGGATGCTGTCGCCTGCGCGTTTTCGGCTGACGCAATCGTCCATCCAGGCGCCGCCGCGTTTTTTGGCGCGGGCGTAAAGGTCGAAGTAGAACTGACCGCGCAGCTGTCCGGCTTGATCATGAATCTGGAAAAAACGCAGATCGGGATGATAGCGGTCAAAATCGCTGAGTTCTTCTATTTGCAAGCCGTACAGTTTTTCGACAATCGCAAACAAACCGGGCATGACGCGGGTGATCGGAAAATAGGCTTTCACTTCTTCCTGCGACAGCTGGTAAAAATGCTGGCGCATTTTTTCCGAATAATAGGCCATATCCCACGCTTGCAGGTCGTTGATGCCGTAATGCTGCTTGGCAAAATCACGCAATTCAGCCAAATCTTTGCGCGCATGGCGCCAAGAGCGGTCAGCCAAATCTTCCAGAAAATCGGTGACATCCTGCGGTTTTTCCGCCATTTTGGTCGCTAAGGAGAGTTCCGCGTAATTATTGAAGCCCAGCAAACAGGCTTTTTCGTGGCGCAAGGCCAGGATAAGTTCCATGTTTTCGCTGTTGTCCCACTGGTAGGCATGAGGGCCGTGATCGGAGGCGCGGGTGGCGAAGGCTTCATAATGTTCGCGGCGCAATTCGCGCTTATCGGCGTAAGTCATCACCGAAATATAGGAGGGGAATTGCAATGTAATCATCCAGCCGTCCAGGTTTTGGCTGGCTGCGGTTTGTTTGGCTTGGGCTAAGGCGGATTCAGGCAAGCCGGCCAAATCATCTTCGTCCCGGATTAACTTGCTCCAGGCATTGGTGGCATCGAGCAGATTTTCTTCATAGCTGCTGGCCAGCGCCGATAATTCTTGGCTGATGTCTTTGTAGCGTTGCTTTTTCTCGTTATCCAAATCAATGCCGGATAATTTGAAATCCCTTAACGCATTGTTGATGATTTTTTGTTGGGCGGTGTCCAGCGTGGCAAATTCGGCGCTGTCGGCAATGAAACGGTAGGCTTTGAACAAGGCTTCGTTTTGCCCCATTTCAGTCGAATAAGCACTGAGTTTGGGCAGGCAGGCGTTGTAAGCATCGCGCAATTCATCGCTGTTGACCACGGAATTGAGATGACTGACCGGTGACCAGGCTTTGTTCAGTTTGTCGTCGACATTTTCCAGCGGCTCAACCAGATTTTGCCAGGTGTAGTGCTGTGTCGCGGCAAGGTGTTGTTCAACTGAGGCGCGCGCTTCAGTCAATAGTTGGTCAATCGCGGGGACAACGTGTTCCGGTTTGATTTGGGAAAATAGTGGCAAGGTAGAATTGGCTAATAAAGGATTGTTCATAATGGGCTCAGGAAAGAAAGTTCATGGCGGCTTTAATGCGATGTTGCGCCTTATGCAGCACATCCAGGGAAAAGTCGGGCGTCAGTTTGCTGTTTTTAAGTTTGATGTAGGCGGGTATTGAGTTCATGTAGGGTATTTCTTTTGCCCGACGGGTGCCGAAATAACTGTGCAATTTGGCCAGGATGACAATATCGGCCAAATCCGGTTTATCGCCTCCGCTTTCATAAAACCAGTCTTCAGCGTATTTGGGGATCATGGCCAATTCGGGGGTAAAGCCCAAGGTATGCAAAACCAAGGTGCCGACCGACGGGCTTAAAAACGGAATCGCCGAGTCCAATATATCCAAACTAGGGTATTCATCCGGGTTCTGTTCGGCAAAATGCAAAATCGGTATGATGCCAATATCGCTAACCAGTCCGGCCAACAAGGCATCTTCGGGGTTGACCGAGCCGTTTTCCTGGGCCAGCACGAAACTCAAGCTGGATATGTACAGGCTGTTTTTCCACAAGTCTTGCATTTTCGCCATCAATTGCGGATTTTGGCAATAGAACAACTGTTTTAGGCTGATGCTCATGACCAGTTTGCGCGTTTGATCCAAGCCCAATCGGGTCACGGCATTATGGCAATTGGTCACCGGCGAAATAGGCGAATACAGTGCGCTGTTGGCCAGCTGTATCAATTTGGCGACGATAGCCGCATCAACGCCGACAATTTTGACCACGTCATTTACGCCCAAGTCTTTTTCCATTGCCTCTTTCAGCCTTAACGCGACATTAGGCAGCGAAGGCAGGCTGAGTTTATTTTCCCGATAAGCGCTGGAAAAACTGGTAAAAAAACGGTTATCGGTTAGTTGTGCGGGCAGTTCAATGTCAATAAGTTCAAAGGCAATGGGCTCTTGGCGGTTTTTGCCTTGCCACTGGCCGATATCCTCGCCCGGAATCGCCAGTAAAGTAATGTCTGTTTTGGCGAATGCGCTGGCACCACATAATTTGCCACTATTAAGCGGCAAATTGGCCGAAGCGGTATCCGCCAATAAGGTGTAAATGTTGTCGCTGTTCGGATGCAGCTCAACGCTGCCCTCAAGCAGATAAAAAACCGATTGGGTTTGCTGGCCTAGCCTGAAAATAATCGAACCTTCGCTGTAGCGCAACGTAGTGTAAGCCAATTGTGCAACGTAGGCATCATCCATATCGCGTAGCGGAGCCAGTCTTTTTAGTGTGGGCAGAGGCCATCTTTTATTGTCGGCGGACAGCGGTTCCGAGCAATCTAAGGCTTGATCCGGGCTATCAGGGATAATGGGTTGCGTTGCGTCGGCGTTATTAAGATTGGGATTGGAAGGAAAAAATTTGGTTAACCAATTCATGATGACATCGCGATTATCTGATTGAGGTCTATTTTTTGTAGGGGCTTAATGATGAAGGTCGGGCGTGTCGAAAAACAGAGCGGTTTTAGACAGGCGGTCATGCCAGCTGCGCCGGTCTTTATCGATAAGAACCCACCAGAAACCCAGGCCGAAACATAGCCACGAAAACAGGGCAAAGATGAAGCGGAGCGCGGCCTGTTTCCAGCTAACCGGTTGCCGATCCAGTGTCAGTACCTTTAGTTTCCATGCGCGCAGCCCCAATGTTTGGCCGCCGTGCGTCCAAAACCAGGCGTAAAAAAAGAAACTGACCAGCAGCAGGTACAGGGGGAAATAAAATTGTTGGGCGGTGAATGCTTCACCTGCATTTAATGGCAGCAACAAAGCCGTTGCGACAAATAACAGGGCAATCAATAACAGAATGTCATAGAGTATGACAGCTAGACGACGCAAAAAACCAGGTTTGGAAAGCGCATCATAACCTGGTTTTTGCTGTCTTTTTTTTACTGGCGCGAGCAAATTAAACTTTAAATAGGGTTAGCTTTTGACCAAAATACATGCACATGGCCATTAACGCTCCCAGCATAATCAGCGAGAAGAAGAATGGCGGCCTATGGAACAGCAGAATAAAAAAATCTGTTGCAAAAAGGCTGGTTAATAAAGGTTGATCGATTAGGCTATTGAGAATCTTCTTGAACATAACAAATTCCAGTCAAGCACGCTAAGGCTTGTGCGAGCGTTTAAAAAATGGTTACCTGATTTATTATCTGGTGTGCGCAATAAGATGTCATTAAAATTGCTGGTAAAAAAATCAGAACGCTGATTCTACTCCATTCAAAAGGGGAATGTAAAAGAAAACAAAGCGGCGGATTGGGTTAGAATTCCTTAGCAATGATATAATTAATAAAATTAGAAAAATAATACAAGGTGTGAAAGTCATTTTAAATTTCTTCAAAAAAATCATTAGTTCAGCCATAAACGGGGCTGAGCCGGTTGCTGCACCAGCTCCAGCCGAGGGAGCTGTCAGAATATATTCGCGTTCA
Organism: Methylobacter sp.; assembly: GCA_047920955.1. Classification (GTDB taxonomy): domain Bacteria; phylum Pseudomonadota; class Gammaproteobacteria; order Methylococcales; family Methylomonadaceae; genus Methylobacter_A. Next base: position 24,988 of record JBLRXA010000020.1, on the reverse strand, counting down.
GAGCATAGTATTTCCCGCGCCCAGATTAGCGAGAATGCGCTGAAAGTTTTATATCGCCTGCAAAACGAAGGTTTCGAGGCTTATCTGGTCGGCGGCTGTGTGCGCGATTTGTTATTGGGTCGAGAACCCAAGGATTTCGATGTCGTCACCAATGCCGACCCTGATCAAGTCAGAAAAGTATTCCGTAATTGTCGCCTGATTGGCCGCCGTTTTCGTTTGGCGCATGTCTGCTTTGGCCGTGAGATCATTGAGGTGGCAACATTCCGGGGCGCTAGCGAAGAACTCAACGACAAGCAGGTATTGAACAAGGAAGGCCGCCTGTTACGCGACAATGTTTACGGCACGATAGAAGAAGATGTTTGGCGCCGCGATTTCACTGTTAATGCGCTTTATTACAATATCAAAGATTTTTCGGTAGTAGATTTTGTCGGTGGCATGGCCGATCATAAAACCGGTACGCTGAAGCTGATTGGCGACCCGGACATGCGCTTTCGCGAAGATCCTGTGCGCATGTTAAGGGCGGTGCGTTTCGCCGTTAAGCTTGGCTTTAAGCTGGACTCTGAATGCGAACAGGCGATACACAAAGATGTTCAGCTACTGTCCAGCATACCGTCGGCCAGGCTTTACGATGAAGTGTTAAAACTGTTCTTATCCGGCTATGCCCTGCAAACATTTGAAATGCTTAGACATTACGGGTTATTTGAAATACTGTTCCCGGCCACGGAAAACAGCCTGGCGGTTGAAGATAACGGTTTCCCCCGCTTGTTGCTGATTAAAGCGCTGGAAAACTCGGACAACCGCATCGCCGAGGGCAAAACCGTCACCGCTTACTTTTTATTGGCTGCTTTTTTGTGGGAGCCGGTGCAAATGTTGGCTAAAGCAAAAATGGCGCAAGGCGAAGTTGAGTATGTCGCTTATCAGGATGCCGCCAGCGAGGTTATCGCCAGACAAATCAGAAGCACGGCCTTGCCGCGCCATATCAGCATGGCAATGCGCGAAGTGTGGAACATGCAGCCCAAATTTAATGCGCGTATCGGCTCCAAACCCAGCCGCTTGATCGGCCATCCGCGCTTTAGGGCCGCTTATGATTTCCTGTTGTTGCGCAGCGAAACCGGCGGCGCTGAACCTGAATTAGCCGAGTGGTGGTTCAAATACCAACATGCCAGCGACAATGAGCAACGGAAAATGACCCAGCCGCCGCGCCGCGCAGCCAACGGCAAATCCGGGCGCAAAAGAAGCTATCAAAAAAAAGCCAAAGATAGCGCGCCAAAAACGGAGTTGTAAAATACCTTATGATAAAAAATCCGCCAACGCTTCTGGTAACGGCCTACATAGGTCTGGGCAGCAATCTCGCTAATCCGGCCGAGCAACTAAAAGCCGCACGCACCGCCATCACGCAGATAGACGGAGTGCAGGAGCTGGCTTTTTCCAGCCTGTACCACAGTCCGCCGATGGGGCCGCAAGACCAACCGGATTACGTTAATGCGGTGATGGCGATTGCCACCGAACTGCCGCCGATAGACTTGTTGCGCGCCCTGCAAGGCATCGAAAACAATCAAGGACGGGTCAGAAAAGCCGAACGCTGGGGCGCAAGGACATTGGATTTGGATGTGCTGATTTATGGCGAGCAGCTGATTAATCTGCCTGATTTGATGGTGCCGCATAGTGGTTTGGCTGAGCGCGCTTTCGTGCTGTATCCCTTGTTTGAGCTTGCCCCGCAATTAATAGTGCCCGGAAAAGGCGCTATTGCCGATCTAATTGCCGACTGCCCAAAAAATGGTCTGGAACGGCTGAATTAATTCCCGCGCCTAATATGCATCAGTACAGTTCCCCTTCGGCGTTGACACCGCTGTCGCTTACCGATTTGGCCGCGATGAAACAGCGCGGCGAAAAAATTTCCTGCCTGACCGCCTATGATGCCGCCTTCAGCGCCTTAATCGACCAAGTTGGCGTTGATATAATGCTGGTCGGCGATTCATTGGGCATGGTCATTCAAGGTCATCACTCCACCTTGCCGGCCACGGTGAGGGACATGGTTTACCACAGCCGCTGCGTCAGCAATGCCCGGCAACGTGCGTTTATTATCGCCGATTTGCCGTTTATGAGTTATGCGACGCCAGCATTGGCGGCCAAAAATGCCGCCAAGTTAATGCAGTTGGGCGGCGCGCAAATGGTCAAACTGGAAGGCGCGAAAAGCGAGTGCATCCGTTTTCTGGTCGATCAGGGCATTCCGGTATGCGGACATTTGGGCTTGTTGCCGCAATCGATTAATCAATTAGGCAGCTACAAGGTTCAAGGCAAAGATCAAGCCGCCGCCGACAAAATACTTAACGATGCCTTGCTGTTGCAGCAGGCCGGCGCGAGTTTATTGGTGTTGGAATGTGTGCCCGCCAGTTTGGCAAAACACATCAGCACTGAGCTACAGATTCCGGTTATCGGCATTGGTGCGGGCGTCGATTGTGACGGGCAAGTGCTGGTGCTTTATGACATGCTCAATATCGGCACCATCAAACGTCCGCGTTTTTCGCGCAATTTTATGACCGGCGCCGAAAGCATTGAAGCGGCGGTTCGTGCCTATCACCAAGCGGTCAAACAGTCGCTGTTTCCAGCCGCCGAACATAGTTTTTAAAATTTATGCAAACAGTTAATACCGTAGCGGAATTACGCGCCACCGTTAAGGCCTGGCGCTCAGCCGGTCAGCGCGTCGCCTTAGTGCCAACCATGGGCAATTTACATGCTGGCCATCTGGCGCTGGTACAGGAGGCGCAAAAACAGGCCGACCGGGTCGTGGTCAGCATTTTTGTCAACCCGACCCAGTTTGGCGTCGGCGAAGATTTCGCCTCGTATCCGCGTACTGAACAGGAAGACCGGGACAAACTCAATGCCGCCGCTGCGGATTTGTTGTTTCAGCCGACCATTGCCGATGTTTATGCACCGGATGCCCAAACCATCGTCTCAGTCAGCGCTTTGTCCAAGCTGTATTGCGGCGCGTCCAGGCCGGGGCATTTTGACGGCGTGGCCACCGTTGTCTGCAAGTTATTCAACATGGTGCAGCCAGACTGCGCGCTGTTCGGCTTAAAAGATTTCCAGCAGCTGACCATTATCCGAACGATGGTCAGGGATTTGAATAGCCCCGTTGACATTATCGGCGTAGACACAGTCCGCGAAGCCAGCGGCCTGGCGATGAGTTCCAGAAACGGCTATTTAAGCGCCGAGGAAAAAACCGTCGCGGCAAAACTGTATCAAGCCTTATGCGGCGCGCGTGATGCGGTGTTGGCCGGGCAGTTGTCGTATCAAGAAATAGAGCATCGGGGCTTGCTGTTTTTGCAGCAGTCCGGTTTTCAGCCGGATTATTTTAGCCTGTGCAGATCTTGCGACTTGCAAAAAGCAGGCGTCGATGACCTAGAATTGGTGTTATTGGCGGCGGCAAAACTGGGCAAAACCCGGCTCATCGATAATGTTTGTTTTTCCAGATAAGCTGTAGCAGAATTTGTCCGGCATTGAAAATGCTAAAAGTTGATGCTTTATTGCAATTAATGGATAATGCACGGTTCTCAAGGGTATTTAGATAGATTTTTATTATGCAAATCACAATGCTTAAAGCGAAGTTACATAGAGCTACGGTAACCCATTCAGAATTGGGTTATGAAGGTTCGTGCGCGATTGACGGCAATATTCTTGACCTAGCCGGTATCAGGGAATACGAACAAATACAGATTTACAATATCAACAACGGTGCGCGTTTTACCACTTATGCCATTCGTGCCGAAGAAGGTTCCGGCTTGTTTTCGGTCAATGGCGCGGCGGCGCGTTTGGCCTGTCCCGGCGACCTGATTATTGTTTGCGCATTCGCCATTTTGGAGCAAAAAGAAGCGGAAAATCATAAGCCGACCCTGGTCTATTTTAATGAAAAAAACCAAGTTCAGCGCTCAGCGAGTTCCATTCCTGTCCAACTTGCCTAGTGGCGGTTGTTTTTTGAGCCCAGTTTAAAGCTCACAGATTAGGGCAAGCAAGGCTTTCAATCAATAGGTAGTATTACTGATTGAACAAAATCCACATTTCCCGCTACAAACAAAACTGCCGCTAAAAAGCGGCAGTTTCAAGGCGTTGTTTTTCTGAAATTGGCTAACTTAGCTTTTTTTTATCAGTTTTATGCGCTTTCTGAAAGGTTAATTTCATTGCTGGTTTCGGTCAGCGTTATTGATTGTTCCACCTCAGCCAACACTTTTTGCAAACCGATTCTTTTAGCACTGTTAATTACCAACGGCGACTTAATAGCGCCCTTAATCACAGGCTGGTCGGATTCGTCTTTATGTAGAATAATCAGGATAAGCACATCGGCTGTATCTTCGATACCTAGCATTGCCTCTTCGGCATCATTTAACACAAAAGAGTAATTGATGTTGAAAATAGAAGGTTGTGCGACAGAAAAGGTAAGCGATTCATCATCTAAAGATTGCAGCCAGAAAATAAGCGGGTTATCGCCTTCCTGGTGAAACAGCTTGAAACGGGTCTGGTCTTCAAAACCAGGAATGCCGTTGGGGAAGTTCACAACAGTGCTAGGGTCGATCACTTGTTCGCCAAAAAAACTTGATTTAATTTCCATAATAAACTCGGTAAAGGTAAATATTGAGTGTCAATTTATAGCCTAAAATTGCTGGTATAGCAAGGTCGGTCGGTAACGAATAATTTTTCATGTTATCGCCGCTATAACACCAAGCTTTCCGATAACTGTGCTTTTAATTGCCTTGCCGCCATTGCATAACCGCCGCTGCCGCCATCGATAAAATGGATATGGCCGCCATCTTGGGTGTCCTGTACATAACACGTCATCAAGCAATCGGATGATTCGTGCAAACCATAATACAACTCGCCTTCCCGATAACAAACCTCCAAATAGCCGCGTAATTGGCGTATTTGTGCCGGGCTGCAATCAATCACCATCCGTAACAAATCATCAAATTTCTGGTAATCCGAATAAAAAGACAGTGAATTTCGGTAATGTGACGCATCGAAATTGAATAGCGGCAATTTAAACCGAAAAATGCCGACCGCAAGAATAATTTCACCCCAACGCAGCAAAGCGGCTTTTGTCCATTTTGGCGAATGGTAACGGATTTCATCGCGCAAACATTGTCCAATGGTTTTATAAGTCATTTGGCTCACTTTTACCGGATTGGCTTGCGTTAAATTATCGGCATAAATTGTGGTTAATTTTTGCAATAATTGGCGGTAAGCAGCCGTTGATTTCGGTTTTTTTGCCAATACCAACAGTGAGACAATATGGCCTGATTGGCTGGGAATCGGGTTCCAGCGACAGGACAAACCGGTTAAATCGGCTTTCGCACCCGGAACATCCGGAATTTCATAACACCGCCGGTTCGTTTTGATGAGATTGTCGGCGGCAAGTAAAGCGCCGCCACGAAAAATAGCAATTGATTTGCCCGGCGCCAGTTGATATTTAGTTATTTCAAGGTTAAACCCCAACTCGGACAGCTCGGCAACGCTGATTTGGCCGACGCGCAATTCCAAGCGGAATTCATTGGCGACCATTATGCGCAAGGCACTGAGGGCTGCACACACCGTCACTAAGCAATCAGGCGGCAATAATAAACTTGCGCCATCGCCACCGAAAACAAAAGGGATGTCTTGCTTTGATAGCGCATTTTGCGCTGCCGCGACCACTGCCGCGCCAATGGTGTTTACATCTTTATAGCGGTCTTGCTCAATGGCTGCTGTCGAATTGACAATGTCGGCAATAATCAACCACCAATTTTCAGGCACTTTGTGGAAATAAGCGGCCTCATTAATGCCTTTAAAATCGGTGAATACAGGCAGGTTATGATAAAAACCGAGCATTTTATTATCCCCGATAATATTGTAGGCAGACTGGAAAACTCAAGAATAAGTTTGGATCAGGGCTTAGAAGTGGGTCATCCGATGATAAAACTGTTATTCGGTCGGCTTGCGCCCCATCCGCCCAAAAACCAATATCGTTGCCACGACAATGCCGGTCAATAGCATATTTTCCTTAGATGCGCCGAACAGATAAGCTGTAGCCATGCCGCCGCCCATGCCCACGCCGGAAAACGCTAGACTACGCATGATCCGGCATAACGTACAATCTTTACTGTAAGGTCGCATTACTTTCCTGCCCAACAATAGCTTATTTTTTAGTGAAATACAGATAGGTTCCGTACTTATTGTCTTTAAGCACCATGGACGTATCAGTTTTTTCCTCTAACGAGTAAACATCGAATTTACCCGCCCTGCCCAGTATGCTGACTTTTAACGTGCCATCTTCAACAAGATAGTCAACCGCAGGCGCATCGTAAGGGTTGCCTCTGACTTGAGGAATGTCTTTTTGTATCAATTGGGTGTCATTAATCACCCAGGTCATGCCCATTGGTTTAGTTTCCGTGGCGTCGGGTGATTTTTTGCTATAACCCAAAAACCAGCTACCAACGATCTCTTTATTCGAATTCAGGGTGTCGGCCCATACTGCAGCGCCTGATAAGCCAAACAACAAAGATACCGTAACCAACATATTTATTTTTTTCATTATTTTCCCCAGGTTAAAAAACTTAGCAATAAACTTAATTGCAGGCAATAATTTAATCATTTTGCTCAAAAAGGCAAGTTAATGTTGGGCTTAATAGTTTTCATCAAGTCGCCAAACTGTTGTTGAATCCGACGCATGGCCGCATCCGAATCGGCTTCAAAACGAAGCACCAACGACGGCGTGGTATTCGATGCCCGCACCAATCCCCAACCATCGGCAAAATCGACGCGCATCCCATCTATGTCGGTGATTTTGCCGTCGGTAAAGTTGGCCGCCGCCAGCAAACGCTCTATAAAAACGAAGTTTTCGCCTTCTTCCAACGCGATATTCAATTCCGGGGTGTTAATGCTGTCGGGAAAACTGGCAAACACATCAGCACTGCTGCGCGTGTCACGCGACATGATTTCCAGCAAACGGGCGGCGGAATACAACGCATCATCAAAGCCGAACCAGCGGTCATTAAAGAAAATATGCCCGCTCATTTCACCGGCCAATTTGGCGCCGGTTTCCTTCAATTTCGCTTTCATCAAAGAATGCCCGGTTTTCCATAGCGTGGGTCTGCCGCCAAATTTTGTAATCTGCTCAGGCAAGTGGCGGCTGCATTTCACATCGTAAATGATTTCTGCGCCCGGTTTTGCGGCCAGCACATCTTTGGCGAACAGCATCATTTGCCGATCCGGCCAGATAATTTTGCCGTCTGAATCGACCACGCCCAAACGGTCGCCATCGCCGTCAAAAGCGATGCCGATGTCGGCCTTGTAATGTTTGACCGTTGCAATCAATTCGGTCAGATTTTTAGGGTTGCTGGGATCAGGATGGTGATTGGGGAAAGTGCCGTCGATGTCGCAGAACAGTTCCACCACGTTACAGCCTAATGCTTTCAATAACTTTGGCCCCAGCTCACCGGCCACGCCGTTGCCGCAATCAAGCACCACGGTCAACGGTCTGCTAATGTGTATGTCCTCAGAAATAAGGCCGATGTATTCATCGCTATACTGGCTGTTGTGTTCGATTTGGCCAGGATTTTTGCTTGCGTAGGCCTGATTGTCGATGCAGGTTTTCAGCTGCTGGACTTTTTGGTTAGCCAGCGTTTCGCCGTTGATGACCATTTTCAGGCCGTTATAATCGGCGGGGTTATGGCTGCCGGTAATCATTACGCCGGAGCGCCCTTCAGTATGCCTGGCAACGAAATAAAGTACCGGCGTCGGCACCCTACCAATATCCAGCACATTGAGCCCGGTGCTGATAAGGCCTTTGGCCAACGCTTCCGCCAACACAGGACTGGAAACTCTGCCATCACAGCCAACGACCATGGTTTTGCAGCCCTGTGCTTTAGCTTGCGTGCCCAGTGCGCGGCCAATGTCGTAAACGATGTCTTTGGTCAAGGTTTTGCCGACAATGCCGCGAATGTCGTAAGCCCTGAAAATGGCGCCGTTATCCGCTGTTTTTTTTACCGGCATCGGCATATCAAAAGAGTCCGGCACTGTTGTTTCAACAATCTCCGGTTTGTTAAAGCTAACGGCCGGTGCGCTGGTTTCGTCTTTTACGGGGAACGATTCTGGCTCATCCCCGCCCCATAGCATTGAGCCGCCTGAATTGAGGGGGTCATCAAAATCATCGAAAAAACGGTTCATCTGGCTATCGCCGGTATCGTGGTCGGGGACTTCGATGCCCTCGCTGTCCAAAACCCGTTTGAACTGTAACATTGTCGACACCATTGCATCCATTTCCGCCAACTTAACCGGATAAGTGCCTTGCAGTTTGTTGGTCATCATGTCCTTGCTCGCTTTCAGCACACAGCCCAAATCCTCGGTCAAAGTTTGCGAAAGTGTCCGGTAGCCGACAAAAAAAGCGCCCAGCACCAACAACGCAGGTGTCGCGATTACCGCAAAAATAAGCGCAAAATCACCGGAGGTAGTGGCGTCGGCCATTTGGTAACGCAACTCCCAGCCGGTGCTAGCTAGATTAATCTTGGGCGCATCGGCGATTTCAGCTTCGGATGGCGCTTCACCGACAGCGGCCAATGCCAATGCCCCTTGTTTTAGTTCGAAATAACCGTCTTTTGGTGCCGTAGCCTGCACCGTTTTATTGACAAAATCATAGCCCAAACTGGCCAAAATCACGCCAACCACCTGCTCGTTGTGCATAATTTGGCGAGTTATCGCCAAATGCCGGTCAGGCCCCATATCGCCTTGTATCGCAGGCGGTTGGTTTTTAGTTAAGGTCTCCCTAACCATGTCCAGATCGGCATAGCCCATTCTGGGTACGCTTTTGTCGTCCAGTTCACTAACGCCGGGCAATAACAGCCTGACTTTCATGACTTCCGGAAAATGCCGTTCCAAGCTCTCGGCCACCACCGTCAATTGTCCGGGATCGCCACCGATAACAGCCGCCACCACATCGGGGTCTTGCGCCATTTTTTCCACGGTATTGATGCGCATATTGATTTGTGCGCTGAGGTTTTCAGCAAGGCTTGCCGCCACCGCTGTCACGGAATCTTGCCTTGCCTGCCCGACTGACGCAGCACTGAGCCAATAAATGCAGCCGCCGACAACCAGAACCATGAAAACAGCAAACGCTGACAGTAAAGAAAAGAGTCGTACCATGATTATGCCTATTGATTGTTAATGGCGGCCGGTATGACCAAAGCCGCCGATACCGCGCAAACTTTCATCGAAGTTATCGACTTGCTCGAATTTCACCTGCACCACCGGCACAAAAACCATCTGTGCAATGCGCTCGCCAATATTAATGGTAAACGCCGTATCGCCCCGGTTCCAGCAGGAGATAAAAACTTGCCCCTGATAATCCGAATCAATCAGACCGACCAGATTGCCCAACACAATGCCATGCTTATGGCCGAGGCCGGAGCGCGGCAAGATCACGGCGGCCAGCTGATGATCGTTAATATAAATCGCCATACCGGTGGGAATTAACACTGTTTCCCCCGGTTGCAATTCGACTGGCTCATCCAGACAAGCGCGTAAATCCAGACCTGCCGATCCGGCTGTGGCGTAGTCCGGCAACGGAATATCCTTGCCTAAACGGCCATCCAGAATTTTAAGCTGTATTCTTTTCATGTTTCCTTCTCTCTGCGATTAAGCCGATTAATTGTTCGGCCAAGTAATTTTTATCGGTCATTTCTAAGTTTTTTTGGCCGTTTTTCCAGAACACCTGCAAGGCATTTTGCTCGCTGTCAAAGCCGCCCTGATCTCGCCCCACCCAGTTTGCCGCAATCATATCGAGATTTTTTCGCGCCAATTTGTCTTGGGCATGGTGTTCAAGATTATGCGTTTCTGCGGCAAAGCCGACGGTGAACGGACGCGGCTCAAGTTGTGCCACGTCGGCCAAAATATCCTGGGTTTTTTGTAGCGTCAGCGTGATCTGTTCGCCGTGTTTTTTTATTTTTTCGGCGTCCACCTGTAGCGGCGTGTAATCGGCAACCGCTGCCGCGCCGATATAAATATCATGCTGCGACGCTAGGCCGATGACTGCCGCATACATTTGAGCTGCCGTTTCGACCTTGATCACATCGACATTAAACGGCGCAGGCAGCATCGCCGGGCCGCTGACCAGCGTAACCTTAGCGCCTGCATTTAAAGCCGCCTCGGCCAGCGCATACCCCATTTTCCCGGAACTGCGGTTGCTGATATAACGCACCGGATCTAACGGTTCGCGGGTAGGGCCTGCGCTAATCAACACCTTGAGCCCGCTTAAACACTGCGTCGCCGGTTCTGCCAGCACGCGCAGGCAAATATCGACCGGCTCGGACATCCGGCCAAAGCCGGTATCGCCACACGCCTGCTCGCCCTGTTCGGGGCCGATCACGGTAACGCCGTGGTTTTTCAGCCGTTGTATATTTTCCTGCGTCACCGGTTTGTGCCACATCGCCTGATTCATGGCCGGCGCCACATAAACCGGACAAGTCGTCGCCAAATATAGCGTTGACAGCAAATCGTCGGCCAAACCCTGACTGCATTTAGCTAAGGTATTCGCCGTTGCCGGCGCAATCACCAAAGCATCAGCCCAACGCGCCAGACTGATATGCCCCATCGCCTGTTCTGCGTCCGCATCCAGCAATTCGCTATGCACCGGATGCCCTGACAGCGCCTGAAACGTCAACGGACTGACAAACTGCATGGCAGACTGCGTCATCACCACGCGCACTGTAGCGCCTTGTTTACGCAACAACCTGACCAATTCAGCCGACTTATACGCCGCAATACCGCCGCAGACAGCCAATAAAATATGCTTATTAATAACAATGCCCGTAAACTTGAACAAAAGCGGCATTATGGCAAGGTTCAACAAATTCTTCTATGCTTAAATCTCAATCATACTCAGGGGGAAGTCTATGTCTATTAAGGATTGGTCGGCGGAAGATCGGCCTAGGGAAAAACTGCTGCAACGCGGCCCGGACGCATTAACCGATGCCGAACTGTTAGCCATTTTTTTGCGTACCGGTGTACCCGGTAAATCGGCAGTTGATTTAGCGCGTGAACTGCTCGCCGACTTTGGCTCACTGAAAGCCCTGTTAGGCGCCGATAAAAAACGTTTTTGCCAAGGCAAAGGTTTGGGCGACGCCACTTACGTCCAGCTCCAAGCGGTACTGGAAATGGCCAAACGCCATTTTAAAGAAGCCCTGCAACGCGGCGACGCCCTCACCAGCCCGGACATCACCCGCGCTTATCTCAGCGCCCAACTGCGCGGCTACAACTACGAAGTGTTTGCCTGCCTGTTTCTCGACAACCAACACCGCGTGATTCAACTCGACGAACTGTTCCGTGGCACTATAGACGGCGCCAGCGTTTATCCCCGCGAAGTCGCCAAACAAGCCTTGCACCACAATGCCGCAGCAGTCATTTTTGCCCACAACCACCCCTCCGGCATCTCCGAACCCAGCCAAGCCGACAAACACATCACCGACAAACTCAAACAGGCGCTAGCCTTATTCGACATCCGCGTACTCGACCATTTCATTATCGGCGACGGCGATCCCTACTCCTTTGCAGAGCATGGTTTAATGTAATAAGGCATTAATATTTAAAGCTATACTTAATGTACTCATGGATGCGGAAAATTCGGCCCCAAGTCACTAGATAAACGAAGGGCTGTAGAATTAAATTATGCCGCTCAGAGTATCCTCCTAAAGGGAAGGTTTTCAACCAGCACAGAAATTTGATGAAATGACCTCCTTAATGCCTGTTTTTTTACTGTGGCTGTTAGCCTGCAATCTCTGCGCGGCGGACACTTACCGCCTTTCAATCGGCGAAAAAACCATCAACCTGACCGGCAAAAACCAACAGGCAGTTTTAGCCAATGGCAGCTTACCCGCGCCGACACTGCATTGGCATGAGGGCGAACAAGTCACCTTGCTAGTGACCAATACCTTAAAAGAACCCACCTCGTTACATTGGCACGGCATTATTTTGCCTTATCAGATGGACGGCGTACCCGGCATCAGTTTCGACGGCATTGCGCCGGGCGAGACGTTTACCTATCAATTCAAAGTACAGCAAAACGGCACTTACTGGTATCACGGCCATTCCGGTATGCAGGAACAAATGGGTTTGTACGGCGCGCTCATAATCGACCCGCCGCATGAACATAACCCACCTGAACGCGATTATGCCATTATCCTGTCCGACTGGCCTGAGGCTGATCCGCACCGCACCTTGGCGCGGTTAAAAAAACAAAGCGATTATTACAACTTCCAAAAAAGAACCCTGTCCGATTTTTTCCAGGACATCCGTCAGCTTGGTTTTGCTAAAACCCTAGCCGACCGATTGGCCTGGGGGGAGATGCGCATGGATCCTACCGATTGGGCGGATGTCACCGGTGCGACTTATCATTTTTTAATCAACGGCCGCACCCCGGCAATGGACTGGACGGCGCTGTTTAACGCGGGTGAAAAAGTACGCTTGCGCTTTATCAATGCGTCGGCGATGACCCATTTCGACATTAGGGTTCCGGGCTTAAAAATGCGGATGACAGCGGCTGATGGTCAGATGGTCAAGCCTGTTGATGTCGATGAATTCAGGATTGCCGTGGCCGAAACCTATGATGTGCTGGTCGAACCCAAACCGGACCGTGCTTACAGCATTTTCGCCGAAGCCATGGACAGGAGTGGTTATGCCAGCGCCACACTGACGCCGCGTATCGGGCTAAAAGCAGCTATACCCGCGTTGCGTCCAAGGGTTTTACTGACGCTTGATGACATGGGCGCCATGCACAGCGGCCATGGCGACAAGGCCGATAAGGCTGCCGGACACGCACATCATGCTGGGCACAATCCTGCCGCAGCCGACAATCCCCATGCCGCGCATGGGCATGAGATGACGATGACAGGCATTGAATCTTACCCCGCCCTAAGTTATCAGCAGCTACGCGCCGCCCAGCCTAATGCTGACTGGATGCCGCCGGATAGGGAAATTACCCTGCGCCTGACCGGTAACATGAAACGCTACATCTGGTCTTTTGACGATGTTAAATATGCCGACGCAGAACCGATTAAAGTGCGCTACGGCGAACATCTCCGCTTCCATTATGTCAACGAAACCATGATGAACCACCCCATCCACATCCACGGCTTGTGGCAATATCTGGATAACGGCAACGGCGCTTATAACCCCAAAAAGCACGTCATCAACGTCAAGCCCGGCGCAACCGTCGACGTCGATGTGTTCGCCGACGCGGAAGGGGAGTGGGCATTCCATTGCCATCTGCTCTATCACATGGACACCGGCATGTTCCGCAAATTCGTCGTCGAAAAAACCGGGCAGCAGCCATGATTTCACTCTGTCGGCTGATTTTGTTTTTCTTGCTCGCCATTAACACAGCCAGCGCCCAAAACGACCCGATGATATTCAACCATTTCAAGGCCGAGCGCCTGGAATACGAAAGCAACGGCAAGCTGCATCTGTTCAAATGGGAGGTGCAAAATTGGGTCGGCAACGATGACCATAAATTGTGGGTAAAAACCGAAGGCGATTATTCCGCCGACCAAGGCATTTTTGGCCGCGCCGATTTGCAACTGCTTTACAGCCGCAACATCAGCACCTTTTGGGATTTTCAAATTGGCGCCCGCCGCGCCTTCGAGCCGGAACGCACCTTTGACGGTGTTATTGGCTTTCAGGGACTCGCGCCTTATTTCGTCGAGGTGGACAGCGCGGTTTTTATCACCGACAACGGCAATTTTTTAGGCCGACTCAGTTTAAGCCGCGACCTCTTATTGACGCAGCGGCTTATTTTGCAACCCCGGCTGGAAATCAACGCCGCCGCCCGGGATATTCAACATCGCGGTGTTAAAGCGGGTATCACCGAATTTGAAACCGGCGTCAGATTGCGTTACGAAATTGAACGCGAATTTGCCCCTTATCTGGGTTTTGATTATGTCGAAGAGGAATCCTTGCGGGCGCACCAACACAGCCTGCGCTTTGTAATGGGTTTTCGGGTTTGGTATTAAGGCTGGCTGATGCGCCACGTCACCCGCGCTAAAAAACCGTTATAAGCGGCCACATTCATCACCGCGCCATCGACGCGGCAACCGCCAAACAAGTGACCGTAATCTTCACGCACATTGTTCCGTGAACCATCCCAACCCATTGCCCCACCTATAATTAAACAGTGTCATTTAACACATTGACTCCAGGCCATATAACACATTTTTACCACGACAAACGCCCATTAAAAACCAAAAAACCAGTAACGGCAGTGCCTGTACCAATTGGCATGTAACATGCTTATTTGTCCGGGGCCAGTTATTGTTTCTCCTGACATTATGGTCAGGGCGGCAAGTGGCCATCATGCCGGTCAGGCCAACATTGCCTGCCTTTTATCATTTGAATTCGGGCGCGTAAAAAACATGCCGCCGAATTGCACTGTTTTTGGAGAAAAAAAATGAACATCGAAAAATGCTGGCCTAGTACCCGCTACCTGATGCTTTCAATGTTATTAAGCCAAGGCGTGAGCCCTCATGTATTGGCTCACGGCGGCGAAGTGCATCCTGAAGCGGCGGCGACCATCGCGGAACCCCCAGCCTGCCAAGTTTTGACCGCTGCCAGAGTGTTCGACGGCATCAATTTCCCGCAAGAAAACAAGGCAGTCTTGATTGAAGGCAATAAAATTGCGCAAGTCGGCGCGCCTGAAGAATTAAGTAAACTGTGCGCCAACCGCCTCGATTTGGGCAATGCCACCCTGTTGCCCGGCCTGATCGAATCGCACGCGCATATCACTTTTCAAAATGTACTCAAAAACAAGGTGCTGGAACACGGTATTACCACAGTGCAAGACACCGGCGGCCCGCTGATGGCGGTTGAAGGCGGCCAAGGTTCGCTACGCTTGTTAAGCACCGGCCCGATTATCCAGGCGGCTGGCGGCTATCCGCTCAACGTGTTTGGCGGCGGCGAGGGCGGTTACGACAAGATCGGCATTCCGGTTACATCGACGGCAGAAGCTGAAACAGTGGTCGATAATTTGGTCAAGGGCGGCGCCACCGCAATCAAAATTGCGCTAGAGCCGGGCGGCGAACCGGGCGCACCGTGGATGCAGCCGCACGGCGATCAACCGGTGCCGCAGACGCCGTGGAATCTGCTGCCGCAAGACATAGTCAATGCGATTGTGGCCAAAGCCCATAGCCACGGCAAACGGGTCATTGCGCATGTCGGCGAAAATGAAGGTTTTAAACGTGCGCTGGCGGGTAATGTTGATGAATTTGCGCATACACCGTGTGCGGCCATTGACGACGCCTTATTGCAACAAGCGGTGCAGCAGGGCGTCACCTTTGTAACCACCATTGATACGCTGGGTTCTTGCGTCGATGGCCACAGCCATCAGGGCATTCATTCCAACGTGATGAGCTTGGCCAATAAAGGCGCCAAATTTATTTACGGCTCTGAAATCGGCCATGACAATGTGCCTTGGGGCATTAACGGCGAAGAATTCCACATGATGCTGCATTTGGGCAGCGGCGAATCGATTGATTTTAGCGACGTGGTTAATGTGTTTAAAGCGGCGACTTCAAAAGCCGGGGAAAGGCTCGGTATCGCCGGATTGGGTACCTTAACAGCCGATGCGCCTGCCGATGTTATCGCGGTGCGCGGCAATCCGTTTGAGCGTTTTAAACTACTTGAATATCCCGATTTGGTCATTTCCGGCGGGCGGGTCATTGTCAATAAATTCGACCATCATGCTGATGCCGAATGTCTGTTTGGCTGGGCGGAACAGCATTACGCCGACCTGTTTGCGCCCGCTGACGCGTACAGCCAAGTTGCAGGCGATAAAACCTCCCGCCATTATGCAGCCACCCATGCCCATCTGTCGGTTTCCTCAGCCGACCAGCACGTTTATTACAAAGGCGCTGACGGCATAGAGCAGAACGTCGGTTCCTTATCTTATTGGTTGCCTGTTGCGGGCTGTCAGTAACAGGCAGCGGTTTTCTACAAAAAAGATTAGACCTCCAGGTTTTTAAAATCTGGCAGGTCTAATACCCGCCTAAACGCTGGTGCCGCCAACCGTCAACCCGTCGATTTTCAAGGTCGGCTGGCCGACGCCGACCGGCACGCTTTGCCCGTCTTTGCCGCAGCTGCCGACGCCGCTGTCCAGTGCCAGATCGGTGCCGACCATGGATACTTTGGTGAGCACGTCCGGGCCGTTGCCAATCAGTGTCGCACCTTTAACGGCGCGGGTGATTTTGCCGTTTTCAATCAAATAGGCTTCGCTGGCGGAAAAGACAAATTTTCCCGACGTGATGTCGACCTGGCCACCGCCGAAGTTTTTGGCATACAAACCTTTTTTCACCGATTTGATGATTTCTTCGGGATCATGCTGCCCCGGTAGCATGTAGGTGTTGGTCATGCGCGGCATCGGCAGATGGGCGTAGGATTCGCGGCGTCCGTTGCCGGTGGATTTGACGCCCATTAGCCGGGCATTGAGGTTGTCCTGCATGTAGCCTTTGAGGATGCCGTTTTCGATCAATACGGTACATTCGGTTGGCGTGCCTTCATCATCAATACTTAACGAGCCGCGCCGTCCCGGCAACGTACCGTCATCGACCACGGTGCATAAATCGGAGGCCACCCGTTCGCCAACGCGGCCGCTGAATGCCGAGGTGCCTTTGCGGTTAAAGTCGCCTTCAAGGCCGTGGCCGATGGCTTCATGCAGCAGAATGCCCGGCCAACCCGAACCCAGCACCACGGTCATGTTGCCAGCCGGTGCGTCAATGGCGTCCAGATTGACCAGTGCTTGTCTAACCGCTTCGCGGCCATAGCCCAGTGCGGTATCCTGATCGATAAAATAGGTGTAATCGCTACGCCCGCCACCGCCCATGCTGCCTTGTTCGCGCTGGCCGTTATGCTCGACGATGACGGTGACATTCATCCGCACCAAAGGCCGCACATCGGCCACCAGCGAACCGTCTTGCCGTGCGACCAGGATATGTTCGTGTACGCCGACCAGGCTGACGATCACTTCTTCAATGCGGCTGTCCAGTTTGCGGGTTTCGCTGTCAACTTGGCGCAGCAAGTCGATTTTTTGCGAATCTTCCAGTGATTTTAACGGGTTTTGCGCCGGGTAATGGCTCGGCCACTGGGCGGCTTTGCCTGATACTTTGCATTGTAATGAAGCCGAATCCAGGCCTTGCCGGACGATGCCCCTGACATTGCTGGCCGCTTCCAGCAACACCGGCAGTTCAATGCGGTCGCTGTAGGCAAAGCCGGTTTTTTCGCCGCAGACGGCGCGCACCCCGGCGCCCTGTTCGATGCTGTGGCTGCCGCTTTTGATGATGCCGCCTTCCATCGACCAGGATTCAAAATGGCTGGACTGAAAGTAAATGTCCGCCGCATCGACCGATGGGCTGAGCAACCGGCCCATGATTTTTTCAATATCGCTATCCTGGATACCGGCAGGCGTCAAAATGGCATGTCTTGCAAGGTTTAATATGTTCACAGGTTCAAAATTTAAGGTTCAATGTTTAAGGGTCAGGATGGGAAACGAAAAGCACGGAATTTTCGTGCCTTTTGTGATTTTGTGGACTTTATTTAGCTTAGACCTTCCAGGTTTTTAAAACCTGGAAGGTCTGTATATGGTTTCTCTATTACCAAATCGCTACATTTACTTCCCTATCAAATCATCGCGCAAGATGTTATACAGCCTCTCCAACAGGTCTGCCGACGCGTCAACCGGCGCATCGTAATAGCCGTCCTGAGCGCCTGACCTGCTTTGCTCACTGGCATTGCTGATGGTGGCGGTCACCGTCGTTTCGGCGCCGCCGTCTTCTATCAGTAACAGGTAGTTGCTTGCTTTATGCCCATTCGTTAAAAACGACAAGGCTTTTCCAAGCAAGCCTTGTGCGCCGTAATTGACGTAGATATGGCCTTTATTGCGTTCGTGGTCGGTTATTTTAATGTCACCTAGCATTAAGGCCTGGTTTAAGCTATGCCAAGCCTGGTCGAAAGGCTGCTTGATGTTCAGTTGCACTGGCGCTGTTGTGGTCAGGTAAACCTTTTCACCTAACCCTTTGCCGCCGGTTTTTTTGGGGATTGAGCTGTCGTCAGTCACCCGCTGCTCTACGCTTGGCCTGTCGGCCGCGATAATGGGCGGGCGTTCCAAGGTGGAAATGTCCCGATAATGCGCATTGTCGGCAGTACCGCAGGAAACGAGAAAACCGCCCAGCAATAACGTTTTAACAAGGCCGTACATATCACTCACAAAAAAAACGCCGATGATTCAAGGCCGGAAACGCACCGCGCACTTTTTCCAGCCGTTCCCTGTCTATGTCGGCGGAGACAAAGCCGCCGCCGGTTTTGTAACAATCCAGCACTACGCCCCAGGGGTCGATAATCATGCTGTGGCCGAAAGTTTTGCGTCCGTTTAGGTGAAAGCCGCCCTGGTTTGGCGCGATCACATAGCACAGGTTTTCTACGGCGCGCGCACGCAGCAGCAATTCCCAATGTGCGGCGCCGGTCTCGGCGGTAAAGGCTGACGGAATAATCAAGATTTCCATGCCCATGTTGCGGAAAAATTCGGGGAAACGCAGGTCGTAACAGACGGCAATGCCCAAACGGCCAAAAGGCGTATCAATCACCAGCGAACCCGATCCCGGCTCAATAGAATCGGATTCACGATAAACTTCGTCACTGCCGGGCACGTTGACGTCAAACAAATGCACCTTATCATAGCGCGCCACCCGTTCGCCCAGGTCGTTATAAACCAAACAAGCCGCCCGCACTTTGTTGCTGTCGTCGCCCGCTATCGGAATGGTGCCGCCCACTACCCACACTGCGTATTTTTTTGCTATCGACGCCAAAAATGTTTGAATCGGTCCTGCGCCATCGGCTTCTTTAGCGTCGATTTTGTCGCGCTCATGATCGCCCATCAAGGCAAAATTTTCCGGCAATGCCACCAGCTTTGCCCCGGCTTTAACCGCTTCTGCGATCAGCTTTTCGGCTTCCAGCAAATTGGCGCTGATATTAGGGCTTGATGCCATTTGTATAGCCGCACATTTACTCATAATCTGTTTCTCTCTCTTTATTTTCTTGTTGTTCTAGCCATGGAAAACCGGTGATACCGTTCCAGGTTTTTTGTAATAAGCCATCGTTTTTATGTATAGGAATCACTTCGGCATTCTCCCAGGAACCCTTAACCAAATACTGGGAGCCAAAGAAGAACCCTTCCTGATCTTTGCCGGTCAAAGAACGGCCCACCAAGGCCGCTATTTTGCCCATAATTGTACCAGCAATAGGCACGGCATCGGCACTTTTAGGCGTCACATCAACGATATGGTCAACGGTTCGGCTGACCAGATCGGTGTCGCCGCTGATAGCGATTTTTGCCGGAATCGCATCCACCACCAAATTCTGGGTCGAGGCGATGCCGTTGGCCAAGTCGAAATGGCCTTTGATGCTGTTAAAGGTCAGGCCTTCCTGATAAATGTCGCTAAAATCCAACTGCGCCCGCTTTATCCACTGGGCTACGGCCAATATGCCCAGCACCCGGCCAAACCCCGGTTCTATACTTAAAATACGGCCCTCCTTAAGATGCAAGCTCAGATGACCTGTGACACCCGCCAGCGAGAATTGGTAAGGCGCACCTTTCCAATCGGTAGCAAAATCAATGATTGCACGGGTTTCGGTCAAATCTTTGCTGACATCCAATTGCGCCAACAGCTGTCCGGCCTGGGGCACGTCCAGATTCCCCTGGACATGCGTGACCGATTGCCCACCGCCGCTGCTTGTCCAGTCGCCGGATAAAACCCATTTTTGATGCTCCCCAATCAGTTCGGCGCGCTTAAAAGCCATGCCGCCCGGACTGCGTTCCGTTACCAGCGACAGCCGTCCTAAATCAACTGAATGCCATAGCGTTTTAGCACTGGTCAGCGTTAATAACGGCGCCTGCTCCGGCGATAAGCCCGGTAGCGGCTCCGCATCTTTCGATGCCGATTGCTTCAATGCCGAAAGGTCCAACAACGTCATATCCAGGATGATCCTGTCCGTGGCTTGGTTGCCGACAGGTATTTGCAGGCGGCCTTTGGCGATGGCACTGTCTATCGTCCCGGCCCAATGATCCTTGTTACGCTGCAAAACCAAGTCAAAAACGCCTAGGTCGGCATTTTTCCACAGCGCATGCTTGCTATGTACCTTAACTTCCCTGACGCTATCCCCTGCCTCTTGGGCTGTGGCCAAGCCCAGCCAGTCCTGCAACGCCAAACGTTCTTGGTTGATTTCCAGTTTCAGCCCCGCTTCCTGGGGCGGCACGGCGTCCCCAGTCCCGACCAGTACATGGCCTGCATGGACGCTTTTGTGTAGGGTATCCAATTGCAGTGCTGCTTTCAGCTTATCGCCGTAATTGAGCAGCAGCGGCAATAACGGCTTGTCGCCCAAGCTAAATTTTAGCGACAAGGGTATTTTTTGTTCCCGTGTTTTCGCCAGCGCCCCCGGCAAATCCAGCGACATACCCGACAGCATCGAATCCACCTGTAATGTCGGCGCAATATCGTCGTAAGGCAAGGCCAACTGCAGCTGATAATCGGTCTCGCCTTCGGCGATATGCCATCCGGGCAGATCAAATTGCGCCTGCAAATCACCCACGCCGACACGTCCGTCGACATTGACGGCGACCAGGCTATCGCTGCTTTTAATAGTGACTTGTATGGGATGACCCAGAGCCGCCGCCTGAATGGCATCGCTATAAACGCCCTGTTCATTGAATTTGAGTGCGCCGTTAATTTTGCTGACTGGCAGCGCCAGCGATTTCACCATCAGGCGCGCATCTTTCAAATGCGCAGTGCCATCAACCTTAGTCGGCGCGCCATCAACCAACGGGATTTTAAGGTCTAGTGTTACGCGGGTATTACCTTGCGGAGTAATGGCTTCGAGCAGCGAATCCACCGGCGAAGCCAACGGCGTCTGCTGCATAAAAGCCAAAGCCTCGCCAATGCCGGCTTCAGCTTCGCCTTTAATCAATACCTGCCGACTTTTATTCAGCACCGGAATAGTCACCTCGGCTTGTTTGATGGTGACTTTCGCCGCGCCAGTTCCCGACTGACTTGCGGCATACACACCATCCCTGGCGATATCGGACTGCGCTTGCAGGACATTCACCTTAAGCCCGTCCTGCAAAAACAGCACCTCGGCATTCATGTTGCTTAGATGCGGCCAGTCCGGCGCGTAGGACAACTCAAACTGCTCACCGGTAAACAGCGCCTCAAACACCCCCGGCGCATCGGCAAACGGGAAATCGTCCAGCTCACCGTAAATCAGCAAACCGCCGTTAGCCATACGCCCGCCGACAAAGGCCTTATCCAGCCAGGCGACCACATCGGCATCCATGATGCCCACCGGCAAATAATGCGTCACCTCGCGCACATCTTCACCGCTAAAGGCACTTTGCAGATCCATGAAAACAGGCGCGTCGGTTTTCGGAATGTCGATACGGAACCGGCTTTTGCTTTGGAAACCCAAAGAATCCAGCCCAATCATTTTGCTGGACAGCGACCAGCTGTCATCCGTCTGCTGCCAGCTGAGCGCGCCGACAAGGCGGCCAAGCGGCAAGGTTTCCCGGAACAAATCCGGCACGGCCAACTTGGCATCATGGGTCGCCAGCGTCACCGTGCCTTGCTTTTCGCTGCCCTTGATCTGGCCGCTCAGGTTTTCTATGCCCGGAAGCGACAGCAACGGCGCCATGCCGACGCCGACGAATTTGCCGTCCAGCGTAACAGCCGCCGTGTCCAGATCGGCAAATACGGAGACATGTTCCAGCGTGCCTTTTAAATGCGCCTGCGCCAGCAACTTGGCCTGATCATCCGGCATTGGCGCAAAAAATTGCGCCAGCTCCGAGGCTTCCTGCAAATCCAGATGATCGACATACCCGCCCAGTTGCGCCAGCGCATTATCGCCACGGTGTTGGCCGGACACGCTAAAAACAGCCGTCGGCCATTTTTTCCCGGTTTCCAGTGAAAAATCGCCGACATCAAGCCGCCAGCGGTCGCCCGCATCATTACTGCCCCAGTGCAACTGCGTCTTTAGCGCCTTGATGGAAAAAGCCTGTTTATCCTCGCGCACCAGCGTCATTTGCTGGAGCTGCGCCACGACATCAATTGAGGTCAGTTGCGCCTGCCGCCAATCGGCCCAGATTTCAACGTCGCCGTGACCGGCCTCGACATTGATCCGGTTCCCGTCCGAATTTTGGGCGAGCGCCGCCAGTTCAGGCAAAAAAACGGCTTTCCCGTCGATATAAACACGGCCTTGTGTGCTGGCAGGCTCAAAAATATTGCCGTCCGCCTCCATCGATAGCCTGAGCGTGTCGCCGACCTTTTCCGGCAAATTGACCAACAGGTTAAGCCGATGATGTTCGCCGTCATTGATAATTGCCAGCGCCGCGCCATCGAACAGCAGCGGCTTGCCGGGGCGGTTTTCATCCAGCCAAGTGATTTCGCTGTCCAGGATTTCGTATTGGCCGCCCTGCAATAGCCATTGCGGCTGGCCGTCACCGGCTTTTAAACCGACCACGGCAATACTGCCATCCTGTTGCCGCTTAATCGCCAGCTTGGCGCCAACCAGCGTCACCCAAGACGATGCCAGCACATTTCCGCTGGTCAGCAGCTTAGGCATATTAACGCCCAAACGTATTTCATTAAACCGGATAGCCGGGTTTTCATCCCCGGCAGCAACCGATGCAATAGAGAGGTCGGTCAGCGCCAGTTGCGGATTAAAACCGCGCATATTGGCGCCCAAATGGCCGATAGTCACCGGTGTACCGATTAGCTCGCCGATATGGCTTGCCAAATCGGACTTGTAATGGTCAACCCCCAGCAACAACAGGCGCACACCGGTCAAACCGACAGCAGCGGCGACCAAAGACCAGAAAATAAGATGTCGCGTAGCCCGCGTAATATGATGGATCACTGAATCAGATGAAATCGGGGAAGGTTAAAGGTTTGTAACGGCTCAGCCCAGCGCGAACGGCAGCCCATGCTGGGGTAAGTGAATGAAAAAATACCGGAAACAGTTTTTATAGCGTTACGCACCATTAACACCCGCGAAGCCACCGGACACCTTTTTAAGGTATATTGAACGGGTAATTTCAAAATTTAGCAAGTTTTGGCAAAATGGGAATCAATCCAATTCGGGACGCGTATGAAACAACTTCCGTAAGTTTTATTTTAGGCCATGACGTTCATATCTCATTCCCAGCCTCTGGAGCTTGGGAGCGAGGCGACGATGTATTGGCATCGTTATGCTCTGGTAAACGCCTCGTTTTCGGGCAGCTCATGCACTGGCTTTATCCGTCAGTGATTTTGTCATTCGACAGCTAACGTCGAATGTGGATTCAAACATTAGGAAAACAACATGAAATATATTTTATCGGCGTTACTGCTGGCTGGCAGTTTTTCATCGTCTTACGCGGTCGAAAATCCCACCTCTTTGCAACAGGCGATTGCCGGAAAACAGCGTTCGGCTGAGCATAAAAGCCGCGATCAATACCGCCATCCACAAGAAACCTTGGCCTTTTTCGAGGTGAAAGACGATATGACCGTGGTTGAAGTGTGGCCGGGCGAAGGTTGGTACACCGAAATTCTGGCGCCGTATTTGCGTGATAAAGGCAAGCTCTACGCCGCGCATTTTTCCGCCGATGCCGAACAGCCTTATTTTCAAAAGAGCCTGCAGGGCTTTGTAACAAAGCTCAAAGATCAGCCAAAAGTGTACGACAAGGTTGAATTGACCGTTTTGCAACCGCCCCAATTTTTGCAACTGGCGCCGGATGGATCCGCCGACCGAGTATTAAGTTTCCGTAATGTGCATAACTGGATGAAAAGCGGCCAAGCCGCTGCGGTGTTTGATGCCATGTATAAGGCCTTAAAGCCCGGCGGCATTTTAGGTTTGATCGAGCATAGAAATTCAACGCTACAGCCGCAGGACAGCAGCGCCGCATCCGGCTATGTCACCGAGGATTATGTGATTGCGCTGGCCAGAAACGCGGGCTTTGAGTTTTTGGATAAAGCCGAGATTAATGCCAACAGCAAAGACAGCAAAGATTATCCCGAAGGCGTGTGGACATTGCCGCCGACATTGCGTCTCAAGGATAAAGACCGGGAAAAATACCTGGCTATCGGTGAAAGCGACCGGATGACGATTAAGTTTATTAAGCCTAAGTGAGAGGGGTAAGGTAACGCGCTATTTTCACAATAGTTGGAGTCCAAAGCTGGCTTTGGCTGTTCAAAGCCAGCTTTGGACTCCGACAGGAGCGGCGGCTGTTATTTTTTGCGCGTTACCTAATTTCAAAAAAATGTCATTTATATTGCCCCCCTAACTCCTTGAACAAAAAAAGCGCATGTTAAGACTCTTCCACACCGCAGACTGGCATCTCGGCCATCATCTACATGGCATTTCACGGCAACGGGAACACCAGCTGTTTTTGGACTGGTTGCTCGATGAACTGCACGACAAACAGGCCGATGCGTTAATCGTAGCCGGTGATATTTTCGATTCGGCCAACCCTTCGTCTGCCGCACAATCGCAGCTTTACGATTTTCTGGTCAAGGCCAAAAACCGGCTACCGAACCTGGATATTATTTTAGTCGGCGGCAATCACGATTCCGCCTCTCGGCTCGACGCGCCCTCCCCTATTCTGAATGCGCTGGGTGTTACTGTCGTCGGCGGTTTGCCGCGAGGCGCTGAGGGCGCTATCGATTGGGAACGTTTGCTGGTGCCGCTGACTAATGCAGCAGGCGAGATTAAGGCTTGGTGCGGAGCGATGCCGTTTTTGCGCAATGCCGATTTGCCACAGGCAGAGCAAGACAACGACCCGTTAATAGCCGGCATGAAAACGCTGTACGCCGATTTATTTGCCCAGCTGCAACAAAAGGCGAGCCCTGCCGAAAGCCTGCTGCTGACCGGGCATTGTTATATGGTCAATGGCGCGGTATCGGAA
>JBLRXA010000019.1:0-30121 GCA_047920955.1 Methylobacter sp. | reverse complement strand
TACGCTACTCCGCCACCCACAAAACCGAACACAATAAAATTCATCGCCTTGATGCGCTGGATGCCTACAATCAAAAGCTGGTGAAAAAAATTGCGGTACGCGGCATTTCAGTTAAAGGGCTTACCGGCACTAATCCTTACCTGTATCTGGGCAGCGTTGACATATCGACCAGTAAACCGCCGGTCGTTCGCGTTGAATTGGAAATCAAGCAAAAATCGGGGATTAAACGGGTACTGCGCAAATTGAACAAGGGCGACAATCTGTTTGATCTGTCCGGTGGACTGGATCAATACAAAGGCTTTGTGGTGTCGGATATTAACGCCAACACCAATACACTGAGTTTTACCAATGGTGTCGAGCTAATGACCGGCGAGGCCACCGGCGATGTCAACGAAGAGGCGTTGCGCCGCATTCAGATTCGCGAGGCCATTAAAGCCCATTTTGATAAAGAACAGGTGTTGTTTCATCAAGGCATTAAAGTGTTGTCCTTGTTCTTTATCGACACGGTGGCCAAATACCGATGCTACGACGGCAGGGATGCCGGAGGTAGAGCAACGCAGGGAGCAGTTGCCGATGACGAAAATGGCGAATCGTCCGGCGAATATGCCCAGATGTTTGAACAGGAATACCGCAGTCACTTAAATGAAGTCCTAACGCTCGACGACAATCCTTACAATGCTTATCTACGCGGCATTGATGCTTCAAAAACCCATCAGGGCTATTTTTCGATTGATAAAAAATCCAAGCGTCTGGTTGAACCAGAAACCAAGCTAGTCAAGAATGAAGAAACTGGGCAGAAAATACCTGTTTCTGATGATGTGGATGCCTACGACCTGATTTTAAAGGATAAGGAACGTTTATTATCGCTGAATGAACCGGTACGTTTTATTTTCTCGCATTCGGCTTTACGGGAAGGTTGGGATAATCCCAATGTTTTTGTTATCTGCGCGCTTAAACATAGCGATAACACTATCTCACGCCGTCAGGAAGTCGGTCGCGGTATGCGGCTTTCGGTGAACCAACACGGCGACCGTATGGATAACCCGGCCACGGTGCATGATGTCAATGTGCTGACGGTGGTGACCAGCGAGAGCTATACCGATTTCGTCACTGGGTTGCAAAAGGATATGAGTGAATCGTTGTCAGAGCGTCCACGCATTGCCGATGAAAAATATTTTACCGGAAAGGTGCTGAAAACGCCGACTGGCGATGTTGAGGTTACGCCACAACTTGCCAAGCAAATTTATAAATATTTGCTGAAAAACGATTACACCGATGCTGACGATAAAATCACCCCTGCTTATCACGAGGCCAAGCAAGCAGGATTGCTTGTTGAATTGCCACAAGAACTGGCCGTTCATGCTGAACAGGTATTTCAGCTGATTGATAGTGTGTTCAGCCAAGCCCAAATGCCGGTTATTGAAGATGAACGCCGAGCAAAAGTAAATTCTCTCAATGCTAATTTTGAAAGACAAGAATTTAAGGCGCTTTGGGAGCGTATCAATAAAAAGGCTGCTTATGCTGTCGATTTTGAAACATCGGAATTGGTAAAAAAATGTGTGGTTGGGCTGGATAAAGAATTGCGCGTAAGTGCCTTGCAATACACCATCAAACACGGTGAACAAATCGACGAGACCACCTACGATGCCGTCAAACAAGGCGAATCATTTAAGGTCATGGAGACCCTCACGGAATCGAATAATGCCTCTGTCCATTCTGCCGTTAAGTACGACCTGATTGGCAAACTGGCAGAAAATACCCAGCTTACCCGCCAAACGATTGCAGGTATCCTAAAGGGAATCAACAATGCCGTATTCGACCAATTTAAAGTCAATCCAGAAGACTTTATCGCCAAAGCCTCACGCTTAATCAATGAGCAAAAAGCCACCGTCATTGTTGAACATTTAGCCTATGACACCATCGCCGAAACCCATAGCCTTGATATATTTACCCAAGAAAAACCGACAGTGGATTTAAGCAAAACAGGGGCTAAGCTGAACCGGCACATTTATGATTATGTGTTTACCGATTCTAAAATTGAGCGTGACTTTGTCAAAGAGCTGGACACAAGTGCTGAGGTAATGGTGTATGCCAAGCTGCCAAGGGGTTTTTATATCCCAACGCCCGTGGGTAATTACAACCCGGATTGGGCTATTTCATTTAAAGAAGGCTCGGTAAAGCACATCTATTTTATCGCCGAAACCAAAGGCTCGATGTCGTCGATGGCGTTAAGGGAAATTGAAAAATGTAAAATCAACTGTGCGCGGAAGTTTTTTGCCAAAATAACGTCTGAGCAGGTTAAGTATGATGTGGTTGATAGCTATGGCAAGTTGATGGAGTTAGTGAAGTAACTGATCGTACTTAAACAAGTATAGATTTTGATTTGCACTATTCGACAGTGGGCACACGCATAGAGTCAGGTCTTTTAATTTGCATAAAGTCTCGTTTATGCAAGCACATATTTGCAAAATTCAAGACCTGACACCCTGTCCTCTCACTCTTTCGCCCCTGTCCTCTCATCACTTGCTGGCTAGGCCACATCAAGCAGAGCTTGAAGGCATGCATTCCCAAGTTGGAACTTGGGAATGAGATGGGTACGCACAGCGTACCCTACACGGCTAATCCACATCGGCCAACTCCAAACCCCGAAACACTGAACAGCGTTTGAATACTTCCAAACTCGGCTCCAGCTGCTTTTGTTGGCAAAACTTGGCAACCAATTTGGTCAATCCTTTGATGTCGCGGCCAGTCGCGGCCGGAAACAATTCGGCCAGTTGGTCTATCAAGGCCTGATCCAGCGGCAATGCAAACTGCTCGGTCATGACGCCCCATATCTTGCGGCGGTCGGCGCTGTTCGGCGCATGGTATTTAATCATCGCGATGCAACGGGAAATAATCGCTTCATCAATGTCGTCGACGCGGTTGGTGGTCAAAAACAGCAGGCCGTTGAAATATTCCAGTACCCGCAAAAACACGCCAACCACGGCATTGGAAGCCAGATTGTCGCTGCGGCGCTTGATGTAAACGTCGGCCTCATCGATCAACATGACTGCGCCCCAGCGCTGGGCCCGGATCAGCGTTTCTTTCAGCACCTTTTCCATTTCCGCAACGTTCAAGCCTAATTGCCCGGAATGCACCCGGTACAATGGGCGCTTGATGATTTCCGAATAGACTTCGGCGGTCAGGGTTTTGCCGACGCCGGCAGGCCCGGCGCACAGCACCGTGGTGCCACCGGATTTACCGGCGACGATGTCGTCCATCAGCATGTCCATTTCGGCGGTCAGGATGTCGATCAGGTCGGTTTGTTCCGGCGGCAAAATCAGTTTTTGTTTCAATTCCGGCTGATATTGGTAAGGCGCCATATCATCGACATGCACCCAAACATGGTGATGCAGTTCCAGATGGAACATCAGGATATAGCCGTGTATCGGCAAGTCGATGAATGCGCCTTTGGGGATGTCGGCTTTCGAGGCTTCCATCGCGGTTTCGGTTTTGCTGTCGTAGCGCAGGCTGTTTCCGGCTTTGCGCAGGTATTTGCCGAGGATGTCGCCGGATGCTTCCAATGTTAATGCGCGCTCGCTGAGGATGTTTTCATCGTTGACCAAACGGCAAGCGCCGCCAGCTGAAGATAATACGACGGTGTTTTTGCGCGTCCAGTCGCTGCTGCGGTGGCTGGAACTGGGGTCTTCAACATAAACCGCTGTGCCCCAGCCGGAAAACTGCTCGCCGTAGCGGCCACGCCAATCGAAATAACGGTCGGCGGCTTCGTCGTAAATGGCGAGCAGTTCCGGCGTTTCTTTAAGGTAGCCTTTGGCGGCAAAAATCTCGGCGATAGTTTTGCCTTCAATGTCTTTGGCGCGGATAACCAGTGTTTCAACCGCGATTTTGCCTTTGGAATTGGCTTTCAGTTCGATCAGGATGCGTCCGGCTTCTTCCTCGCCGGGCGGCGTGTAATCGAGCCGGGTAATCAAATAGGCGCAGGTCCGGCCTTTGGCGTCGGCCTGGAAAAGCCAGCCGCGTTGGGCGTCGTCGATCAGGTAGCGGGTGATGCTGGGCAGCACTTTTTCCAGTTGCCCGGCTTCGTAGCGTTCGCCGCCGTCACTTAATGCGGTTTGCAGCGTTGCCAGCAGCGCCGCTTGGCTGCTTGCGCCGGAAGTTCGATAAAGGTCATGCAAAAAAGCCCATTCATCCCCGGCCAGTTGTTGGTAAAACACTTCGGCCTTGTTGCCGAAACGCAGTTGTTCTTTCAAAGCGATTTGGCTCGGGAAAGCTTCGATCAGGCTTTCGACATAACGGCGTTCGATTTGCAGTTTCATAGGGGGTTCCTAGTGGGTGGCGACAACGTAAAAGCGTTCGGCGATATGAAGAGCAATCAAGAAAAAGTTTCATTGTCATCTATTGGTATAAATAACAATAAGGCAAAAACAATGCCATGCGTAAAACGGCGTATTAGCAGGGAATAAGGCGAACCAAGCTGTTGTAAAGCTGACAATAGGCGGTAATTAAGGCAGATTTGCGACAGCTTGGGGCTCCCAGCCCAGTGCCAAAATCATTTGCTGGTGTGGGTAAACGCGCCGTCCCAGTCGGTTTCTGGCGGGGATTCAAGGTAGTAGGCGATGCGCTCAAGGTAAATGGCATAGAGTTTGTCGTGGGGGTGGCTTCCTGCCAGTTGCCCGAAGATAGCTTGCGCGGCGAGCCATTGCTGTTGCCGGTAGCTGTGCAAGGCTTGGTTCAATAGGTCGAGCTGTTGCCGTTGTTCGGGGCTGAGGTCTGCACCGATGCCTAACGGTTCATAGATGGTGATGGGGTTATGCTTGCCTTTGACCCGCACTTTGTCCAGTTCGCGGTAGCTGTATTCGGGCGCGGCCTGCGCTGTGCTTTCGCTGACGATCATTTTTACCCCGTATTGTTTGGTCAAGCCTTCCAGGCGCGAACCCAAATTAACGGCGTCACCCATGACAGTATAGGCAATGCGAAATTGCGAACCCATGTTGCCGACGCTCATTTTTCCGGTGTTGATGCCAATGCCGATGTCGATTTCCGGCCAGCCTTTGGCTTTAAAATCCTGTTGTATGCGGGTGAGGGTTTGCAAGATGGCGAGGCCCGCTTTTACGGCGTAGCTGGCGTGTTGCGGATTGTGCATGGGCGCGCCCCAAAACGCCATGATGGCGTCGCCGATATATTTGTCGATAGTGCCTTTGGACTCGTGGATGACGCGGGTGACTGGCGTCAGGATGCCGTTAATCAGTTCGCACAGCTCCTGCGGTTCCATGCCTTCGGAAATGGTGGTGAAGCCCCGGACATCGGAAAATAATACGGTCATGTCGCGGCTTTCGCCTTTTAAGGTAAATTCCTCGTCGGACTTGCTCATTTGTTCGACCAATTCGGGCGGGATATATTGGCCGAAGATGTTGCCCAGTTGCTTTTTCCGGCGGCTTTCAAAAAAGAAGCCGAAAAACAGCTGTATGCCGTAGAGCACAACCAATAAGGTGATGGGCGCGGCCAGCGCGGTGTCGATGTGCCATGCTGTCCAAGCGTAAAAATTCGCGGCGATGCCAGCGGCTAGCCAGACGCCGAAAATAAGCGCGGATAAAAACACCGGCAGGCGCGGGAATATCAGTATGGCGGCCAGACAAATCGCCGCCAGTTCGAGCAGTTCAATGCCGAGGCTATAACTGGGTCTGGATTTTATGCGTTGGTCGAGCAGGCCGCTGAGGATGTTGGCGTGTATTTCCACCCCGGCGTAGACGTGTTGCACCGGCGTTGCGCGCAAATCGAGCAGTCCGGCGGCGGTAGTGCCGACGATGACGATTTTGTCTTGCAATGCGGCCTGCGGCACGATGCCGTTCAGTACGTCGGTCGCGGAAATATAAGGGAAGCTGCCTTGGCGTCCGCGATACGGCACCAATAAGTTGCTGCTTTGGTCGACCGGAATATGGAAGCCTTCTATGTTCAGGGCTTCGAGGCGCTCGCTGTGCTGTGCGCCGTAACCGCTGCCGGTGACGAACTCAATCGGCGGCTGCTCGAGCAAGGTTTTGAATAGGGCCAACGACAAGGCTGGGTAAATGTGCTGGCGGTATTCGGTTAATAGCGGCAATCTGCGATATACGCCGTCTTCGTCGACAGCGGGGTTATTAAAAAAGCCGCCTGAGGTGGCGGCCGCCTGCAGTTTGGGCAGGTTGGCGGTGTAGCTTTTTTCTTTGGCCAGCAGACTGCTGAACGGGTGTTCGCTTGCTTTTGCCAAGGGCGGCGGCAAGACGCCTATTTCAGGCGTTTTTTCGGCGATAGGGCTGGTGAAATAGGCCAGCACAACGGGGCGGTTTTGCAGGCTTTTGGCGAACTGGTCGTCATAAGACAGCTGCGGGCGCAGGGTTTCCAGCGCCGATAAAAATCCGGTATTGCTTTGTAGCGGGCCGCTGGCGAGTTGTTCCAGCAATTCGACGCCTGCACTGGTGTCCGCTTCAGAAAAAATCACGTCGAAGCCGAGTAATTTAATCTGGTAATAATCGAACAGCATATCGGCCAGGTAGGCCAGTTTGTCGCGGCGCCACGGCCAGCGGCCTTCTTGGGCGAGGCTTTGTTCGTCGATGTCAACAATGACGATACGCGGGTCGATGGTGTTGGGTGCAGTGCTGCGCAGGCGCAGGTCATAGACGATGTTTTCCATGCGCTGCAGCGTCGGAATCTCCAACCAGCGTGCGCTGTGCGCCATGAACAGCAGGGTGATAAGCAGGCACGACAGCGGGCGGTAGGATTTTAGGATTTTGTGTTTCATGTCGCTATGGTGTGAACGATGCCTCTAATCGACGTCGATTTGTTCAGCGTCAAGGAATTGTTCAGCGTATTTTTTATAGATTTTCCGCTCAATGAAGGCGTCGTACAAATCCGGGTCAACGTGGCCTTCTTCTTTCATTTTCTTCAGGATAAACAAGGCTTCGGACAATTTTTTGCCGGATTTATAAGGCCGGTCTTTTGCCGTCAAGGCCTCGAATACGTCAGCTATGGCCATGGCGCGGGCGGGGATGGACATTTGTTCGCGCTTTAGGCCTT
Organism: Methylobacter sp.; assembly: GCA_047920955.1. Lineage (GTDB taxonomy): Bacteria > Pseudomonadota > Gammaproteobacteria > Methylococcales > Methylomonadaceae > Methylobacter_A. Next base: position 23,071 of record JBLRXA010000019.1, on the reverse strand, counting down.
TAGGGTAGCCTTTGCCGTCCATGCGCTCGTGGTGGCCGCCGGCAATTTCGACGACATTTTTCAGGTGTTTGGGGAACTTGATCGCCTCCAGCATGGCAATGGTGACGTTGATATGGTTATTGATGATTTTGCGTTCTTCCGGCGTCAAAGTACCCCGGAAAATGCTCAGGTTGTAGACTTCTTCATCGCTTAATAACGGCAATTCGGCGTTGTTTAATGTCCAGGTTTGTTGTTTTAAGCTGTGCAGGCGGTCGATGTCGGCATCCGACATGGCTTCGCCGCCAGTGTTGCAGGCCCGGATAAAGGCCAGGTCATCATCCAATCGGGCCATGTTGTCCCGGAATGTTTGTTCCAGTTCCGCCTGCGCCGCCGTGTTGGCTAGCTGCTGTTTAAGATAGGCGATTTCCTGGTCGCGTTTTAACACTTCAAAGCGCGCTTCGACCAAATGGATACGGTCGAAAATGGCTTCCAGTTTGGTCGCCTTATCGATGACGTTTTCGGGGGTGATGATTTTGCCGCAGTCATGCAGCCAACTGGCAATAGAGAGTTCGTAACGGTCTGCCTCATTCAGCCTAAAGTCGCGCAAATAGCCGTGGTCGGTCTCATGCGCCGCTTCGGTCAGCATGGCGGTCAATTCGGGGACGCGGCGGCAATGGCCGCCGGTGTACGGCGATTTTTCGTCAACGGCGGTGGCGATTAATTTGACCAGCGACTCAAACATGTTTTCCAGGTCGACAATCAGCTGCTGTTTGGTCAATACCGTTGCCGCCTGAGACGCCAGTGCCTCGGCAAAACGCTGCGCCACCGAATCGAAAGTGATGATTTCTTTTGTGATAGGGTCAATGGCGTTAATCAGCTGCAACACGCCGATAATTTCACCCTGATGGTTAGTCAACGGAATCGACAGGAACGATTTTGAGCGGTAGTTGTTTTTCTGGTCGAAGGCTTTGGTGCCGACAAAATCGAAATGGACGGCATCGTAGGCATCGGCGATATTGATGGTTTTATTGTTGTGGTACGAATAGCAGACCACATTCTTCAGGTTGGGTTCGCCGTTTTCGCCGTACAGCGGGATACTGGGCATGTTCACGACATTGCCTTCGCCGCCCAAATAAATGCCCAGGCTGTCGGAATGGATGATTTCTATTTTAATGATGTCGCCATAAACCCGGTAAATGGTGCCGCCGTCGGCGTTGGTGATGGATTTGGCGCCGACCAGGATTTTTTCCAATAAACGGGTGGTGTCTTTTTCAGCGGAAAGCGCAATGCCGATTTCGGTTAATTTTTCGACTTGGCGGATGATTTTTTGTACGTCGGCGGACAATTCACTGACGGTATTGATGGCAAGGACGCTTTTTTGTTCAAAGGGATGAGGGCTGTTTTGCTGTGTCATGGTCGTGGCTGCGTGCGGTAGGTAAACGAGTTTCCGAACTATAGTCCAACTAGGTTGATGGTGCAAAAATTTGCTAAGGAATGTGTACGGAATAACTTGGGCAAGTTGCTAATAGCCGGAGTGCAAGCTTTGCTTGCGCTTGCAGGCGAAGCCTGCACTCCTGCTGTAAACATAGGACGCGAATTGTTCAAATTATTTCATGCTCATTCCTAAGGCCAGCAACTTAACGCGGGGCAGGCTTGGCATTTTTGTCCGGCTTTAATGCGCATCTCAAAATAAGCCGAAATCGCCGGTGGCATTCCGCCTATTCAAAGGCTTGCGGGTTAGACCTTCCAGATTTTAAAAACCTGGAAGGTCTGGATGAATGCCAGACATGCGAGCCTTTGCATAATGATATTTGTCAGGCGCGGCTGTTTCGGCTGCCGGTTAAATTTAACGCGTATTGTATGCAAGGGTCTATTGCGTTGATTAACAAGTCCGCTTGCCGTTGCAGATCGTTTAGGTTTGCGGTTTGCAATTGTTTCAAGCCTTGGGCGACCACGCCTTCGGGGTGGAAATTCCATTCGGTGGGCGCGATGATGCGGTAATCGTGTACCCGTCCTTGCCGCAATTGCAGACGATGGATTAACAGCCCCCGTGCCGCTTGGACTTGAGCCAAACCTATGCCTTCGTTCGTTGCATCGTTTGACGGCAAAACCGATGGCTCTGTTATTTGTATTAAAAACTGCCTGAGCTGGGCGGGTATGGACGCGATTTCGACCAAGCGGGCCAATATGCGGACGCTCAGGCCGTTACCGTAACGGCTGCGCATACTGGCGATTAAAGGTTGCGGCAGCTGGCGATTTAACAGCGTCGTTTCAAAACAGCGGCCTTGCCAGTGCGGCAACCGGCTAAAAGTTGCCAAATCTTGCTGTTGCAGTTGCCGGTCCAACATGGCGTCATCAAGTCCGGGTAGGCAGGCAATATCGTTTTGCCCGCTTGCCGCCCAATTTTGGCGATATAAATAGTTCAACAAGCTGGCAGGCAGGGCATTGTTTTGCCGCAACCAATGCTGCAATTGCGCTTCATCGGTTAAGGCCTGAAATTCAACAAGCCGACCGTTAAAAACCGAAATGTTGATCAGCACCTCCATTTCGTCAATCAGTTGCGCCAAGTGGGCGCTGTCGGTCTTCAAGGCACTGTCGAGCTTGAAGGCTTCGCCGTGCCGGAACAAATGCCGCTTGAACAGCGCATCGAATTTAAGCAGCGCCGCCAAGGCTTTTTTATCTTGGCTAAAGCCGACAAAAACCGGCCAGTCCAGCAAAATACGCCAGGCATGTTCGCGCAAGGTTTCCAGCTGCACTAACAAACTGCGGGCCGAATCAAGCTCAGGCCCGGTTGCCATGCCCAGTGCCGTGCGGCAGGCTTGCAACGCGGCATAAGCCTGGGCGTTGCCGCATAAGGTAAACAGCAAGGGGACGGTTTCAAGCAGCTGTTCCGGGGTTTTGCCGATTAAAACCTGCGCTACCGCCTCAGGTCGGCTCGACGCAATGTGTACGCCACTCACTTTGCCTGTGTCATGAAATAAATCGATGACAATTTTACCGGCCAGCGCCACTCAACGATTTCCTTTGCCGATAGCGCCGCGCAGCAAGTCCCGGCGGCTAAACGTATGCGGCGCGGTTTCGGCCAGCAAGCCCTGTAATGCAGATGCTGCGGCAGCCAGTGCGGCGGCTTGGTTTTCAAACTGGAACATCGGCGAGAATAAAGAGCAAGCTGCGTAAGTGCCTATTTGCGTTTCACGGCCCAAGGTAAATTCGAAGGCGCCCTGCGGGAAGTGCCTGTCTATTTTCGTGCCGGGTTGTTGATTGTGCCAAATGCTGTCCACCCCCGGCAACAACATCAGGTTCATGAACCAGGGCGTAACCAGCACGCCAACCCAGTCTTCGCCGAAGCGATTAAAACCGACGGCCTGCACCGAAAGTGCTGGATTAATGACCGGCAAACCGCACATGCGTTTAGCCAGTATTTCATTGAATGTGGTTTCCAGCGTAGCGCGGATGTGCCCGCTATTTTTCCAGCTCATGAGTTGTGTAGAACGCAAAGGCCTCGTCCCCCATCAATCATCCAACACCAAAAAATCCTGTTTTTTGCTGTCGCACTCCGGGCAGCTCCAATGGTCCGGCAATGCGGAAAAAGCGGTTCCGGGCGGCATTTGCCAAACGTCATCACCCACCGCCGGATCGTACACATGCCAACAAATCTTGCATTCCAGGCGGGTTTGCGGCGGCAGCTTTGACATATCGCCGCCGAAAGCACCGGCAAAAAACGAGTCGATCACAAATACACCTTGAGTATCTCCTGCAAACGCCCGCAGCTGTCGCTGATGTCTTCCGGGGAGGCGCAGGCCACGCTGGGCACGTCGCTGACTTCTAAGGTATTGAGGATTAAGGTGTCCTCGGAATTAAAATACTGTACCCACCAGACATATAAGGTGCCGGTGGCGGTGATCCGGCAGTTGCCGTAACCACGCGATAAAATCGTTACTGAGCCGCCGCCTAGGCGTTGCGCCAAAAACGCCAAATCTTGCTCGGTTTGCGGCAACAGGCTCAAGTTAATGGTATGCGCTTCGCCGCCGGGTTTATATTCGGCGATATTGGCATTGAGTTCGGTCAACAACGGCGGCGCATTGATCACGCCGGGAGGAACAACTGTCCAATAGGTATCCATTTGCGTCGCTTTACCTTTAAAGGCCAACTGCGAAAGTTGCCGAGGAATAATACCGACATCCAGCGTGTCATGAACAATCTGCCGATGCCCGTTCAGTATTTGCAAACGCCAAACCCCGGCCAGCACCGATTCCTGTATGCGGATAGGTTGCTGGCCGGAGCAAATCACGCTGACTTCGCCTTCGCCGAGCAGTTCGTCGATAAAACGGCGGTTATTTTCATCCAGATGCGTCAATTCAATGGGCGCGGACACGGTGGGGAAAGCGGTCAAATTTTGTTGTAATTGCTGCAATACGCTTTTGGCCTGCGCCAAATCCTCTGCGTTTAAATCGGTCGAAAGCTGCGGCATGGAATAGGTCGTCATTTCCTGCGGCATTTGCAGGTATTCCAATTCGGCGCCGTCTTGTTCCGCCGGTTGGCTGCCTTGCCCGAAAATGGGGAGCGAGATTGAAGTCATAATGGCCGTAATAGGTAGGGTACGCTGTGCGTACCTATTGTGTGGGTCAGGGTAGGCACAGCCTACCCTACTAATTTAATGGCCGCCGCCGCATACCTTATCCAAATCGAAGCCAGGCGGTTGGCTGGGTTCAAAGGCCAAAATCGCGGCGGTTTCTTGCCTGTATTCATGCCAGTTGCGGATGCCGGTAATGGCGCCCAAATACTCGCCGTTACGCAAAAATACCAACGACGGCCAGCCGCTAAAGCGGAACCTGGCCTGCAATTCGCGTTCGATAGGTTTGGCAATGACCGCCGCTTGCAACTCGCCGTTAAAAGTTTTGACCAGTTCCGGCAAGATCACCGCAACATCGTGGCTTTCGGGAAACTGGACGGGATCGTTACAAAAAAACAGCACGACATTTTCATTGCCGTAAACGAAAGGGTCGTAACTGTCCGCATCCAGCAGTGGATAAGCGTATCGGGATTGCAGTTGTTCAAGCAGCGGCGAGGTCATGATTTTAAAAACTCCGGCAATTGCGGTTCCCTGCCTACAAGGTCGGGGAACAAATGGTCGATACGGTTGTCGCCCTGCATCGCCAGGCGCATGGCTTCTAAGGCATCTGAAATTTGCCGGGCTTTGCTTTCGCTGATGACTTCCCTCGCGGTATCGAGAAACACCAACAGCCAAGTGCCAACCGGTTGCGAACCAACCAGCATCATATCGACCAAACTTTCCTGCTCCCGGTAAAGGCAACGCGCCGATTCTTCGTGCATTTCGACAACTTGCATCGGGATGCCAATACACATCAGTAGTTGCCCCGGTAATCGACATCGACTTGCACGGTGTTGTTGCCACTTGCTTGCGGCGGGCGCAACTCAAAACCGTCAAACTGTAAAACCCGGTCATCTCCGGTTCGGCAGGCTTGCTCGGCTGTCGGGCGTTCTTGTTCGTAGCGTTGTATGTTCAGCACCGGGTCGGCCAAATCGCCATCGCTATTGATTATTTCCGCTTCAATGCCGAAACTTTGCAGATAGGTCAACGCCATGTCTATCGCTGGCTGAATTTGCGCTTTGATTATTGGCCGCAAGCTGCCGCCATAATCGTCCAGTTCCTCGGGCTGTACGCCGATCAACAACACGTGCTTAGGATAACTGCCCAGCATTTGCGCCATCGCCAGCACTTCCTGGAACCCGGTTTGGTGCAGGCTCATTTTTTTGGCGCCGAGAAAATTCGGCACATCGTCGTTTTCAATCCGTTTTAATGTGCCGGGCGGCAGGCCGTAATCGATGGCATCAAATACGACCAATACATCCGCCGCTTGGACATGCTCGACCAGATAAACACCTTGTGTGCCTCCATCCATGACTTTGACGCTGTCGGGGAAACGGTAGCCTTTTTGCAGGCGTTCGATCACGCGGACGCCAAAGCCTTCGTCAGCCCAAAGTACGTTGCCTATGCCCAGCAGTAAAATGTTCATGGTTAATCCTGGAAAATTATTTGTCCACGAAAGCCAAAAGTAGGCGCCTCTAGGCGACACGAAAAACAATGAAATTAGCAGTACCGCCTTGTTTAAGCTGACTTACTTCAACGGGAGTGCAAGCTCCGCTTGCGCTTGCAGGCAAAGCCTGCACTCCGGTTGCCAGCAATTTTCGTGCTTTTCGTGGACAAAAATGCCGTTTCTAAATCAATGCACGTCATCCACCGGCTTGTCGTCTTTAAACGTGCGCCAGCCGGTCACTATCGTGGACAACATGCTTTGCCGGGATAATTTGTCCTCGCGCACCGCGACATAAACATGGATCAGCACAAAGCAAACAATCAGCCACATCACCAGATGATGCCAGCTGTGCAAATTCTGGCTGTCGCCGAACAACGGCAACAGCCAAGAGCTGAACAGCGCATGTTGCCAACTGCCCTGCCCTGTGCCTTCGCCGTATAGCGCAAAGCCGGTGACGATCATAAATACCGCGCCCCAAACGAACACGAAGTGCATCGATAACACCGCCAAAGGGTTATGGCCGATGTACTTTTTAGGCTCTTTGACCAAAAAGGCATACCACAGTATTTCATGGCCGACGCCGTGCCAGAAATCCCGCGACAACAGCGGCGGCATGAAAATTTGCCGGGCATGTTCGTTACCGGCATAAGCCCAATAAGCCCGGAAAATGAGGCCTATCGCCAACAGGTAACCGGCGGCAAAATGCGCAAATCTAATGTAGCCCATCACGAAATGGTCTGACGCTTCACCGCCCACCGATGCCAACGGCGAGGCGATTAAATAGCCGGTGATGGTCAACACGACGATGACCAAGGCATTCAGGCTGTGCCAGAGCCGCACCGGTTTTTCGTAGACATAAACAGGTTGAGATGTTGAATCCGTCATGGCCGTTCCTTATGCAAACAACAGCCAAGCGCCGGTCAAGCCGGTCAGGGTTCCGTAAAGGCGGATTAAAGCGGCCGCGTTGATCCGTTGCGCAAGCCAGCCCAAAGCCAATCCGAAACCATGCAAAAGCGCCGTAGCCGATACAAACCCGGCGATATAAGGGTATGCAAAAGCATCAAGCGGCATCTCACTGCCGTGCGCCAGCCCGTGCATAGCGGCAAAGGCTGCAATCGACATTAAGGTAATTATCGTTCCCACGCTCCGGCGTACCCCCTGGGGCATAAATGGGAATGCAGTGTCAAAAAGCCTGTCATGAGCCTGTCGAATGACTCCAGCGTCCCTCCGCAACGCTGCGACTTGCAGGGATGCAGGAGGTAGAGCAACGCAGGAGCGGTTGCCGAGAGCGTTGCGAACTGAATTCCCACGCCGGAGCGTGGGAACTATTGGGGAGCTGAGCGCAATACCGGTCAACAACAATGAGACAACAATACCCGTTTCAACATAAGCAAAACCAAATCCGGCCACGCCGAACAGCGCGCCTACCATCATAAACGACAAAAACACGCCAAGCGCCTGCCCAGCAAGCAAGCGGCTTTGGCTACTCGCCCATAAACCCAATCCCAGCATCACCAGAAAATGATCCAAACCCAAAAACGGATGCTGAAAACCGTGGCTAAAGCCGTCAGTCGGCAACAAGCCGGTATGCGCCAATGCCGCATCGGAAAACGCGATAAGGGTCGCGACTAATAACATTTTTTTCATAATCCTGCTCCTCAGCGTACTTTGACTTGGGTTAATTCAGTGCCGTCCGGGCTGATGATATGCGTCGAACAGGCCAGACAAGGGTCGAAACTGTGCAGGGTGCGCAAAATTTCCACCGGTTCTTCGGGGCGTTCCACTTTGGTGTTCATCAAGGCCGCCTCGAACGCGCCGATATTGCCTTTCTCATCACGCGGCGAGCCGTTCCAGGTGGTCGGCACCACGCATTGGTAATTGGCGATTTTGGTGTTTTCGATTTTCAGCCAATGCCCCAACGCGCCACGCGGCGCTTCGGTAAATCCAACGCCTTTGACGCTGCTTGGCCAGGTTTCCGGATCCCATTTAGTGACGTTCGCCGTCGCCAAATCGCCAGCTTTGATATTGGCGATCATCTTGTCCATAAAATAGCGCATTTTGCCTGCCGCCCATTGCGCTTCCAGACCGCGAGCAGCGGTACGACCCAAGGTCGAAAACAAGGCGGTGACCGGCACATCCAGCGTTTTCAACACAAAATTGATTTGTTCGGTCATTTCCTTGTTGCCCTGCGCATAGCCAATCACATAACGCGCCAACGGGCCGACTTCCATCGCATGACCGCGCCAGCGCGGCGCCTTGATCCAGGAATATTTGGCCGCTTCATCCAATTCTTTGATATGGGTGCGGTCGCCCTTAGTTTTCGGCCCCAGCTTGTAATTCGGTTCGGTGATGCCGTCCCAAGGATGCAAGCCCAGCGAATCGTCCGGGTATTTGTACCAAGAGTGCGGGATGAATTCCTTGATTTGCTCGGGATCGGCCAAATCGACTTCATGGACTTTGCTCAAATCGCCGTTGATGATCGCGCCGCGTGGCATCAGCAAATTGGATGCAGAATAGTCGTTGGCGTTATCGGGAATGTCGCCGTAAGACAACAGGCTCTGCCCGGAAATGCCGCCGCCGTATAGCCAGCCTTTGTAAAATCCGGCGATAGCCAGCAAGTCAGGGATGTAAACTTGGTCGATAAAATCAATGGTGCGGTCGATAATCGACGACACTAAATTGAGCCGCTCCATGTTAATCGCAGCACTGGCGCCAATGCCGTCGATATTGATTGCGCACGGTACGCCGCCGACCAGCCAGTTCGGATGCGGGTCTTTGCCGCCGAACACGGTGCGGATTTTCATGATGTCTTTTTGAAAATCCAAGGCTTCCAGATAATGCGTCACCGCCATCAAATCCGCTTCCGGCGGCAGTAAATACGCCGGATTGGTCCAATAGCCGTTCTTGAATGGGCCGAGTTGCCCGGATTCGACAAACTTTAAAAGACGGTTTTGCGTATCACGGAAATAGCCGGGCGAGGATTTGGGGTTATGCGGCGAAATCGATTGTTGCAAGGCCGACGTCGCGACCGGATCGGCTTTCAGCGCATTGACCGGATTCACCCAGTCCAGCGCATGTAAATGATAAAAATGCACCAAATGATCCTGCACCTGCAAGCTCAACTGCATCAGGTTGCGGATGGAATTGGCGTTTTCGGGAATGGTGATTTTTAGCGCGTCCTCGACTGCGCGCACCGAAGTCAACGCATGAGTGCCGGTGCAGACGCCGCAGATGCGCTGTACAAAAGCCCAGGCATCGCGCGGGTCGCGGCCTTTTAAAATCACTTCCAAACCGCGCCACATGGTGCCGCTGGAAATCGCGTTGCGGATAATGTTGTCGTCGTCGATATTGACTTCGCAGCGCATGTGGCCTTCGATACGGGTGACCGGATCGACGATGACGCGGCGGCCTGCGTCATTCAGGTTGAAGCCGTTGGGGGTGTTGGTGACTGTCATTGTTGTTCTGCTCCATGTTGATTAGCGCCGGTTTTTTTGGAACGGTTCAGCGCCGTCAAGCCCGCATGTGCGGCAATGCCGACGCCAACAATGGCGGCTGCGGTGCCGCCGACTGCGTCAGCATTGGCTTCGATAGCGAAATCGTTAATATCGGTCAGGCGTTGGTAAAAGCCACCTTTATCCCAGAAACCGTCTTCGGAACAGCCGATACAGCCGTGACCGGCCTGTATCGGGAACGATGTGCCTTCATTCCAGCGCACCGTTGAGCAGGCGTTATAAGTAGTCGGGCCTTTGCAGCCCATTTTGTACAGACAGTGGCCTTGCCGTGCGCCCTCGTCGTCCCAATGCTCGACGAATTGCCCGGCATCGAAATGCGGGCGCCGGTAGCATTTATCATGGATGCGCTGGCTGTAAAACATCTGCGGACGGCCTTGTTTATCCAACGTCGGCAGTTTTTCAAACGTCAGCAAATAAGCGACGACAGCGGTCATCACTTCGGCAATCGGTGGGCAACCGGGCACTTTGATGATCGGCTTGTCGGCCAGACCTGGGATTTTATGGGTCGGCGTGGCTTGGGTCGGATTCGGTTTGGCGGCTTGAACGCAACCCCAGGAGGCGCAAGAACCCCAAGAAATAATCGCCTTGCAATCTTTGGCGGCGTATTTAAGCTGCTCGACAAACGGCTTGCCGCCGATGATGCAATACATGCCATCTTCAGCTAACGGCGCATTGCCTTCCACGGCCAGAATGTAGTTGCCTTTGTATTTTTCGACGATTTCATCAATGATGGCTTCGGCGTTGTGGCCTGCCGCCGCCATGATGGTGTCATCGTAATCCAGCGACAGCATCGACAAAATCACGTCTTTGGCTAAAGGGTGGCCGGAGCGGATAAACGATTCGGAACAACAGGTGCATTCCAGGCCATGCAGCCACAACACAGGAATGCGCGGCTTGGTTTCCATGGCATGGGCGATTTTGGGCGCGAAAGCGGGAGAAAGCCCTAACGATGCGGCGGTCAGGCTGCAAAACTTCAGAAAACTGCGGCGGGTGATGCCCTGCCTGCGCATGACATCGTAAAAGGTTTCAATCATTCAGGAACTCCTGGCGTTATGGGCGACTGGAAGAAATAACCCTAACGTTCTTCAGTGCCGCGTTTCCTTTTACCAACAGGCAACCGGCTTGGAAGCGCTTATTGTTATTATGCTTAAACGCAGCATTCGGCACGGTTTTCCTGCCGATGCTGCCCCGCATTGCTGGAGCAACATCTATGCCGGATTAGCGCCGGATAAGAAACCTTTGTAATTGTGGGATAAATGATAAAAAAGGGAGGCGGGAAGAAAACCAAGCTGTGTGCGCTATGCGACAAATGCAACAAAATCAACAGGGCGTTGCATTAAAACTTACATTAGGTGATTTTCGGGAAGTAATATCCGCTGATGATCCCCCGTCTTTATACACCTCTCGAAATAGACCGAAATGGCCTTAAGGTGACGCTCAAAAATTATTCCGCACTATTCTTACCAGAGCCGGAGTCCAAAGCCAGCTTTCGGCTCCGACGGGGCGGCGGGTGTTATTTTTGCGCGTTACCTAACCTGAGCCAAGGCGTCTTCTCCGCTACGGATAAACAGCAAAAAAGTCTGGCGCGCCGCCATCACTGCTTGGTCAATGTCGTCGGGGGTTAAACTGCCGCGCAGCAAGGTTTGGGTGGCGGGCCAGTCGCCTTCAAGGCCGTAAAACGCCAGCGCGCCGCCCACTGCCGCGCCCAACCGGCTTTGCAATCGCTCCCTTAACAGCTTCCCGCCCAGTGCCGAGCCTTCGATGACGTAGAGCATCCCCAGCGTGGCCGCCAATCCGGCTACGGATGCGGGCGGCAAATCCGGGTTTAACGCGGCTGCGCCGCCAAGCTGCGCCAAATCGCGTTGCAGCAGCGGTAACCGGGGCGTGTAACGGTAATCCGGCGTGTGTTGTCGCAAGCTGTGTATCAGCCCGGTTTCAAGCCCGGCATAAAGGTGCTGTAAGGCGACCAATACACAAATATAGTCGTCGCGGGTAAGGTCTGCCGCCGACAGGCGCGCAAACAACGGCGCCGATTCCAGGCGTTGATGCAAATCGTGCGTCCCCCGACGCAGCGCGGCTAAGGCATCTAAACGGTTATCAACCATAAATCTCCATAAACATATGCCGTAAATGCAGCGTAACGATACGGTCTTCGTTTTGCCAGGGAAGGCTGTAGCCTTTGCGTTTTTCCACCCACTTTTCAAACGAGCGGCGCGGCGCAATATCGAGTGCGCCCTTTTGGTATTCCACCGGCTTGTTCGGGTTGCCACCCCATTCGACATTTTGGGCCAATTCCTTGCGGAACAGCCATAGATGCAATGAATCGCGGCTACGGGTGCGCAGCTTTAACGCCATGACCCCAGCCACCGGCACATCGCCGATATCGGGACGCATCCGCATCAGGCTGTCGCTGCTGTAAATAACCTCCGGGCAATCGCGTTCAAACCAATCATCAAGCTGTTCAAGCGTGGTGAAGGCCGGTATGTCGCCGACCTGCACCCAGTCATCACCAAAACGTATGGCCAGGCCGCAGGCATTCAGCTGTTCAAGCAAAATTGGGGCTATGTCGGCTGCTGCAGTCAAAATGGAGCCGTGGCGCAGCAGCACCATGCGCATGTCTTTAAAACGGCTGGCCAAGCTGTCCATAAAGCGCATCCGCGAGGCCGCCTGCCAACCGGCAAGCGCCAAGCTGTAGTGCCGTGCGTTACGGCTTGCGGTGCGCAACACTTGCAGCGGCAAATTTCGCGGTTCGGCATGATGGCAAGCGACCAGCCCCCACAATTCACGCGCCACCACAATCGGCAAGGACAGCGAGGCGCGGACGCCCATGTTGGCAAGATAGGCCTGATGCACCGGCGACACGCTGCGCAAATCGGACCACGTCAAATCGGGCGGGTTCTGTTGCTGGCTTAATAACGGCACCGCTTGCGCCTCACTGTCGGGAATCAAGCGCCACGGGTTTTTCAGGTACAAAGCGCGGGCAATGTGGGGAATGTCGCTGCCGGGAAAACGCAGGCCCAAATAACTGCCGTACACCTCGCCATCACGCGCTTCCGCCAATACATCGCCGTCGCCGTCATCGCGGAAAGCATAGACCATGACCCGGTTGAAACCGGTCAATCGCTGCAACGAGATTGCCATGTGGTGATGCAGCAACAAGGCTTGTGCGCCATTTTCCGGGGTATTGATCTGCACCGAATATTGATTGGGGCTGATAAGCGGTTCGGTATGCGGCATCAGTTCGATAATGATGCCCTCGTTACCACGGGTCAGAACGATGTCGAGGCTGGCCTCGTCGGCCAGACTGACCGCCAACAATTCGCTGCGGCTGCCCGGTACGGCAGGCAATTTGGCCAGGTTAGGGGCAAGCACTTGGGTCAATTCTTCCGGCAACGGTTGGCCGGGCAGCGAGGCGAGCGGATAAGGCAAATAGGCATCAAGCTGGGCGCTGACGTGGCTGACACGCAGTTTGGCATCCAGATAAATCAAGCCACCGTGCGGCTGGATGGCGCCGGAATAAGCCAACGCTTCGGCTTCGCAACGGGCTTTCCAATCGTGTTCACTGTTCATTTGCGTACAAGTAGGTCTTCAAAGGCAATGGTATCCAGCGGTTTATAGAAATAATAGCCTTGCGCCTCCATGCAGCCGTGTTCGACCAGCCAAGCCAATTGCTGCTCGGTTTCCACGCCTTCGGCCACGGTGATTAAGTTCATCGCCTGCGCCAGCCCGATGACGGCGCGGGCAATGCTGGCATCGTCATCGTCATGCGGCAGGCCATCGACAAAACTGCGGTCTATTTTTAACGCCGACAGCGGCATCCGTTTCAAATAAGCCAGCGAGGAAAAACCGGTGCCAAAATCGTCGATAGACAGTTCGATACCGGCTTCGTGCAAGGTTTGCATGTTGTTTTTGACAATCGCCTGGTCATCGACCATGACCCGTTCGGTAATCTCGATTTGCAGCACCTTGACTGGCAACCCGCGCATTTCCAACGCCGATAGAATGAAGTCGGCGGTGTCGATCATCCTAAAATCACGCGCCGACAAATTAAAGGCAATCGGCAGCAATTTCAAGCCCAAATCGCGCCATTCGACCATCTGGTCCAGCAATTGGTTCAGCAACAAACGGCTCAGCTCGACAATCAAACCGCTTTGTTCGGCAATCGGGATGAAACGGTCTGGGGTAACAGAGCCGATATTCGGATCATGCCAGCGTGCCAGTGCTTCGGCACCAGCCAGCGAATGGTCGGCCAGCAGGATACGAGGCTGGTAAACCAAGGTCAGGCGTTTTTGCTGGATGGCAATGCGCAAAGCGGTTTCCAGCGTGGCGCGCTCCATGATGGCGACACGCATGTCCGGGCGGAAAAACTCAAAACGGTTACGGCCCGCTTCTTTGGCGCGGTACATCGCGGTATCGGCGGCTTGCACCAGCGTGGCGCTGTCTTCGCCATCATCCGGGTAAAAAGCAATGCCGATGCTGCACGACACGAACACCCGCTGCCCGGCCAGCTCGAACGAACGCGACAATTCATCCAGCATCCGCCGCGCAATATGCTCGGCTTGCGCGGGTGGGCAATCGTCCAAAATCGCAGTGAACTCATCACCGCCCAGACGCGCAATGGTATCGACATCGCGCACACAGGTCAGCAGCCGCTCCGACACGACTTTAAGCAGCGAATCGCCGGCATCGTGGCCGAGGGAGTCGTTGACCATCTTGAATTCGTCCAGGTCGATAAACAGCAACGCGGTCATGTTCTTTTCGCGCCGGGCGGAGGCGATGGATTGGCGCAAACGGTCATGGAACAGGTTGCGGTTGGGCAGGGTGGTCAAGGGGTCGTGGGTGGCCAAATAATCGGCCCGGCTCTGGGCGTTTTTGATGTCGGACAAGTCGCTGAACACGGCAATGTAATGTTCGATTTTGCCGTTATCGTCATCCAGCCGGTTGATGGTCAGCCATTCCGGGTAGATTTCGCCGTTTTTGCGTTTGTTCCATATTTCGCCGTGCCAGTTGCCATCGGCTTTTAGCGCCCGCCACATATCGTCGTAAAAGGCTTTTGACTGTTTGCCCGAACGCAACAGCTCCCCAGGCGTCCGGCCAAGCGCCTCCTCCAGCGAATAGCCGGTAATTTTAACAAATACCGGATTGGCGGTTGAAATGCGCCCTTCGGCGTCAGTGACCAAAATGGCATCACCGGCGCGGTCGAACACGCGGGCCGCCAAACGCAACTGCTCTTCGGCATGTTTGCGGTAAGTGATGTCGGTGGCTTCCATGCTGATGGCGCTGATATTGCCGTCTTTGTCCAGCATGGGGATATGGATGGCCTCGATATGGCGTTTATTATCGCCATCTTGGATGACATGCTGGGCGATGACCGGCTTGCCTTCGCGCAAGGCTTGCAAATCGAACGCCCATAAATCGGCGGCAATGCTATTGGGGAACACGGCAAAATCGCTTTTGCCGATGACCTCATCCGCCTGCAAGCCGAAAAATTTGCAAAAACGCGGGTTGGTGTACAGGTATTGGCCGCGCACGTCTTTCATCACATACATCACCGTGGTGCGCTCCATCAGCATGGTCTGCATTTGGCGGGCATCTTCCAGTTCTTTGCGCGCCCGCGACAGCTCGGTGACATCAATCACGCTGGCAATCAGGCTGATGGTCTCGCCCCTGACATCCTGCCCCGGCGTGATAATCATCTGGTAATCGCGGCCCTCGTAATGGGTTACCGCCGTTTCACGGTCGGCATTGGCCAGCGCGCTGCCGATCATGTCCTCCAGCGGGTTCAGGTAGGCCGGCAACTTGAGACGGTGCAGCGGTTGCCCGGTGGCACTAGGTTTTAGCCCATACAAACGCACTGCCGCAGAATTAAACCGGTGCAGCGACATTTGGGTATCGAACACCAGCACCGGGAATTCCAGCGTGTTGTACAGATGTTCGTATTCGGCAGTAAATTTGGCCAGCTCCGATGTCCTGATATTCAGCTCTTCATTGACGCTGATAAGCTCTTCGTTGGAAGCCTGCAGCTCTTCGTTCGCCGCTTCCATTTCTTCATTGGTGGCCTGCAATTCTTCGTAGCCCGCCTGCGCCTCTTCGTTCAGCGCCTGCATTTCCTCGTTGGACGTGGCCATTTCCTCGATCAGCGTTTGCAGGTGTTCGCGGGTTGAAATCAGCTCGTCTTCCAGCATATTTTCGCTGGCTTCAACGGCTTCCACCTCAGCCGCCCCGGTGGTTTTTTCCGTGGCGGGCACCGGATCGAACAGCACCAAAAAATAGCCATCGGTACTTTTCTCGATGGGGCTGACAGAAATGCGCAGGCGTGTATTGCCCAGCCTGCGCACACGGCCAACCTGCAGTTCCCGGCGTCTGATGCCACGGTGCAGCAAGGCCAACAACTCGCCGCGCAAAGGCTCCGATACCACATCGACCAGACTGAGCTTGGGCGTACCGGCAGGAAAACTCAAAAAGCGCGAGGCATCGCCTGCACTGTGCATAATCATCTGGTTTTCATCAATCATCACCGCAAAGGCGCCGTAATGATGGGTCAAGCCTTGCAGCATGTCGCTCAGCAAGCGCCGCTCACGCCGACTGGCCGAGCTGGCGGAATAATGCGTTGCCGGGGCTTCAATAGTGGGCAACAGCAAAATGTCGGAAGAAGCCGGCGCATTGCTGCGGCAGAACAAACGCTCGCGCCGGTCTACAGGCCGGAACATATTTTCGGCATGGGCGATACTTTCGGAACGGCCCAGGAACAAATAGGCATCGGGGTTCAAGCCGAATTGAAAGGTGTTCAAGACCCGCGCCTGCAACGCCGCTTCAAAATAAATCAGCACATTGCGGCAGGACACCAAATCGAGCCGCATAAACGGCGGGTCGCAGACCAGATTATTACGCGCAAACACAATCAAATCGCGCAACTGCTTGCTGGCTTCGTAAACCTGGTTGCGCGGATGGAAATAACGCTGCAATTGGTCCGGCGACACCTCGCTCATCGCCGCCGCAGGATAGACACCGCGCCGGGCAAACGACAGCGCATTTTCGTCAATATCGGTGGCAAAAATCTGAATCTTGAATTGCGGCAAACGCTCGCCCAAGGTATCGGCGAACATCATGGCAATCGAATAGGCTTCCTCGCCGGTCGCGCAACCGGCCACCCAAACACGAATCTCGTTGCCCGGTATTTTGCGCGAACACACATTGCGCACCGCCTGCCCCAGCACATTGAAGGCATCGCGGTCGCGAAAGAACGCGGTCACTGAAATCAATATGTCTTTGGACAGCCGCGCCAGTTCGTCCGGGTGGTTGTCCAAATAATCAAGATAGGCGGCCACATCAATCATATTGGTGGCGACCAGACGGCGCTGGATACGGCGCATCAGCGTACCGATTTTGTAGCCGGAAAAATCGATTTGCGTGTGTTCCTGCAAGCGGCGCAACAAGATTTTTACCAGATCCCTGCCCTGCCCCTCTTCCAGCATGGCTTCGTTTTTCAGCTGGCCGAGTTTGGCCAAATCGGCGGCAATCTCTTCAGGCGACAAAATACGGTCAGCGACACCGGCATCAATGGCGGCACGCGGCATCCCGTCGAACTTGGCGGATTCCGGCTTTTGCGCGAAGGTGAAACCGCCTGCCGACTGAATGGCACGCAAGCCCGCCGTGCCATCCGAGCCGGTGCCGGACAGCACCACGCCAACAGCGGCATCGCCTTCTTCGGCGGCCAGGGAAATGAAAAATTTATTGATCGATGGTTTCGGCACCACTTCGGGGCCTGCCGTGACCAGGCGCAGGCGACCTTCGCTCATGGTGGCGTTGTAACTGGCGGGCACGACGATGATGACGCCGACCTGTGGAATCTCGCCGTCCACCGCCTCCTTAACCTTGACCGAGGTTTCGCGGCCCAGAATTTCCACCATCAAACTGCGGTGGCGCGGCGACAAATGCTGCAACAACACATAGGCGCAGGGTATCTGTGAATTAAGGTGGCTGACCAACTGGGTCACCGCTTCCAGACCGCCTGCTGAGGCGCCGATGCCGACGATGTAGCGGGGTTCCCCGGCCAATGTCGTTTTTTGTTCCGCAAGCGAAACAGAAGCCGTCTTGTTGTTATCGTCTGATGGCGCTTTTTTCATGTTTAATCTCAAAACCGGTTATTTGTAATTTGTAAACAGTGTAGTTCAGAATATACCCTGACCTTAAGGTTAAAGGGGCATTTATTCCAAAAAATGCCATTTATTTTGGCTTCCCCTTTTTGTCCCGCTTTAAGGTAACACGCAAAAATTATTCCACAGTATTCTCACGATAACCGAGCCCAAAGTTGGCAAAGAGGAAGCCTTGTTCAGAAAATTGCCTGACAATAACTTAATATCTGATAATTAGATATTTAAGCCGAATTATATCGCTTCATTAAGCCTCCAATTTCCTCTACTATGGCACTCAAGCAACTTAATGTTGTTTATTTGACACTATTTTTATTCGCTTCGTTACATTGAAAAATAACAGCATTCGCAGGGGTATTTTTTATGGCATCTGATATAAGAAACCGCAGTAAAGAACAGCAAATCGCTGAAATCTCCCATCAGATTGCCAGTATTTTGCAGGACATCAAATTCGGCTCGATTGAAATTATCATCCATGAAAGTAAGGTGGTACAAATCGAACGTAAAGAGAAACTGCGCTTTGACAGTAAATAATCACAATAAAATTCTACCGTAAAAAACGGCGAAAACTGGATCACTTAAAATTAAAGGGCTGACCGGATCACCGGACGTTACTAATCAAAATAAAGATTTTTAAAAAAAGGTGAAAACATGAAACGCACTATCGTTACTGCCGCATCGCTAGCCGCTGCCTTAGGCCTGCTGCTGACTTGGCCGGGTCTGGCCAGTGCCGAGGACTATTACCAAAAAACCAAAGGCTACCGCGTCGAACCGGACACCGATCCGCCAGCTTATGTGCGCAATTTGAGCAAGACCCAATTCGAGCAATTCCGCGATGTCGAATGGCTCGATGTCGGCCTGGATTTTCGCACCCGTTATGAATACCGGGAAAACGATTTGCGGCGCAGAAATGATCCCACCACCGGCGCCACGCTGAGTAAATGGCGTGACGATCCCGATAATCTCTGGTTATTAAGGACGCGTGCTTATGTCGGGATAAAGGATATTCTCGATCCGCTGCGTTTTGCCGTGGAGTTTGAGGATGCCCGCAGTTACAACGGCCTGTATGAAAGAACCGATGCCGACATCAACGAATTTGAATTGATTCAGGGCTACGCTGAACTGTATTTCGATAATGCGCTCGGCCAGAACCGGCCTTTAAGCATCCGCGCCGGTCGCCAGGCCTTGGAATTGCTGGATCGGCGTCTGGTCGGCAACAACCAGTTCCGTAATACCACCAATAATTTTGAAGGCTTCCGTGTTCGCTTTGGTAAACACCAAAACAACTGGGATCTGGATACCTTTGCCTTTCAACCTATCGAACGCCTGAAATACAAATTCGATCGGGCCGATGAAGATACCTGGTTTTATGGCGGCGTACTGAGTATTCGGCAATGGTCGGATTTTATTACCATCCAGCCCTACTTCCTGGGCCGCAAGCAAAATGGCGATGTGACCAATTCGGTGGCCGCCAATCGCAAGCCGGATAGGGATATTTATGCGCCAGGCCTTAGGGTTTATGGCGTGGTTCCCGGCACCGGCCTCGATTTCGACGCCGACATCAATAAGCAATTTGGCCGGTTTGGAGAGCTCAATAGCGCACGTACTGCCCAGTCCCTGCGCCAGCATGATGCGCTGGCTTACTCATTGGAAACCGGTTATAGCTTTAACCATGACTGGAAACCACGCGCCAGTCTGTACTACGGCTACGGTACCGGCGATAAACAGTCAGGCGACGGGAAGAACCAGCGTTTTGACGCTTTTTTCGGCTTTAACCAGCCGTGGTCGCGCAACGATTTTTTCTCCTGGGACAACATTCATGCCCCCAAGGCTCGCCTGGAGTTCAAACCCTATAAGGATGTGCGTATCGACACCGCCTATAGCGCCTACTGGCAAGAAAGCGAAACCGGCGGCTGGAACCGAGCCAATCTTCGCGACCGGACCGGCCAAAGCGGGAGTTTCCTGGGTCATGAATTCGATATCCGCATGCGCCATAAACTCAACCCCTATGTCGACTGGAGCTTGAGTTATGCCCGCTTCGAGCCGGGCAATTTTACCCGGTCATTCGACAAGAGTGTGTCCGCTACCGATGGCCCCTTCACCTCGGAGGCCACCAACTTCTTTTATTTTGAAGTGTCGCTGAATGCGTTTGGCGACGGCAAGATTTAAAGCAATTAACCCTTTGTATTAACTATGTTACCGCAATCAATATCTAATTTTTAGATAGGCGATTCTAAATATATCGTTTTTATAATTTGACTGATGTATTTACCATGACCCTGACTTCGGCATTATTGCGATAAAAACTAACTCACTTTTAAATTTGAGGAAAAAACCATGAAATTGACCACGCCCTTAAAGCTCGCATTGTTCAGTCTGGCTTTACTGTCTGGCGGCGCTGCCTTAGCCGACAGAACCCTGCTGAATGTGTCCTACGATCCGACCCGGGAGCTGTATCAGGACTTCAACAAAGAATTCATCAGCTACTGGAAAGAAAAAACCGGCGAAGATGTCAAAATTCAGCAATCCCACGGCGGCGCAGGCAAGCAGACCCGTGCGGTGATCGACGGACTGGAAGCCGATGTGCTGACCTTGGCGCTGTCTTACGACATCGATCAAATCGCCAAAAAAGCGCGTATTTTGCCGGAAGATTGGCAAAGCCGTTTGCCCAATAACAGCCTGCCTTACACCTCCACCATTGTGTTTTTGGTGCGCAAAGATAATCCCAAAGCGATTAAAAACTGGGATGATTTGGCCAAAGAAGGCGTTTCGGTCATTACGCCCAATCCAAAAACTTCAGGCGGAGCGCGTTACAACTATCTCGCTGCCTGGGCGTTTGGCGAACAGAATTACGGCAGCAAGGAAGCCGCCAAGGATTTTGTGCAAAAAATTTACAAGAATGTGCCGGTGCTGGATTCCGGCGCGCGCGGTTCCACGACAACCTTTATCCGGCGCGGCATCGGCGACGTGCTGATTACCTGGGAAAACGAAGCCTTTTTGGCGCTGAAAGAGCAGGGTTCCGGCGAGTTTGACATCATCGTGCCGCCGGTCAGCATCAAGGCCGAAACCCCGGTGACCGTGGTCGATAAGGTTGCCAAAAAGACCGGCAACCTGGATTTGGCCGAAGCCTATCTGCAATACCTGTATTCACCGGTTGGACAAAGACTGGCGGCAAAGCATTTTTACCGGCCTTCGCAACCTGAACATGCCGATCCTGACGATTTGAAACGCTTCCCGAAACTGGAGCTGTTTACCGTCAATAAAGGTTTCGGCGGTTGGGCCAAGGCGCAAAAAGACCATTTCGATGACGGCGGTTATTTTGACCAAATCTACGCGCCATAAGAAATGCGGCCTGGGGTTAACGGTTTTTCCGTTAACCCAAGGTCATTAACCGGAGTGCAGGCTCCGCCTGCTGCGCAAGCAAAGCTTGCACGCCAATTTACCGCACCATTTGTTGGATGGGTTGCGAAACGATACAGACCAACACATAAAAGATTATTGACATGCCACAAAGCAACATCATGCCGGGATTTCGCCCGGCCATCAGCTTTACCCTGGTTTATCTGGCCTTGATCGTGCTGATTCCGCTTAGCGCGATGCTGCTGAAAACCTTCCAGCTCAGCCTGGACGAATACTGGGCGATACTGACCAATGCGCGGGTGCAGGCTTCGTTCCGCGTCAGTTTTGGCGCGGCGCTGATTGCCGCCGTTATCGCGGGTGTGTTCGGTTTTATCATCGCCTGGTCGCTGGTGCGCTATAACTTTCCCGGCAAGCGCCTGTTCGATGCCTTGATTGATTTACCGTTCGCGCTGCCGACCGCTGTGGCCGGTATCGTGCTGGCCACGATTTACGAACCGCACGGCTGGATCGGCAAGCTGGTGATGGACAGCACCGGCATACAAATCGCCTACAAGCCGCTGGGCATCACTTTCGCGCTGATCTTCATCGGGCTGCCGTTTGTGGTGCGCACCGTTGAGCCGGTATTGCAGGAATTCGACACCGCAATGGAAGAAGCCGCCGCCAGTTTGGGCGCCACCCGCTTGCAAACCTTTATCAAGGTGATCCTGCCCAATATTTTGCCTGCGACCATTACCGGCATTGCGCTGGCCTTTGCGCGCGGCGTTGGCGAGTACGGCTCGGTCATTTTCATTGCCGGCAACATGCCGTATATCTCGGAAATCGTGCCGCTGTTGATTATCACCAAACTGGAACAATACGATTACGCCGGGGCCACCGCGATTGGCTTGACCATGCTGATCCTGTCGTTTCTGCTGCTGTTACTGATTAACGGCCTGCAATGGTGGGTACGCCGCCATTCGGGACAATTGTGAGGACACCCTGATGAATGCCATTTCCGCCACGTCTTTTCTGGCCTCAAAAAAACTGACCTTGTCCGATCCCGACTGGGTGCGCTATGCCTTGATCGTAGCCACTTTGGCGGTGATTGGCTTGTTTCTGCTGTTGCCGTTGCTGACCGTACTGATTGAAGCCTTTGCCAAAGGCTGGACGGCCTACAGCGCCAGCCTGACTCACCCCGACGCGCTGGCAGCGATGCGCTTGACGCTGTTGGTTGCGCTGGTTACTGTGCCTTTGACTACAGTGTTTGGCGTGTCCGCCGCCTGGGCGATAGCGCGTTTTGATTTTCGAGGCAAAAGCCTGCTGATTACCCTGATCGATCTGCCGTTTTCGGTGTCGCCGGTGATTGCCGGTCTGATTTATGTGCTGATTTTCGGCGCTCAAGGCTGGCTGGGGCCGTGGGCTTCCGAGCATGACATTAAAATCCTGTTCGCCGTGCCGGGCATCATTCTGGCGACTTTGTTCGTGACCTTTCCGTTCGTGGCACGCGAGTTGATTCCGCTGATGCAGGAAATCGGCCACGAAGAAGAGGAGGCTGCGCTGTCGCTGGGCGCCAGCGGCTGGCAAACCTTTTTCAAGGTGACTATGCCCAACGTCAAATGGGGTCTGCTGAACGGCGTATTGCTCTGCAACGCCAGGGCGATGGGCGAGTTCGGCGCGGTTTCGGTGGTGTCCGGCCATATCCGCGGCTTGACCAACACCCTGCCGCTGCATATCGAAGTCAGTTACAACGAATACGATTTCGTCGGCTCTTTTGCCGGTGCGTCAGTGCTCGCCGCCTTGGCCGTGGTCACGCTGGTGTTTAAGACCGTGCTGGAATGGAAGCAAAAACAGGCATTGAAAGCGGCCAGGCAGGCGGTTGAAGTACATTAAAAGACGAATTATCGTTCTAATCGCGACGTAGGCGTCGCGATTAGATTTGTATAAGATATATATCAGGAAGCCATCATGAGCATCAGCGTAAACCATATCAGCAAACATTTCGGCGCCTTTACCGCGCTGGACAACATCA
>JBLRXA010000018.1:0-30231 GCA_047920955.1 Methylobacter sp. | reverse complement strand
CCAAACAATGCAAGAGAGAGAGCATGAGAGCAGAATTAGTTGGGCAACCCGATGACGGCGTATGCGTATTATTTGACGAAGACACGCCTTTTGATGATGGAATACTGGAGGATTCGGCCACTGCTGAAACAGTGCTGGATAGCGATGAAAAAGTCGCCGTCAAATCGCAACTGGATAAAAGCATCGACACCACCCGCGCTTACTTGAACGACCTGGCGCGTTCGCACTTATTGACCATCGAACAAGAAAAATTTTACGGCTCCAGAGCTTTGCAGGGCGATGGGGCCGCACGAAAAATCATGATCGAAAGCAATTTGCGCCTCGTGGTAAAGATCTCCCGCAGCTATCTGAACAGAGGCCTGCCGTTATTGGATTTGATTGAGGAAGGCAATCTGGGCTTGATCCGGGCCGTTGAAAAATTCGAGCCTGAGCGCGGTTTCAGGTTCTCAACCTATGCCACTTGGTGGATCAGGCAAACCATTGAGCGGGCAATCATGAACCAGACCCGAACCATTCGCCTACCCATCCATATTATTAAAGAAATGAATGCCTATCTGAAGGCCCAGCGTTATTTGGCGCAAACGCTTGATTATGAACCGAATGCTGAAGATATTGCCCGCCATTTGAATGTAGCGGTCAATAAAGTTGAAAAAATGCTCAAACTCAATGAGCGGGTGACCTCAATCGATCTGCCGGGAGGCAAAGAATTTGAACAGCCATTGATGGAATCGATTTCCGATGCGGAAAGCCTGTCGCCCGCCGAAAAAATACACCAGGACAGCATTAACACCCTCATTATCAAATGGCTGTTTGAGTTGCCTGAAAAACAGCGTGAAGTCATTTGCCGCCGCTACGGGCTTTGCGGATATGAAGGCTCAACCCTGGAACAGGTCGCCCAAGAACTCGGCGTAACCCGCGAACGGGTCAGGCAAATCCAAATGGATGGCCTGAAAAGAATGAAAGAAATCCTGGAAGGCAGCGGCTATTCTGCCGACTCTATTTTTAATTGAAATAGTCGATTATCAAAGAATGCCCATTCGAATACGATATGACTTATTGTTTTCGTATGTGCAGAAACCCGGTTCACTTGAATAAGTTATAAAAATTTCTGGTCGATGCGTCGGCAATTTTGGTGGGCGTAGTGCCGCGCAGCAGCGCCAGCCGTTCGGCGACGTAGCGCACATAAGTCGGGTAATTGGGGCGCCCACGGAACGGCACCGGCGCCAGATACGGCGAGTCGGTTTCGATAAGGAAGCGGTCTGCCGGTACTTTTTTGGCGACTTCCTGGATTTCTTTGGCGCTGTTAAAGGTGACGATGCCGGAAAAGGAAATGTAAAAATTCAAATCCAGCGCTTTCTCGGCAAATTCCCAATCCTCGGTAAAACAGTGGATAATCCCGCCCACTTCACCGGCGCCCTCTTCCGCCAAAATGCGTAGCGTGTCGTGCTTGGCGTCACGGGTGTGGATAATCAACGGTTTTTGTAAGGCTTTAGCGGCATGGATATGGTTCCTGAAACGCTGGTGCTGCCAGCCCAAATCGCCTTCGCTCGGCAATTGCTCCTGCATTGCTCTACCTCCTGCATCCATGCAAGTCGTGCGAAAATAATCCAAACCGGTTTCGCCTATGCCGATGACTTTATCGGCTTGCCCTAGCGCAATCAGCTCATCGACGCTGGGGTCTTGGCCATCCTGGACATTCGGATGTACGCCTACGGTTGCGGATATGTTTGCATAAGGTGCAATCAGCGCCAGCATGGCCGGATAGGCTTCCAAATCTATCGCGATACAGAGCAAATGTTCAATCTGGCTATTTGCCGCTTCCTGCATGAAACAGGCAAAATCGTTCTGATAAGGGGCAAGGTCGATGCGGTCGAGGTGGCAGTGGGAATCTATGAGCATGAATTAATGAGTTAGGAATAAGCATGAAATAATTTGAACAATTCGCGTCCTATGTTTACAGCAGGAGTGCAGGCTTCGCCTGCAAGCGCAAACAAAGCCTGCACTCCTGCTATTAGCAACTTGCCCAAGTTATTCCGTACACATTCCTTAGTTAAATGTAGGGAGAGCACAAGGGGTTGCTACGATATTTACATCGTATGTGTGGAACGGTCGTTCTCTAAGGAACCGGCCAGATAATTTTCTATTTTGTTGCGCGACACGCCGCCGTCTTGGTCGCTAAATTGTACGCCAACGCCGCTGGCCCTATAGCCTTCGGAACCGGGCGGCGTGATCCAGATGATTTTTCCGGCTATCGGCAGGCGTTCGGTCTCTTCCATCAAGTTGAGCAACATAAAGACTTCCTGCCCCATTTCATATTCGCGGTTGGTGGGGATGAACAGCCCGCCGTTGGTCACGAACGGCATATAGGATGCGTACAATGCGTTTTTATCTTTAATCGAAAGGGACAAGATGCTTTGTCCGGGCGCTGCCTCTGACATGGTTAGTTACTCCGGTTGAGTTCGTGCCATTGGATTAAAATTTCTTCAAACATTAGCTGTTTGTTGATTGAGGTGTCCAGCCGTTGCCGACTGGCCAATAATAAATCATACAATTTATAAAGCCCTTTTAATTCTAGTCGCTGCGCCAATTCTTGCAACGCTTCCTGCAAGTCCGGGTTATATAAATTTTCAATTCGGGGGTGATAAGCCTGCCTAATCAAATCGATAACCCAGGAGGTCATCCAGAACAGTAACGGCGCCGGCGCCAATTTTTGCCAGTCTTCGGCGACCATGACCGGTGATGCCAGCCGCTTTGCTATCGCTTGCCAAGCCTTGAAACAGCCGTTACGTGAGCTTAAAGTTTCATCGCTGCCGTATGCCAGCGCCAACAACGGCGCGCCCTGCGCCAGTGCGATATTGCATTGCAGGGTCGCCACATCGGCTGCTAATGTGTCAGCCAACCAGTCTGCTACGGTGGTTTTATCCGGTGTTGTCAGCGCCAACTTTTGGCAGCGGCTGATGATGGTTGCGGGCAGTTTGGCCGGTTTCTCGCTGATCAATATCAGCGTGGTGCGCTCGGTCGGCTCTTCCAGGCATTTCAAAAAGGCATTGGCGGCGGCATTGCTCATCTTGTCGGCGGGATTGATAATCACCACGCGGTAGGTATCAAACTGGGGTTTTAACGTTAGCCGGGTAACCAAGTCGCGTATCTGATCGATACCAATGCCTTTGCCGGCTTCTTCCGGTTGTACTTCAATGAAATCCGGGTGTGTTTCGGCCTTGACCAGCAAACAACTGCTGCAATGGCCGCAGGCAGTGCTGTCATTCTGAGGCGTGGCGCAAAACAGCGCAAACGCAAACTGGTTGGCCAGCTGTTGCTTGCCCAAACCTTTATTGCCGGTTATCAGCAAGGCTTGGGGAATGCGTTGCTGGGCGATATAACTGCGCAAATGCGCCCACTGTTGCTGCTGCCAGGGCAAGGTCATTTTAGGCTTCTTCGCCTGCCGCAGGAGACGGCATTGTTCATCACGCCCAAGCCCAGCAATGTGCTGATGACATCACTAATCGCCCGCTGCACGTCGGCTAAGGGTTGGTTCGCCTTGACGATTTTGATGCGTTCCGGGTGCAGCTCGGCCTGCAACAGATAGGCGCGCCTTACGCTTTCAAAAAAACTGATTTGCTCGGATTCAAAACGGTCGAATGCGCCGCGTTTCCCGGCCCGTTCTATGCCGACATCGACCGGCGCATCCAACAGCAGGGTTAAATCCGGCCTTAAGTTGCCCTGCACCAAATTTTCCAGGCCTTCGATAACACTGATTTTCATATTCCGGCCACCGCCCTGATAGGCATAAGTGGCATCGGTAAAACGGTCGCACAGTACCCATTTCCCTTGCACCAAGGCGGGTTCGATAACGTGTTTGATATGCTGGGCCCTGGCCGCAAACATCATCAGCAATTCGGCCTGTTCCGAAATGGCCTCGCTTTTTTTGTCCAGCAATAATTGGCGTATTTTTTCGGCGAGTTTGGTGCCGCCGGGTTCGCGGGTCGCCACAACGGAAATATCGTGTTGTTCCAGATAATCTTTGATAAACGCCAAGTTTGTGGTTTTACCCACGCCTTCCCCGCCCTCCAGGGTAATAAATTTGCCTCGGATCATTTTTTCTTCCTTTGGAAGGTGTCAACGGCCACATTATGTTCTTTTAAGGTCGCGGAAAATACATGGCTACCGTCACCACGGGAGACGAAATACAGGCTATCGCCTTTTTCAGGATGCAATACGGCATGAATGGCCGACTGCCCCGGCATCGCAATCGGCGTGGGTGGCAAGCCGCTAATGACATAAGTATTGTAGGGCGTGGGCGTGGTTAAGTCCTGACTTTTAATATCGCCCTGATAACGCTCGCCCATGCCGTAAATGACCGTAGGATCGGTTTGCAACAGCATGTTCTGTTGCAGCCTGCGGATAAACACACCGGCTATTATCGGCCTTTCCGTCGCCGCGCCGGTTTCTTTTTCAACAATCGACGCCAGAATCAGCGCCTCATAAGGTGTTTCGAACGGCAAGCCCTCGGCCTTACCCTGCCATTCCTGTTGCAAAACCGCCTGCATTTTCGCATAAGCCCTTTTTAGCAGGGATACATCGGACGTATGTTTTTCAAAAAAATAGGTGTCGGGAAAAAACAAGCCTTCAGGCGAAGTAACGCCGCCTGTGTCGGACTTTATTTTTGCCATGATGGTTTTAGCATCAATGCCGGTATGCCCAATATTCGGGTTTTTCTCGATTTCGCGCAGCATTTCCTTAAAATTCCAGCCTTCCGGAAAGGTAATGGCATGTTGCTTGGTTTTGCCCTGAACAAATAAGGCAATGATGTCCGGCAAGGTCAGGCCGGGGGTTAATTCATATTCCCCGGTTTTGAGTTTTTTAAGGTCATTGTTTTGAAAGGCAATCACTTTGAACCAGAAAGGCCTGAGGGTCAGTTCTTGCGCCAACAGTTTGTCGATGATGCGGCTAAGCGAGTCGCCTTTTTCGATGTCCACATAAACCGTTTTGTCGGACAATGCTGGTTTATGTAGCGCAGCCTGATAGTCCGCCCATGTCCAGCCGCCGATAAGGGTCAAGACCAAGAGGATTAATAGAATGATTTTATTGTTGCTGGTCGTCATCGCTAAACTTATCCAAACGGATTTGCAGGCGTTGGCTTATTGCACCAACCGGAAAATGCGTATTTTCGATTTGCTTGACCGGCCAGATGCCGATAATCGAATTGCAGACAACTATTTCATCAGCCGATAGCAGTTCATCCGGGGTAAAGTTATGTTCAATGACCGGCGCTTCGTGCTCGGCGGCAAGCTGCATAATGATACCGCGCATCACCCCGGCAACGCCTGCGTGGGTCAATGCGGCGGTGTAAAGGCGATTATTTTTAGCATAGAACAGATTGCTCATAGTGCCCTCAATAACGTGACCGTTAATGTCCAGCATCAAGCCTTCCGAAATGGCCGGATCGTCCCATTCGATCCTGGCCATAACCTGTTCGAGCCGGTTTAGATGCTTAATGCCTGCCAATCCGGGGTTCAAGCCTAAACGGCTGCTACAAAATCGAACGACGATGCCCTGTTCTGAATAGGCTTGGGGATAATCGGGATAAGGATGCAGGCTTAAAACGCGGGTCGGTTGGATACTATCGGGTTGACGGTAACCTCGCCCACCCGAACCACGGGTCACAATAATTTTAAGCACCGCCCGAACGCTGTCCATCCGGCTGCAAAGTTCGCCCGCTTCAAGACTGAGCAATTGCGCATCGGGAACGGGAATGTGTAAGCGATGACAGCCTGCATTTAACCTTTGCAGATGGCGTTTAAAAAATACCGGCTGTCCGTTTCTGACTTCAATGGTCTCGAATAAGCCGTCGCCGTATTGAAAACCGCGATCAGCACTTTCGATGGATGTCCGGCTTTCGCCATTGATCAGAACCATTGTTTTGATTCACGGTTTTTTAGCAGCGTTGCTTACTCATAACGTTTAAAAACCAAGGTGCCATTAGTGCCGCCAAAACCAAACGAATTGGACATGGCAATATCGATTTTCATGTTTCTTGCGGTATTCGGCACGTAATCGAGATCGCATTCAGGGTCTGGCGTTTCCAGATTGATGGTCGGCGGTGCAATTTGGTGTTTGATGCTTAACGCCGTCAGTACCGCTTCAATGCCGCCTGCCGCACCTAACAAATGGCCAATCATCGATTTTGTTGAGCTGACCGCGACTTTATAAGCATGTTCGCCCAAAGCGGCTTTCATGGCTTGGGTTTCACCCAAATCACCGGCAGGCGTTGAGGTGCCGTGCGCGTTAATGTAATCAACCGCATCGGCATTTAAACCGGCATCGCGCAAGGCATTTCTCATGCACCGCGCCGCGCCTTCGCCGCCGACTGAGGGCGTGGTCATGTGGTAAGCGTCGCCGCTCATGCCAAAACCGACCAATTCGGCATAAATTTTTGCCCCGCGCGCTTTGGCGTGTTCAAGCTCTTCAAGCACCACGACACCGGCACCATCGCTTAACACAAAACCGTCGCGGTCTTTATCCCACGGACGGCTGGCCGCTTGTGGGTCGTCATTGCGCCGGGACAAGGCTTTTGCCGACGCAAAACCGCCCATTGCAGTCGGTGATGTGGTGCAGCGTTCAGCACCGCCCGCAATCATCACATCGGCATCGCCGTATTTAATCAAACGCGCAGCATCACCGATATTATGCGTGCCGGTGGAACAGGCGGTAACAATGGCGTAATTCGGGCCTTTTAATCCGTATTTGATGGACAAGTTGCCGGAAATCATGTTGATAATGTTGCCGGGCACGAAAAACGGCGAGATACGGCGCGGGCCGCTTTTATCATAAAGGGCGTAACACTCTTCAATACCGGTAATGCCGCCGATACCTGCGCCGATGGCGACGCCGATGCGTTCGGCATTGGCCTCGGTGACTTCAATACCTGAATCTTCAATCGCCTGACAACCGGCAGCAATGCCGTAATGGATGAAACCATCCATGCGTTTGGCGTCTTTTTCGGGAATGTACTGACTAATATCGAAATTTCTTATCACACCGCCAAAGGTGGTGGAGAAAGGGGAAATATCAAAAGAATCAATAGGGCTTATGCCGCTTTTACCATTAACAATACCGTCCCATGTTGCAGGGACGGTGTTAGCTAAAGGCGTAATTGCACCTAATCCAGTTATGACAACTCGACGTTTACTCAATGTAATTTACCGTAAGAAAATTGAAGGCGGGGATAAAGGCTTAACTAGGCTGGATAAAGCTATCCATTAAGCTTATGCAGGATGGGCAGAACGCAGTGAAACCTATTTTAACAATGCACATTTTAAATGGGCTTCACTTACGGTCTCAGTTTATGCACCTGCTTAATCGATAAGGATACGGCCAATGCAACTATTGCGAAGACGAATGACCCGCCCGTGCAACCTACCCATACTAAGCGACTACCTTCTGCATAATCCATATCTGCATAATGAAAACAGATATTGCAGGAGTGTAGATTCTGTCCATGTAGTACGAACCAACCTACAAGTTCATCATCTAAAAATCGATTTTAAGTGTTCTTTACTACGTAATCGATAGCTTGCTGAACAGTGGTGATTTTTTCAGCTTCATCGTCTGGAATTTCGCATTCGAATTCTTCTTCAAGAGCCATGACGAGTTCAACTGTATCAAGAGAATCAGCACCTAAATCATCTACAAATGAAGCATCGGTTGCGATATCTTCTTTAACACCTAATTGTTCTGCAACAATCTTTTTTACTCGTTCTTCAATATTACTCATAATTATTATCCTCAAACAATGTAAGTTTCCTAGTATCTAAATTTCGGACTTACACTAGTATTGTTATTGATTTTATTTGAAATCCCGTGTCCGGAAGTTCCAGACGGCGGGGGAATTATACTTGATATTGCGATAAAGTCACAACATTAAGGCATGAACATGCCGCCATTGACATGAATGTTTTCACCGGTGATATAGGCGGCGCCACTCGATGCCAAAAATGAAACCGTATGCGCAATTTCTTCTGCTTGCCCCAATCGGGCCAGAGGAATTGACGCCAGCAAGGCCGTTTTAATATCGTCACCCAGTTCTTTGGTCATATCGGTATCGATAAATCCGGGTGACACCGTGTTGATAGTGATATTGCGCGAACCGACTTCTTTGGCCATCGATTTGGCAAAGCCGACCATGCCCGCTTTCGCGGCGGCATAATTGGCTTGTCCGGCATTGCCGGTGGCACCGACGACCGATGAAATATTGATAATGCGCCCGGTTTTGGCTTTCATCATGCCACGTAACACCGCTTTGCTCATGCGAAAAATCGAAGTCAGGTTGGTGTTGATAATGTCATCCCATTCTTCGTCTTTCATCCGCATCAACAAATTATCGCGGGTGATACCGGCATTATTGACCAATACCGCAGGTGCGCCAAAATCGTCATTAACAACCTTGATGACATCAGCAATAGAATCGGAATTGGCGACATCCAATTTTAAGCCCTTGCCAAGATCACCCAAATAAGCGGAGATCGAATCGGCGCCGCTGTCGGTGGTTGCTGTGCCGATGACAAAGAAACCATCTTGCGCCAACCGTTCGGCGATGGCGCGACCAATGCCGCGACTGGCACCGGTGACTAACGCAACTTGTTTATCTAAAGAAGGCTGTTTATCCATTAAGCTGCTCCAATGCTGTGTTTAATGTTTCTGGATCATAAATTGAGTAGTGTCCGGCATCTTTAGCGATACGCTTGTTCAAGCCGATTAACACTTTGCCGGGGCCGCACTCAACAAAACAAGTAACGCCCTGATCGTGCATGAACTTAATGCCGTCAGACCAGCGCACCGGTTTATAAAGTTGTTCTTTTAAAGCATTACGGATGACTTCGGGCGCGCTATGGGAGGCGACATCGACGTTATGGATCAGTGTCATTTTCGGCGTATCGAGTGCGGTATTTTGCAACTGCTGATCCAGTTTTAACGCCGCCGATGCCATTAATGCGCAATGCGAAGGCACACTGACCGGTAACGGTACTGCACGCTTGGCGCCAGCAGCTTTTGCACCGAGCATGGCGCGTTCGACAGCGGCAACATGACCGGCAATAACCACCTGCCCCGGCGAATTAAAATTGACCGCAGCAACCACTTCATCGCCTGCAGCATCGGCGCACACTTTAACAACCTCGTGATCCTCAAGCCCCAAAATGGCGGCCATTGCACCCACGCCGGCAGGCACCGCTTCCTGCATCAGCCGCCCTCTGGCGGCAACCAGCTTTATGCCGTCTTCAAACGACAGCGCATCCGAACACACCAAGGCCGTATATTCGCCCAGACTATGCCCGGCCACCCACGCGGGACGCACTTTGCTGTGTTTGCACCAGATTTCCCAGACGGCGACACCGGCGGCCAACATGGCCGGTTGCGTATTATGGGTTTGATTCAGTTCGTCATCCGGGCCATTAGCGACAAGCGACCACAAATCTTTGCCCAGGGCATCCGATGCCCGCTCAAAAGTCTGCCTCACTTCAGGATAACTGGCCGCCAAATCAGCCAACATGCCGACCGATTGCGAACCCTGACCTGGAAAAACAAAGGCCAAGTTATAAGTTTGATTATTCATGTCAGTATGCTCAGTATTTAATTAATGCGGAACCCCAAGTGAAGCCGGCTCCGAATGCTTCCAGCAACACCATCTGCCCGCGCTGGATACGCCCGTCACGGATGCCTTCGTTGAGCGCCAGCAGCACCGATGCCGATGAGGTGTTACCCTGATTTTCAAGGGTTAAAATCACATGGTCCATCGACATTTTTAATTTTTTTGCCGTTGCCGCGATAATCCGCGTGTTGGCCTGATGCGGCACCAGCCAGTCAACATCCGATTGCTGCATGTTATTTGCAGCCAGCGTTTCATCGACGATGCGCCCGAGCGTATTGACCGCCACTTTGAACACTTCATTGCCACGCATACTGATGTAACCGGCTTCATCCTTATTGGCTTCGGTAGCGGCCTGAGGATTTGGGCAGTACAATAAATCTTCGTATTCGCCATCGGAATGGATATGCGTCGATAAAATACCGGCTTCATCAGAGGCGCAAAGCAACACCGCGCCTGCGCCATCGCCGAACAAAATACACGTGCCCCGGTCTGCCCAATCAACAATGCGGGAATTGATTTCAGAACCCACCACCAAAACCTTTTTAGCTGCGCCTGATTTTATATATTGGTCGGCAATGCTCAAGGCAAAAATCGAACCCGAACAAGCCGCCTGCACATCAAAGGCAACACAGTTTTTAATGCCCAAACGCTGCTGCAATAAACAGCCGGTGCTGGGATAAACGCGATCAGGCGTCGAGGTCGCAACAACAATCAAATCAATATCTTCGGGCGCGCAAGCAGCGGCCTTAATGGCTTGTCTTGCGGCAATTTCAGCCATGCTGGAAGCGGTTTCGTCAGCCCCGGCAATGCGGCGGCTTTTAATGCCGGTACGCTCGAAAATCCAGCTATCCGACGTGTCCACCGTTTGCGATATTTGTTCATTGGTGCGAACTTCTTCCGGCAAATAGCCGCCGGTACCGATTACCCTTGAATAACGAATCATGCGTTCTCTCTCAGAGCCAAAGTTTTTTCAACTTGTTCGCTTATTTTTCTGATGACATCTTTCTTGACTTCAATCTCGGCCAGATGAATGGCGGTTTTAAACGCCAGCACATCAGCGCCGCCGTGGCTTTTAATGACCAGACCGCGCAAACCCAGAAAACTTGCACCATTATATAGGCGCGGGTCGATGCGTTTTTTAAACGATTTAAGCACCGGATAAGCCAGCAAGCCCACCAATTTGGTCAGGCTGTTTTTGCCGAAAGCCTCCCTTAACGCGGTACCAATCATTTTTGCCGCGCCCTCAATCGATTTGAGCGCGACATTACCGACAAAACCATCGGCAACAATCAGATCAACTTTGATATGACCGGCGTTTAAGGAATCGCCTTCAACATAACCGATATAATTCAACGATGAATTTTCCAGCAATTTTGCCGCCGCTTTAACTTGTTCGTTACCTTTAACATCTTCTTCGCCGATATTGAGCAAGCCCACTTTAGGGTTATCAATATTTTCAACCGCTTTAACCAATTCCGCGCCCATCACCGCAAACTGGAACAAATGCTCGGCGGTACAATCGACATTCGCGCCCAAATCCAGCGCATGGGTATGTCCGTAAATTGATGGCAAGGTGGAAATAATGGCGGGACGATCAATGCCCGGAATCATTTTCAGCACAAAACGCGCCGTCGCCATTAAAGCGCCGGTATTGCCCGCACTGACGCAAGCATCGGCATGGCCGTCACGCACCAAATTAATGGCAACTCGCATAGACGAGTCTTTCTTGTTTTTTAGTGCTTTCGATGGCGATTCATCCATGCCCACGCATTGCGAAGCATGTTGAATGCTCAATCTGTCTGAATAATCGGACAGGCCTTGAGCCAACTGCGGCTTAAGCACCGCCTCGTCACCCACCAAAATAAGTTTTAAGTCTGGATTGCTGTTTAAGCAGTCTAGGGATGCCGGAATGGTAACTTCAGGACCGTGATCCCCGCCCATTGCATCAATCGAAATTGTTAGGCTCACGCTTACGGATGACTCCTGAATTATTATAAAAAAGCCGAACCTGATTAATCAGCTTCGGCGTATCGTCATGCTACAAAGCGGGAGGATTTATTAATCTTCCTCGACAGCGCCTACGATTTGACGGCCTTTGAAAAAACCATCGGGAGTCATGTGGTGACGGATATGAACTTCACCGGTCATTGGATCTTGAGACAGCGTTTTGCCGGTTAAGGCATCGTGCGAACGACGTTGACCACGTCTTGAACGTGTTATTTTACTTTTTGGTACGGCCATTATAAATCTCCAGTGTTTTTAAGTTTGGCTAGAATGGAAAAAGGGTTTTCGGGGAGTGACGGCTGCTGATTTTGCAATAAATCTTCTTTATTAACAAACTCTTGGGCAAGGCAATTATACGCATGTTTGGGAAATGTAGGCAAAATCAGCAACAACTCGTCTTCAACAATATTTTTTAACAGGATTCTTTCCTCGCCATTGACTAACAAGGGTTCGTAATCCTCAAGTAATCTGTCCGCTTGATCGATAGACGTCACAACCCCCAGTTTAACGCTGTGTTTAACCGGCCATTGCACTGCCTGTAGGCAATTTTGGCATTTAAGTTCCAACACTGTTTCCAGTTGCCCTTCAACTTTGGCCAAGCGTCCTTCACGGCCAAAAAAAAGTTCCACAGCGACAGCGCCCGTGTCGTCAAACAGCATATCTGCTAAACGATCCAGGCTACTTACAGGGATTTGACCTTTCAATTCACCGCGCTTATCAGCCAGGTGCAAAGGGTCTATATATTCAGGTAATCGAGCTAACATAACCGCGCAATGGTATAGGTAAACACTGATTTCGTCAAATCGATGTGGCGCGTTTTCATTAGTTTTTAACGATGACAGGCTTATTGCAAAGCTCATTACGCTGATTGGCGATAGGCGGAAAATAAGCGGCCAACAACGTGGTAATGCGCTCGATACCGTCTAGCGAACCGTGCAAAAAATCGCCGCGTTGGAAGGCTTGTTGCATCGTCTGCGCTATCGCATCCCATTCCGTTTGCGCCACCTGCGCACTAATGCCCCGGTCAGCGATAATATGGACTTCGCGATCCGCCAGCGACAAATAAATCAACACGCCGCTGTTATACTCAGTATCCCAAACCCGCAACTCGGAAAACAGCTGCAGCGCCCGCTGCCGCGCCGGTAAACCGCGCCAAACTTGCCCCGGCGCCAGCGCATTTTCAACAGCAAAACGAAGCTCGCCGCCATGCTCAAGCTCTGAGCGTTCGATGGCCTGTTCGATCGCGTCCAGCGTCTTTTGAGGAAACAACAGCCGCCAACGCCACGGCGGCATAAAGGCATGACGAAACCAACGTTTAATAATTACCATGATCCTGATGCGCCTCCACCGCCAAAACGGCCACCGCCGCCGCTCCATGAACCGCCGCCACTGCCCCCGCCAAAACCACCGCCGCTAGACCAGCCGCCGCGTCCGCTCGTTTTACCAAAACCAACAATCAAAAAAACCATAAAGCCAATAAATAACGCCAATGAAACAGCCAAGCCAAAAAACAACATCGCCAATAAACCGCTCGTCAAGCCACCCACTATCCCCGCTGTAGTACGTCCGGTTATTGCCGATAACAGCCAACCCGCGATAATGCCGCCAAACAAAACAAAGCCCAAAGCGCCCTCATCTTGTTGGCTGTTGATACTCGCTGACGGCGTCGGCAAAGGTTCGCCCTCAATCAATTTAATAAGCTGGGTAATGCCTGCATCAATGCCACCGGCATAGTCACCCGCCTTAAAATACGGGGTAATAATCTCGGCAATAATACGTTTGGCAACGGCATCGGGAATAACGCCTTCCAGACCGTAACCGACTTCCAGACGCAAAGCACGGTCATCTTTGGCCACAATCAAAATCACGCCATCATCAACATCTTTACGGCCAATTTGCCATAAATCCGCAAGCTCTATGCCGAACTCGGCAATGTCTTTAGGCTGCGTCGTCGGCACCATTAACACCGCAATCTGACTGCCTTTTTGCGCTTCAAACGCCGCCAATTTCGCATCCAGCGCACCGACCTGTTCGGCGCTGAGCGTAGACGTCAAATCGGTGACGCGCTGCTCCAACTTGGGAACGCCCACGCCCGCCCACGCCATCAGGCTAAATAACAGCAGCCACAGTCCAAGCCCATAACAAACGCGGGACGCCATGTTAGCGGCCATTAGCCGGTACCGGCGCGCCAAAATCGACCTTGGGCGGCACTGCAATAGCCTGTTCATTTTCCACCGTAAAACTCGGCTTGGTTTTGAAACCAAACAGCATCGCGGTCAGATTAGACGGAAACGAGCGCACAGTAATGTTGTAGTCCTTGACCGCAGCAATATAGCGGTTACGCGCCACGGTAATGCGGTTTTCGGTGCCTTCCAGCTGCGCCTGCAAATCGCGAAACAAGCCATCGGCTTTTAATTGCGGGTAACTTTCCGCCACCGCCAACAGCCGTGAAATCGCGCTGGTCATTTGCCCCTGCGCGGCAATAAATTTCTGGAACGCCTGTTCATCATTGACCAGTTCCGGCGTCGCCTGCAACGCACCCACTTTAGCGCGCGCCTCGGTCACTTCGGTCAACACCTCTTTTTCGTGAGCCGCATAGCCTTTGACCACATTGACCAGATTAGGCACCAAATCGGCGCGGCGCTGATACTGATTTAACACCTCCGCCCAAGTCGCCTTAATCTCCTCATCCGTAGTCTGCAAGGTGTTATAGCCGCAGCCGGACAAAACCGTCAGCATCAACAAAATAACCCATCGTTTAAACATATCAACCTCATAATGTGGATTTAAGCGGGTACCAATACCAAAAAAATGCCAGTCTATTTTTATCCTGATAGTGGCCTGCAGGAAACCTTCAGCGGACTTTAATCATAGAAGATTTGCCAGCTTTGCTGGGTTAGCTTACCCAAAATTCAGGTTACATTAAGGACTTGAAAATAGACCGCCGGGATAATCAAATCTGATTTTCAAGCTGGAAAATTCAATAAAAATAAAATGCCGCAGGCCCGCATCTTTCCATCTGCGGGTCTGCGGCAATTTCAACGCGGTTACAAAACCGCTGCTGTTATTTTAAATCGGGGCAATCAACATAGCTGGGATGGATGGTGACCATAGACACGACACGGTGTTTCTGATTGCGTGTATTATCCGGCCCGTCTGCCTGGCCTAAGGTTTTTATGTTCAACTGCTCTCTCTTCGCGCCATATTTGATGAGCATGTCACTGACGGAAGCCGCCCGCCTTTCCGATAACCGTTGGTTACTTGCAGCACTGCCGACGGTGTCGGTATAAGCACGTATCTCAACGGTAACGCTAGGGTGCGCTTCCAAATATGAACCTAAGATTGCAACTTCGTGCTGCTCGGTTTTGTAAGGTACTGCGCTGCCGTTGGCGAAAAATACCGCGCTATACTGTCCTGAAACCGGTTCATCCAACGCATGATTCGGCCCATGCACTTGGGTCAACCACTGGCACAGCGCCTTCTCCGATGCCA
Source organism: Methylobacter sp. (assembly GCA_047920955.1). Taxonomy (GTDB): domain Bacteria; phylum Pseudomonadota; class Gammaproteobacteria; order Methylococcales; family Methylomonadaceae; genus Methylobacter_A. The sequence continues at coordinate 15,089 of JBLRXA010000018.1, read as the reverse complement.
ATCGGTGCTGTGCGGCTGCCTGCGCCGCATCAATGGCCTGTTGCCTTTCATTAATATTCCAGTAATGGTCGTTTTGCCAATGGCCTAGAATCCTGTTCGCTTCTTCCAGCTTTTTCTCGGCCAATTCTTCATGGTAAACCGATTGGCGGTAATGTCCGGCATTAGCTGCGTCAATCCCCGCAGTCAAACCGGGAATGTCTTTTTGTGGCGGCGCGCTACACGCGCTAAGGGTGGCGGCTAATAAGGCACAGGGCACATAAATGAATTGCTTGTTCATAAAATTTATCCTTTATCAGTCTTAACTCATGCGCCATGCTGCTGGTGCATGAATGCAATAATTATCTGGCGGTGGCGTAGCGGCCTATTTACCGTCATCTAACGGCCCGTAATGTGTCCAAAATCCCGGCATATGATGGCCAAAATAGCGCGTATCCTCACTGAAACGCTCCCACACATAAGGCGGCGACATATAATCGCCGGTAGGGATAGGTGCGGTAATCAATTCCACTGCGCCGATGGTCGTCCGACCCACTGATTGCCCAACTCCGCGCAATATACCCCAAGTTAAGCCGACAAAAATATTGTGTTCGTGGCTGATATTGACGATATTTTTCGGCAGCTCAATAAAGCCAGTCGCTGCGTTAGCCAATCCCTGGGTAAATTTGGAGCCGACACCGGATACATAACCATGCCCATCCGCATAAGCCGATCCTGTTGACAACACTGCGCTGCAAATTGCACAGGCAGTAAAGAGGTTTTTCTTATTCATTATTAATTCCTCGTTAAATGTTTGATTTACCGGATCGTTTATATAGAAACCCCCTATAAACCCGACCCAAAACCCAATTAAGAAAATCAATACGCTTAATTCCCTTGAACTTAAGATCCAAGTTTTTTAGCTTGACTGAAGTGAGCGCAAATAAATCAAGCTGTTTCCGTCAAGACTGAAAAACTTGAGAGCCGAGTTTACATCAAAAAGTATTGAAGGCGAAAAAACTAAATGAATGTTAGCGTAGCTTTCCCAACCACAAATCACTCGGCCCGCAAAGCCTCCAGCGGCTCCAATCGCGCCGCTTTCATCGCCGGTGCCACGCCCGCAACCATGCCGATCAGCAATGAAATCATGAAGGCTGCGATAATATAACCCCAGGCCAGTTCCACCGGCAAGGCGGGCAGCGCGGCTTCAAGTACCTTGACCAGGGTTATGCCCAACAACACGCCACAGAGCCCACCGGTGCCGCTTAGCGCCAAGGCTTCGCACAAAAATAGCTGGAAAATGCTGCGCCGTTCTGCGCCGACCGCCCGCAACAGGCCAATTTCGGAAATACGTTCGGACACGGCAATGGTCATAATGGTTAAAATACCGACCGAACCGACCAATAAGGAAATGCCGCCTAAGGCTGCCACCGCCAGCGTCAGGATACTCAGGATGGAATCCATGCTTTTTAACATTTGATTCTGGGTGACCAGCGTGAAATCTTCGCCGCCGTGACGGGCAATCAAATGCTGTTTAACAGCCTTTTCTACGTTTTCAACTGCGGCATTGCTGTTATAAAGCAGATGGATTTCCATCAGGCTTTCTCGGTTAAACAATTCCAGTGCTTTCGCAGCGGGTATATAAATAGTGTCGTCCATATCGAAGCCGACCATCTGGCCTTTTTTTTCCATGACACCGATAACCCGGTAGCGGTCACTACCCACCCTGATACGCTGGCCTAGCGGGCTAACCGCGCCGAACAATTCGCTGGCCAATTTATCGCCCAACACGGCAAAAGCGCGTGGATTGCTGTCTTCTTCCGGCAAAAAACGCCCGCTGACCACCTTGATTTTCCATATTTCCGGCACCGCAGCACCGACCCCCAGCACATTGGTACGCCGCTGTTTATTACCGGCTTTAATTTGCGCATTGCCTTGCACCGTAGGCGATACCGAAATGATGTTCCGCACCTTGCTTAAACTGACGGCATCGGCGATGACCAGCGGCCTGACCGTGCTGATGGTTGCGCCGGACAAGCCGAAAGTCGTGGTTTTGCCGGGACGGATGCTGATTAAATTGGTGCCGAACTGGGTAAATTCGGCCAAGACAAAGGTATGAATACCGCGACCGATCGAGGTTAATAAAACAACAGCGGCAATACCGATAATCAATCCCAAGGCAGTCAGCGCCGAACGCAGTTTGTGGCTGATAACAGTCCGGTATGACAGTAAAATCAAATCGACGTAGCGCATCGTTTACCGCTTCGCCAAGGCGGTGACAGGATCGAGACCTGCGGCTTTTCTGGCCGGTAAAACACCAAACAGCAAGCCGGTAAACAAGGACACCGCCAACGCCGCCAGCAATGCCCAAGCCGGCAACTGCATCGGAAAATTAGGGTAAAACGCCTGCAACAGCCCCAATGTTGCATAGCCGATCGCCACGCCCAACGCCGCGCCAGCCAGCGATAACATCGCCGCCTCGGTCAAAAACAGCCAGAGCAACTGCCGCTTGGTCGCGCCTAGAGCTTTCAGCAGACCGATTTCGGCGGTACGCTGGGTCACGCTGACCAGCATCACATTCATCACCAACACACCGGCCACCGCCAGGCTAATGCTGGCGATACCGGCGACGGTCAAGGTCAAGGCGGTCAGTATCTTATCGAACGCGCCGATGACGCTGTCTTGGGTAATCAGCGTCACATCGTCTTCGCCTTCGTGCCGCGCTTTGATAATGTCGCGGATTTCATCGACGGCCTGGTACATATCCGGTTTGGATTTGGCTTCCACTAAAATCCGAAATAATGAATAGGTATCGAACAAGGCCTGTGCCGACGCCACCGGAATAATGACGATTTCGTCAAAATCGATGCCGACCGATTGCCCTTCCGATGCCAGTACGCCAATCACCCGAAAACGCCGGTCATTGATGCGCAACCACTGCCCCAGCGCCGCTTGATTGGCGAACAGTTCGTTGCGAATGGTTTGGCCGATCACGCAAACCGACTCAGCTTTATCGATCTCGGTTTGCGGCAGGAAACTGCCCTGCGCCACGGTCAAACGGCGCACCCGCCTTAGGGCATAAGTTGAACCGACAACATTGGTTTCGCGCTCCAGCCCCAGTGCCGAAACCGGCGCGGAACCGATAGTTAGCGGCGCAATCGCGGCAATACGGCGGCTGCGCAATAAGGCTTCGGCATCGTCGAGCGTTAAATCGCGCGGTGTTTCGCCAAACAGCGGCGGCTGTCCGCCTGTGGTTTCAGTGCGTCCCGGCAGCACGATAAGCAAATTAGTGCCCAAGGCTTCAAACTCGTTAACTACATAACGGCGGGCGCTGTCACCCAAAGCCGTCAACACCGACACTGAAGCGATGCCAATGCTCATGGCCAGAATAATCAAACCCGCACGTAAACGCTGGGTGCTGATGGCGATTAAGGCTTGGGCTAAGGTGTCTTTGATGAGCATGGTTTATTGTAATAATTGTTCTATTGCTTACCCATCACGCGATCTGCCCATCAACAATGCGGATTTTGCGCCGCGCCCGGTCGCCTATATTTTGGTCATGAGTGATGATCACCAGCGTTACGCCCTGAGCGTTCAGCCCTTCCAGCAACTCGATAATTTCCTTGCCGGATTTGCTGTCAAGATTGCCGGTCGGCTCGTCCGCCAATAAAATCTCCGGGCGCATGATCATCGCCCTGGCAATGGCGACGCGCTGCAACTGGCCGCCGGACAGTTGATCCGGCTTGTGTTCGGCCCGATATTCCAGGTTGACCGAGGTCAGCGCTTCCTGCACCCGCAGCTTTCGCTGCCTGGCGGCCACACCGGCCAGTATCATCGGTATTTCGATATTTTCTGCCGCCGACAGGCGCGGGATCAAATGGAAAAACTGGAACACAAAACCGATATTTTCTCGGCGGATCCTGGCCAGTTCATCATCGTCAAGCCGGGTAACCGGCTGATTGTTTAACAAATACTGCCCTGAACTCGGCTGATCCAGCAGAGCAATGACGTTTAGCAAGGTCGATTTGCCGGAGCCCGACGGCCCCATCACCGACACATATTCGCCTTTTTCGATGCTGATGTTGATGTCGTTCAAGGCATGGACGGTCTGCTCACCGACCTGAAAATAGCGGTGGATATGTTCCAGCTTTATCATGGTTGTTCGCGGGCATAAACGCCTGCTGCCACGCCTTCGCGGCCTACCGACACCACCACCTTGTCACCCGCATTCAGCCCCGACAACACTTCGACGATGTTCCAATCGGCCAGCCCCGGTTTAAAGCTGCGCTCTTCCAGCAAACCATCCGGCCGCATCAGCAACACCCGATTGTTTTCCAGTACCGCCTCGGCAGGCACTCTGAGCGCGTCCGGCTTACTGGCCAACAACACTTCAATGTCGGCGCTGTAGCCCGGCAGCAAGCCGTTAAGGTCTTTCGGGTCAGTCAATTTAACTTCCACTTCAACCGTGCGTGCCTGTTTTTCTTTTTCCAGCACATAAGGCGCAATGCGGCTGACTGTGCCGGAACAGCGTTTATCGCTAAAAGCATCCAGCGATACGCAGGCGCTCATGCCGGTCTTGATCTGCGGCGCGTCGACTTCGTCAATCGGCGCCGATACATACAAACAGCTGACGTCGAGCAAATCAATGGCCGGTAAGGTCGGAATGCCGGGCGGCGACGGCGTGATAAATTCGCCCAGTTCGGCATTGATTTCAGCCACCGTGCCGTCGAACGGCGCCACAATCAGGGTGCGCTCAACCGCCGCTTGAGCTGCATCGCGGTTGGCTTGACTGACGGCAACAGCTTCAAGGGCGGCGGTGCAGGATGCGCGCTTGGCGCGGGCGCCGGTAGCTTTAATATCGACTTGTTCCTCGGAAATAATATTGTTGAATTTTTGCAGACGCAGCACGCGATCAGCCTCACGTTCAGCGCCTGCGCCGAGTTGGCAGGCTTGTTCCGCCGACGCCCGGTTCGCCCTGATTTGCGCATCCTGCAATTTGACTTGCGCCTTTAAATCTTTATTCCAGATTTCCAGCAGCAGTTGGTTTTGTTTGACGCTGTCGCCTTCATTGACATGCAGCACCGCCACCTGGCCGCCGGTTGCCGGTGCCAGATAAGCGCGCCGACAGGCCTTAACCGTGCCGACACGGGTGTTGGACACCGTCGCCCTCACCTCGCCTTGTTGCAGGGTGACGGTTTCAACATCAACAAATTTCGGCTGTTGGCTAAAAAAATAAAGGGCGGCCGCCAATACAAGGCCGATGATGATAAAAATCGGTTTTTTACCCGATGCAGTCATAGTGGGCTATCCAAAAAAGTTTTGTGCCGTTTTTCGATTAAGGATGCCGCAATATGGCTCAAGATCATCATTCCCAAAAAACACCTAAGCCCTATTGCTTAACTGTTCAGGGCTAAAATCATCCACGCTGATGACGGCAAAGCGCGCCTGTTCGGCGGCCGCAATCAACACCGCGTCTTTTTTGCTGATAACGGCTTTGCTGATCGCCGCCTCCAGCACCTCGGTAATGGCGCCTTTCGGCAGCTGTTTTTGTTTTTGCGCGGCATGGATTTTGGCTTCCACTGGCGCTGCGGCCAGCACCGCCTGGAAAGCGACTTCAATTCTGCCGGTGACGTCGTCGGGCTTGCGGTTGATGTAAATGCCGTGGGTTAAACGGTCGCGGGTCGGGGAATTTTTCAACAGCAGCGCCGCTGTCTGGTGGATTAAATGATCGGCGGGCGGCGCGTAGGCTTTACCGCCGGGAAACAGCACAGCCCTTAACAAATAGGCCGGAGTGCGCATCGGCAAGGTGTGGAAAATAGCCAGCAACGATTGCTGGGCGCGGTGTAGGGTTTGTTGGCAGGCCCAATGCAGCAGCGGCAAGTCGTCTTGCGGGCAGCCCTGGTCGTGGTAATTTTTCAGCACACAAGAACACAAATACAGGTTGCCCAACACATCGGCAAAACGCCCGGAAATGCGTTCCTTGCGTTTAAGCGAGCCGCCCAGTGTCAGCAAGGCAAAATCGGCGACCAACGCAAAACTGACGCTGAGCCGGGCAATCTGCCGGAAATAACGCTGGCTGTGTGGGTCGCCCGGCACTTCGACAAAACGCGCACCGGTCAAGCCCAGCCAAAAACCGGCAGCCAGATTGTGCAGCGCCGAACCGATATGCTCGAACAGCACTTGATCAAATTGCCCGCGATCATCATTGCCCAGGGCGTCCATTTCCCGCTGCAGGTAAGGATGGCAGCGCACCGCGCCCTGACCGAATATCATCATGGTACGGGTCAGGATATTGGCGCCTTCAACAGTGATGCTGACCGGGATGACCTGATACATGCGGCCTAGATAGTTTTTAGGCCCCAAACAAATGCCGGAACCGCCTTGAATGTCCATGCCGTCATTAACCACGCGGCGCATCCGTTCGGTGAGTTCGTATTTGATAATCGCGGAAATGACCGACGGCTTTTGCCCGTCATCCAGCGCGGCGGCGGTGACTTTACGCACGGCATCGATAATATAGGTTTGCCCTGCGATGCGCGACAGCAGCTCTTCGATACCTTCAAACTCGCCAATCGGCAGGTTGAATTGCTTGCGGATACGCGCATAGGCGCCGGTGTTGCGGCTGACCATTTTCGACGCACCGGTGCTGAGTGCGGGCAACGACACCGCCCGGCCAGTGGCCAAACATTGCATCAGCATTTTCCAGCCGTTGCCGACCTGCTCTTTGCCGCCGATAATCCAGTCTAGCGGGATAAACACGTCTTTGCCCCAGTTCGGGCCGTTCTGGAACGCCGAATCCAGTGGAAAATGGCGTCTGCCGATGGAGATGCCTGGGGTATCGGTGGGGATCAGCGCGACGGTAATGCCGATATTGTCCTGATCGCCGATTAGGTGTTCCGGGTCGTAAAGCTTGAATGCCAAACCCAGGACCGTAGCGATTGGGCCTAAGGTGATATAGCGTTTTTCCCAGTTGAGGCGTATGCCCAATACCTTATCGTTGCCGTCGAATGTGCCGTAACAGACCACGCCGGTATCGGGCATGGCACCGGCATCGCTGCCCGCATGGGGGCCGGTCAGTGCAAACGCGGGGATGTCTTCGCCTTGCGCCAGACGCGGCAGATAATAATCTTTTTGCTGTTCGCTGCCGTAAGCCAGTAATAATTTGGCAGGACCAAGCGAATTGGGCACCATCACCGAAACGGCGGCGGTGCTGCTGCGGCTGGAAATTTTCATCACCGCTTCGGAATGCGCGTATTCGCTAAATTCCAGACCGCCGTAGTGTTTGGGGATAATCATGCCGCAGAATTTATGCTGTTTGATGTAATCCCAGACTTCAGGCGGCAGGTCGAAGCGGTTGCGGGTGATGTCCCAATCGTCGAGCAGGCTGCACAGGGTTTCAACCGGCCCGTCGATAAACGCCTGCTCTTCGGCGCTCAGTTTGGGCGCGGGCAAATCCATCAACACTTTCCAGTCGGGATGGCCGGAAAACAGCTCGGCATCCCACCAGGTATTGCCCGCTTCCAGCGCTTCGCGTTCGGTTTGCGACATCGGCGGCAACATGGGTTTCATCAGCTTGAAAATCAGGTTGCTGAATACCCGTTTGCGGATGGCGGGAAAATTAAGCGGAATAAAAACCGCATCGAAAATCACCCAGAGCCAGAAGACAACAGTGCCGCCGCCCTGCGCCAAGGAAAAAAGCCCCAACCATCCGGCCGCAACCAGCGTCGTCCAGCGTAACGATGCCCGCTTATAAGCCAGCACAGCCGCGAGAATGAATAATGAGATTAACCAGATCATGGGACGCTCCTTAGATAACGCAAAAAATCAATTCCGCAACGGCTTGCCCGTTTTAAACAAATGTTCCAACCTCGCCAGTGTGCCGGGTTGCCGGGTCAGGTGCAAAAACGCATTCAGTTCCAGATTCAACATATCATCTTCGCCCAACGCTTCGGTGATGTCACACAAGCCGCCGCTGAGCACGTCGGCCAGTTGCTGCGAAATGTCCACATCGTAGTCGCTTATCTTGCCTGCCAGCTTAAGATTATCAATCGCGATGTCCATTGCCGCCCTGGCGCCGGCACCGGGCAGGCGGAAAGCGGACGGGGTCGGCGGCACATAACCCGGCAGCAGCTTCAAGGCCTTGGCTTTGGCATCGGTCAGCAAACGGTCTTTATTCATGGTAATGCCGTCGGTGGTGGACAAAAACAGCCTCTCCTTGGCTTCCGCCGCCGATTTGGACACCTTGGCCATGCCGATGTTTTCAAACGCTTGGGCAATGGCAGGCATCGGGCCGCCGGGGCGTCTGGCAAATGCCAGCCAGCGGCGCAGATATTCCTTGCAGCCGCCCCAACCCGGCACCAGACCCACGCCCACTTCAACCAGGCCGATATACAATTCGGCATGGGCTTGAATGGCATCGCAATGTAACAGGACTTCGCAGCCGCCGCCTAAAGCCAAACCGGAAGGCGCGCCGACCACCGGGAACGGCGCATATTTTAACGCCTGATAGGTCTGCTGCCCCTGTTTGATCAATTGCTCAACCGCCGACCAGTCTTGATTGTGAATCGCTTCCACCAGCAAGTTCAAGTTAGCCCCGGCGGAAAAATTGTCGGCGTCGTTATGGATGACCAGCGCGGAAAAATCGCTGGCGACTTTGTCGATGCTTTGCCGAATCAGGCTCAGGCTGTCCCTGTCCAGGGTGTTCATTTTGCTGTGAAATTCCAGACAGGCAACGCCATCGCCAATATCCCACAGACTGGCCGACGGGTTTTCCAGTACTGCAGGCGCCTGCAACTTAACATCGGCTAGCAGCAAGACGCCGCCAGTTCGGCAAACGGGCTGGTAATTGCCGGACAGGTCGGCATACAAGCGTTTGCCGGATTCGATTTTGTACAAATTCTGGCGGCTTGCCAGCAACGGCGGCAGTTCTCGGTTTTCGGCAGCTAAGCGCCCTGCAAACCAATCTACGCCCAATCTGTCTAGCAGTTCAAACGGGCCGTGTTGCCAGTTATAACCGAGCTTCATGGCGCTATCGACGGCGACAATGTCATCGGCAATTTCAGGAATCAGGCTGGCGCTGTAAAGCAAAGTGCCCGACAGCACTTGCCAGGTAAAGCGGCTGACAGCGTCATCAACCGACAAAAACACACGTAACTCATCCTGCGTTTTGGGTACTTGCAAGGCAAATTTTTCGCTACGCCGATAAACGCCGGTTTGCAGGTTTACCGCTTGCTTGACGCGCTTGCCGTCGGTTTCGTGCAAGCGGTAAAAGCCGCCCTTGCCTTTTCTGCCGGTGTAGCCGTCGCTAATCAGGCGCAGTAATAATGCCGGCGCCTGGTTGATGGCATTGAACGCATCTTCGGCGGGCAACAATTGCTTGAAACTGTCCAGCACATGCGGGATCAAATCCAGACCCACCAGATCGAGCAAGCCGAATATCCCGGTTTTCGGGATGCCGAACACGGTCATCGCGGCATCGGCGTGTTCCACCGGCAAATCCAGCTCAATGGCGGTCAACAATCCCGATTGGATCCAAAACGTGCCGATCCGGTTGGCGATAAAGCCCGGTGTGTCTTTGCAGATGACGCAGCCTTTGCCCAATCGCACATCGGCGAACTTGGCCAATGCGTTTATCGCATCAGAGTCGGTGGACTCGCCGACCACCAGTTCCAGCAGACGCATGTAGCGGGGCGGATTGAAAAAATGGGTGATCATGAAACGCTGTTTGAAACTGTCCGGCAGGTCGCGGGTTAGCAGTTTCAGCGGCAAGGTCGAAGTGTTTGAGGAAATCAGGGTGTCGGGGCGGCAAATGCCTGCCAGTTTTTGATACAGCGCCTGTTTAATCGCGGGGTTTTCGATGACCGCTTCGATGACCCAATCGGCGTCTTTCAGCCAGTCAAGATGGTCTTCAATATTGCCCGGCTTGACCAGCCGGGCAATATTTTTGTGCATGAACGGCGCGGGCTCGGTTTTGAGCAGCTTGGCAATGGCGGCTTCGGCAATGCTGTTCCGGTTTACCGCGTCTTTTGGCACTATATCCAGCAAATACACCGGAACACCGGCGTTGGCGACATGTGCAGCGATGCCTGAGCCCATCACCCCGGCGCCAATTACCGCAACTTTCTGAATTTCCATTAGATAGCCTCCAAAATAGTTGCTATGCCCTGCCCGCCGCCGATACATTGGGTGGCGAGCGCGAACTGCTTGTTTTCCCGTTTCAGCAGGCTGGCGGCTTTGCCGGTAATTCTGGCGCCGGTCGCGCCCAACGGATGACCCAGGGCAATCGCGCCGCCGTCCAGATTTAATTTTTCCGGCGGAACCGGCAACTCGCTTAGCACCGCCAAGGCTTGCGCGGCAAAGGCTTCATTCAGCTCGACAATGTCGATGTCAGACAAAGCCAGCCCTGCCCGCTGCAAGGCTTTATGGGTCGCAGTAACCGGGCCTATGCCCATGATTTCCGGCGCGCAGGCGGACACCGCAATGGCCTTGATCCGGGCCAGTTTGTCCAGACCGTGGGCATCGGCATAATCTTCGCTGCACACCAGTACGGCGGCGGCGCCATCGGTGACCGGCGAGGCACTTCCAGCCGTCACGCTGCCGTTTTTAAGGAACGCCGGTGGCAGTTCGGCCAAGGCCTGTAGTGTCGAAGCCGCCCTGATGCAGCCGTCGGATTGCACGATGTCACCATCGGCGCGTTGGATTGGAATAATCTCGGTGGCGAACAGGCCGTTTTGCTGGGCCGCGCCCGCCTTGTGCTGGCTGGCCAGGGCAAAGGTATCTTGTGCCAAGCGGTCGATATGATAATGCAAGGCCAGGTTTTCTGCGGTCTCGCCCATGCCCGCATAGGCTTGCGGATAGGCTTTGTACAGGCCGGGATGGGGCAAATAATTGAAACCGCCCATCGGCACCCGGCTCATCGATTCGACACCGGCGCAGATAAACACCTCGCCGGCATTCATTTGAATGGCGCCGGCAGCATTATGTATCGCCTGCATCGAGGAACCGCAAAAGCGGTTAAGCGTGACGCCGGCAATAGTGACCGGCAGCCCGGCAAGATGGACGATTAAACGCGCCATATTCATGCCCTGCTCGCCTTCCGGAAAAGCGCAGCCGAGCAGCAAATCCTCAATGTCCTGCGGATTGACGCCCGTGTCGTCAATCAGGGCTTTGATGACTTGGGCGGCAAGGTCATCCGGCCTGACTTTGGCTAACGGGCCTTTGTGTGCCGGTGTGAAAGGCGACCTGCAATAGCCTGCGATAACGATATTTCTCATTTTTATTGTCCTCATTATGATTGACGCTGCTTGCGAAAAGCACACCGCCCACTGCGTAGAAACAAAGCACTTATTTTTTCGTGCTTTTCGTGGACACTCCTTTTATCACGTCTGCAACCCCATTAAAAATTTATCGATCACAGCCCAAGCACCCCCGATATTTTCCATCAAAATACCGTGGCGCTTAGATTTGACCACCTCAATTTGCTTATACCCGGAACCCAGTTTTTCCATAATAATCGGCGCGCCTTTGGCTGAAACAATAGGGTCCTCGTCGCCATAAACCACCAAAGCGGGCACACTAATTTGCGGCAGCAGCTCATCCAGTTGCGCGATCAGCAGCCGCAATTCATAAAGCGCCCTGATCGGCGTATTGCGGTAATTAATCGCAGGATGTTCCGGCTCGTTATCGATAAACGGCTTGACACCTTCAAAGCTCGGCACCCAATCGACCAATTTGTTGGTGCCATGCAGCAGCGGCACCAGCATAAAAGCGGGATTCATAAACTTTAACGGCACCGAAACGGCAATGACACCCGCCGTTTCCGGGTGTTTTTCGGCCGCCAACTTTAACGCCAACGCGCCGCCAGTGGAAAAACCGACCACAAAAATGCGCGGACAATGCGCCTTGAGTATATTAAACCCCCGCTGCACACAGCCATACCAATCCGCCCAACTCTGCTCGCGCAAAGCATAAGGCGACGTACCGTGGCCTTTTAGCCGAATCCCCAACACCGTGTAACCCTGCCCCACCAAATAGTCGCCATAGCCCCTTAATTCGGCAGGGCTGGCGAGCAAGCCGTGAATCAGCAAAACGCCGCAGCCGTTGGCAACTTCCGGTTGGATGAAAAAAGGCGAAGGATCAGCAACCGCCATTTCCTCTTGGCTAATATCGTCAAATAGCGGTGTTGTATACGTCTGTTTTTCCCACGCCAAGGTGCGGCATTCGTCTTCAAAATGCCAGGCCGCCACTTTGTCTTTATCGGCGTTGGCGCATTCGGCCATCGCATCAATCAGGGTGTCACGCACCGTGCGCAAGGGCGCGGCTTCGTTGTTGTAGACGGCGATCGGATTTTCCAGGCGGATGCTGTCAAAGTCCGATTCAATCAGCAGTTTAGGCAAAAAATGGTAACTGTTTTCGTCTTCGTCGATCAGACCCGCCTGTTTTGCGGCACCGATAAACTGCTCGAACCGCTTATTCGTGGATTTAAACAAATCGCTGTAATCATCGGGATTCAGCAGACTTCGGTGCAAGTGAATCACCGTATTTTTTTGCAACAGCTTGATGGCAATATACAAAATGCTATAAAAGGTGTCTTTGCCGATCTGTGTTTGCCCTAGGCCGATGTTATACATAATCAGTGTTGACGCCAAATGGCTCAGATTAATGGTGACATTGGCATAAATCCCTTCCATGTACCGATCCCGCGAGCATTGGGCATTTTTAGTGAAATACGCGCCCAATAAACGTTGCCGCCAATTTTTGGGTCGGGCATGCAGCGTAAACACATCATCCAGTGTATGGATTTCCGACACCACTTTGCCCATCAGATAACGGATGCGCCAGTCCCAGATGCCGCAAGGATCAACCGGCGTGCCTAGGCGTATATCCATATCGGTATTCTTCAGCATGATATTGCCTTCGATCAGCAATTCCTCGGATTGGCGCAAGCTCAAACCGCCTGCAAATAGTTCAACACCGGTGGACAGCAAATTTTCGGAAGAACGGATCGGGTAAAAGGTGATGTTGGCCGGCACCATTAACGTCGGTTTATTGGCGACCGCAATCAGCTGGTCAATGCTGTCAATATGCAAGGCATCCTTCCATTGCCGAAGCAAGGCGATATCGTTTTGACTATGGGCATGGCGGATGGCCGCTTTAAACGTTTCCACGCCCTGGCTCAACACCGCAGGCCCGGTGTGCAGCTTGCGCCGGTTACCGGTGATGCGCGAATAAATGCTGTAATGGCCGCGTTTGTCGATCACCCGCCGGTCTTTGACCATCCCGCCTTCAGGGAAAATAACCACTTTGCGGCCGCGCAAAATCTGCCCGGCCAGCAGCGCAAACAACCGCTCATGATTGTGCGGAAACACGCCGACATGTTTTAAATACCGCGACAACACCGTGTCGTCCTTAAAGAATTCGCCAGCGGCAATCGCGCAACTGTATGCGCCGCTTTGCTCGTAAATGAGGAACTGCGGGATGAAGGTTTCAAAGCGGGAGAAATGATTGAACAAAAAAATATCGCCTTCCAAAAACTGCGGATCGGCGTGCAGCTCAAGCCTGACACTGAGCATATTTTTTACCGCGCTAAACAGCTTCACCGACCGGTTGTAGAGCTTAGTGTTAATGTCCGGCCAGTCATCAGGGTAAGGTGAGTTCGTCATAGCAGCGGCGCGTAAAAATTAAAGTAGAGGCTAATGGATTATCACCGCGCCCCGGCGATATTTCAAGATGACAAAACGCCATATTCCTAGCGGCGAAAAACTGTCACCCACTGAAAAAGATTAATGTCCATCTGAGTCAAAAAACCGACCCCATCATAAAAATAAAATAAATATATTTAAATTCAATAGCTTAATTTTATTTTTATTGTTGGCACAAAAATAGCTTAATAACTTTCGACAATAATTTATTTTTCTACCAGGAGAACAACAATGAGCGGCATGGTCATTAACACAAACATTGCATCGATCAACAGTCAACGCCAATTAAACAAGACTAACGATAACCTTTCCACCACTATGGAACGCTTATCCTCAGGTTTGCGCATTAACTCCGCCAAAGATGACGCGGCGGGCTTGGCAATCGGCAACCGGATGACTTCGCAAATACGCGGCATGGGCGTTGCCGCGAGGAATGCCAATGATGGCATCTCCATGGCGCAAACGGCTGAAGCGGCGATGGGCGCATTGACCGACACCATGCAACGTATGCGCGACTTGGCCTTGCAGTCAGCTAACGATGGAGGCGTGAATCCAGGCGATAGGGAGAAAATGCAGACGGAATTCCAGCAGTTGAACCTTGAGCTGACCCGGATTATCGAAAATACCCAATTTAATGAGAAAAAAATCCTCAATGGCTCTTTATCACCCGGCGTAAACTTTCAGATTGGCGCCAATATCGATTCTGACAACCAAATATCGATCGAAATTGATGATTTAGCAGCCACTATTACCAGTGTTACCGATGCCTCTATCGGCAGTGATGCGACTGCGACTGGTGCGCTGGAAGCAATTACCGCTTTAGATAATGCTATAGCCAGCATCGATAACTCAAGAGCCAAATTAGGTGCTATGCAAAGCCGCTTTACCACTACGATTTCTAACCTACAATCCTCTATCGAGAACCAATCGGCGGCTCGTTCACGGATTACCGATACTGACTTTGCGATGGAAACAGCTAATTTGAGCCGAGGGCAAATACTGCAACAAGCGGGTACGGCGATGCTGGCGCAGGCCAACCAATCCAAACAGTCGGTTATGCAATTACTGCAGTAACACTGGCACCGTGAGCCAATTAGTCCATCCAAGGATACAATAATCGCGGCCTACAGGAAAAATAGATTCCACGAAAGTTACGAAAGAAGCAATAAGAGTAGGGTGTTTCGTGCCTTTCGTGGAGTTCATTACTTTTTTCCGAAAAATATAAAATAACGAACAAGACAGCGGTCGCCTTAAATTTTATGGCTATCTTGGTCCGCTATACTCACCTTGTTCACTGCATGCGTAATTGCCGCACAACTTCAAGCGTCAATCCGGTTCTCTCGGCTATCACGGCATCATCAAGCACATCGAGCAGGCTACGGGCAATAATCCGCTTTTCTTCTTCCTTACCCC
>JBLRXA010000017.1:0-30902 GCA_047920955.1 Methylobacter sp. | reverse complement strand
AGCTTACCTGTTTCCCTGCTGGTTTTCTCAGGTTAAAAACTTGAACATCGAGTATTTACAAAAACTACAAGCAATACGTTGCCATTGCGTCATTTCATATTAATGATGATGCCAAAAAAGAAGCGTTAAGACGCGGTTATTTTGTGTTGCAACGCAGCGGTGATTTGGTTCATACCGAAGTGGCGATCATTTGACGGTGTTATAGCGAGTCTCAGTCTTGTTTTGTCGTCTTCTGATTGAACTGAGTACGCGACACACCAAGGGTCGCTAAACCCAGTGCTTTATGCCGCTTTTTCTTGGTCAGTCCTGATTCCCCCTATCTCCTCATTATAGTAACCGCCGCAAGCGCACGGTTTGTCACACTCCTGTCATCAATCCGTAATTCAACTGCAATATTCCCCTCCTACAATGCCTGCTGGATTCAACTTATATCGCTTCAAGGTTCGCCTTGATTGGCTTGACGGGTATTGATGGTTTGTATGGGTACACATAATGATGATTAAACAACGGGGGCGCAGTGCTTATTTAGTGATCGGCTTGCTTTTGGCGGCTCCGGCCAGTTACGGCGAATCGTTCGATAACCTGACCCAATCGCTGATACAAATACGCGGCGAGGTGGAAGAGTTACAGAACCAGCTCGATATAGAAAAACAAGACCATAAAAGCAAAATGGACTCGCTGGGTTCGCAAATGTCCGATCTCAGTGTGGAAAACCGCCGCCAGAAATTGGCGCAGGAAAAGCTAGACCAAGCCGTGCAAAAGTTGCAGGAGACCAAGCAGGCTGCACTCAGCGGCGATGAGGCGTTGATGCCGGTGGTGCTGTCGAGTCTGGGCAATTTGCGTGAGGTGGTGGCCAGCAGTTTACCGTTCAAAATCGACGAGCGTTTAAGCGAAATCGATAGTTTAAAGTCTCAGCTTGAGAACGGCAGTCTCGACCCTAAACGGGCGGCTAATCGCATCTGGGCTTTCATTGAAGACGAAATTCGCCTGACCCGTGAAAACGGCGTTTATAGCCAGACGATCGAACTCAACGGCAAAAGCCTGTTGGCCGATATTGCCAAGCTCGGCTCCATGTTTATCTATTTCCAGACCAGCGACAATCAAGTCGGCATGGCGCAAAAGAAAGCCGGTACCTGGCAATTTGTCGAGGCGGTTGATCCCACGTCAAAACAACAAATTAATACCTTGTTCGATTCGCTAAGAAAACAAATCCGCCAAGGCTATTTCGAATTGCCTAATCCACTGGAGCTTTAAAATGAAGCATTTATCGCACACTATCATTTGTCTGGCGCTGCTTCTGGCTACTCCGTTGACACAAGCAGAGAACGCAAGCGAACAACCTGCTGCTGCCGCCGCCGCACAACAGCCTGTTGCTGCGCCCGCGACGCCTGCGCCTGCCAGTGCAGCAAAACCGGCGGTGTCCGATGCGGAAACGCTGGCCGCCGCTTATAAACGTGAATTCGCGTTTTTGAGCGAACAAAAAAACGAGCTGAAAAGCCGCTTAGGCGAGTTCCGCAACAAAAGTAAACAGGCTGAACAGGGTTTAAGCCAGCGCATCAGCGCGTTGGAGCGGGAAAATCTGGAGCTGTCGAACCGCGAAGACAGTTTAAGGACGCAATTGACCACGGCTGAACATAAGGATGAAAGCCTGCATGAGCGGAGCGAACTGCTGGAAATGACCTATTCGCAAGCTAATGGCACACTGAAAAACTACGGCCGTTCGCTGGAAAAAAACAGTGCTTTTACCGACGGCGCCCACGAAGCCAAAATAAGCATGCTGTTTGGCGAAGCCTACGAATTATTGAAAACCCTGAGTTCGGTGCGTATCAACCCGGACAAATTTTTTCTGCTCGACGGCACCGAAGTGGAGGGTCAAATTGTCGCTGTCGGCAACATCGCCGCTTATGGCGTCAGCGCCCAAGGCAGCGGCATTTTAATCCCTGCCGGCAATAATCGTTTTCGCCTGTGGCCGGAGGTCGCAGACAGCGTCGCCAAAGGTCTGCTGGACGGACAGAACCCGCCCTTACTGAAAACATTTTTGTTTGAAAGCAAAGAGCGCGCAATTGATATCGTAGCTGAAAAAACCGTCATCGATATTATCGAATCCGGCGGCTTGGTGGGCTGGGTAATTGTCTGGTTAGGTGTTCTGCTGCTCATCCTGGCAGCGGTGCGCAGCGCAATTTTGTATTTCAACAGCGCCAATGCCAAAAAAACCTGTGTCGAAGTGTTTGGTTTGCTGGAGCAGGATCAGGATGAGGAGGCACTGGCCTATTGCCAAAAAAAGCACGGCCCTTTTGCCCGCCTGTTAAGTACGACGCTGGAAAATGCCAATGTCCATCGCGACCACATGGAAGACGTCATTTCCGAGGCCTTGCTGCATGAATTCGCGGTGCTAAACCGCTTCGGCTCAACGATCTTAGTTATCGCTTCGGTGTCGCCGCTGCTGGGTTTGCTAGGCACAGTGACCGGGATGATTTCAACCTTCGACATCATCACCGAATTCGGTACCGGCGACCCTAAAATGTTATCCGGCGGTATTTCTATCGCCTTGGTCACCACGCAGTTAGGTCTGATTGTGGCGATTCCGGGGGTGCTATTGGGTACTCTGTTAAACAGCTGGGCTGAATCAATTAAGAGCGATTTGGAAGAATCGGCCTTAAAAGCCAGCAATATCATACTGGATGGCGAGCTGCCCCCAGTCCAACCAGTGAAGACAGAGACTCCGCGTAAATGGGCGGAACCCGATGTCATGCCAAGCGACGTCAGTTATGCCAGCAGTTAAAGCCCGCTATTGTTTATTGGAACGAGGCTGAAACCATGTTCGATATGTTGGATTTATTGACCGAAGTAAAAACCTTTTTTGAGGCGGGCGGCTTTGTCATGCCGCCGTTGATGCTTGCGACCACGCTGATGTGGTACTGCCTGGGTTATCGCTTTTGGATTTTGCGCCGCAGCGGCAAGTTCAGTGCGCGGCAGCTGGCTCAACGCAACTTGGCCGGTTGGGATAAAAAACCTGCTGACATCGTTGAAGAAGCCGCACAATTTGGGGTGGCATTAAAAAAACGTGGCGTCAGCGATTTACGCCGTTATCTGGATCGCGAGTTTTACCAATACGAAAAAGAACTCGTCCGTTTTGGCGCCATCATCAACACCGTAGTCGCGATTGCGCCGTTAATGGGCTTGTTAGGCACAGTGGCGGGGATGATTGAAACCTTTGATTCGCTGGCCGAAATGGCTTTGTTTACCCAGTCTGGGGGGATTGCAGGCGGCATCTCGCAAGCGTTGTTCACCACCCAAATGGGATTGGTTGTCGCCGTCCCCGGATTGCTGATCAAGTCGGTGCAAGACCGTAAACAACGCCGTATCCAGTCGGAACTGGCGCAACTGAAAGACTTGCTGTGCATTTCTGCACGTTAAAACCTATTGCCTGAAGAGACTTATGAGATTTCGAGAAAAATCCGATACCAGCGGCGCCCTGGACATTTCACCTTTAATTGACATCGTTTTCATCTTGTTAATCTTTTTTATGGTGACCACCACGTTCGTTAAGGATATGAAACTGGAACTTGAGCGCCCTAGCGCCTCCAGCGCGGCACCGGCATCGACCAAGGCCGTGCGCCTGTATATCGACAAGGCGGGCGATACCTACCTCGACGGCGAGCCGATCCGTGTTTGGCTGATACAAAGCAAACTGCGCGATTTGCTAAAAGCCTCTGCCGACGCCGGTATTCTGGTAGTCACCGACGAAGGTGTACCCGCCGGTAAACTCATCGAAGTGGTCGATCAGGCACGTTTGGCAGGCGCTAAAAATGTCGGTGTCGCCACCCAAAAAGAAGCGGGCTAGGAGCTGATTCGTGACCTCATCTGTGTTAATCGAAAGCCGGGTCAAATATGTGACCGGCGGCATAGGTATGCTGCTAGGGCCGATTGTGGTGTTCGGCATTGTTGTGTTGATGAACCGCTTTATTGATGACTTCGACAAAGCGCCGTCGCAACCGGCGGCAGAAATGGAAATTATCAAGCAGGAAAAGCCCAAGCCGCAAAAACAAGTCGAAAAGCCCAAGCCTAAACCGCGCCCACGGGCATCAAGACCTGCGCCGCCGATTTCGGGTTTGGATTCGTCTTTGTCCGGTATCGATATGAGTTTATTGGGTTTTGGCAGCGATATGGCCAGTATTGACGACAGTTTGCTGGGCAAAACCGAAGCGGCGGTGATGACCGAAGATTCGGTCGATACGCAACCGCAGCCGAAAACGCGTGGCCGCTTCATTTATCCGAAAGCGGCGAAAAAACGCGGCGTCCAAGGTTTTGTGGTGCTGTCGTTATTGATTGACGTAGATGGTTCGGTGGACAAGGTGCAAGTGTTGGAATCCTCGCCTGCCGGTGTTTTCGATGAAGCCGCCGTAGCCGGTATTAAAAGCTGGCGCTTTTCACCGGCGCAATATCAAGGCGCACCGGTGAAATCATGGGCCAAACAAAACATCCGTTTCAGCTTAGAGTGAACTCCATGTTAAAGAAAACGCTTATATCGACGCTCTTGCTGTGCGCTTTGTTAGTACCGATGCAGGCAAACGCGGCCAAAAAAACCAACGAAGCCGAAGCCGATTACCTCACCTTGGCGGCCATTTTGGTTAAGGACGGCAACAATGAGCGCGCATTAAAAACCCTGCAAAACATCGATCTGGAACAAAAAGACTTCGATTTTATGCGCTATCACACCGTGCTTGGCCTGGCGCAATTGGGTTTGCATGATTTGGCCGGAGCTAAAACCAATTTCCATAAGGCGGTTGAGTTGGGGCAAACCGAACCGGTCATTTTCGTTTATCTGGCGCAGGCGCACTTCGGCCTGGAAGAATACGAAGAAACCTTAAAAGCCATCACCTTGTCCGGCAACAACATCAAAAGCTACCCCACGTTGCTGGAGATGAAAGCCCAGTCGCATTGGCTGCTCAAGCAACAAGAACCGGCTTGGCAAGCCTTGCACCAAGGCAACAAACTGTTCCCCAATGATTTCCGTTTTATCCGGCGGCAAACCTTTTACGCCATCGAAATGGAACTGTACCGCTTGGGCGCAGAAATAGGCCGCGAGTACCTGCGCCGTTCGCAGGCGAAACCTGAAGATTATGTCGCCATCGGCAATGCCTTACGCTTGAGCCACCAATACAAAGACGCGGCCTCGATACTGGAAGTGGCGCGTTTGCATTATCCCGCTCATGCCACGATAGCCAAAGTGCTGGCGCATACCTATTTGGATCAAGGCATGGTCAATGCGGCTGCTGTCATTATGGAGCAAGCCGCCGTGTTCGACCCTGCCTTCATCAGCGAAGCGGCCGAACTTTACCGCCGTGCAGGCCGCCTGTATCGGGCCTTGGCCTTAAACGCACAGATACCGCAACAGGACGTTAAATTAAAACAGCGTCTGGCCATTTTATTGGGCTTGCAGCAATACGAAAAAATCATCGGCATGGAAACCGCGTTAAACCGTGCCCGCTTATTAAACGACGAAAATATTCGCTATGCCTTGGCTTATGCGGCTTTTTCCGTCGGCGATTTCAAAAAAACCCGCTTGCATCTTGAACCGATCAAAGAAGCCGGCTTGTTCAAGCGCGCGGTTGAGCTGCGCCGCCTGATGCAGGAATGTGAAGAAGAACCGCTAAAATGCAGCGCGGTTTGATGGCTGTACGCACCCTTTTTGTACTGAAAAAGGTAGCCCGGCAAAACTGACCGGCCTCCACCCTATCCAAAACAAACTGCAACGACCAAGGAAATTCCATGAACCGCCGTTACCGATTGGCGTCACTGCTCGCTTCTTTTTGCGCGTCTTCGCTGGCTTATGCTGATGAAGAGGCCAATGTTTCCGTGTATATATTTGGTAATGGTAAACCTTTGCCACATATCGAATTGAACGCCGGAATTGGTCATCAAGCGGTCACCGATGGCAACGGTTATGCGCTCATTAAGCTGCCTTCAGGCCAGCATCTTTTGCGCTTTCAGCAAGCCCAGCAGGAGTTGGTCAGTCTGGAATTGCCCTTGGTTGACGGTGAAGATGTCCAGGTTATCATCACCACTTACGCCGATGGCCGCGAAGCGTCGGTAGACATAGAAACGTCTAATGAAGAGCAGAAATTCGTCCAAGTTCCCGGGGCGGAAAAGCCGAAAGTTGACGGCAAAGGTTTTATCAGCGGCAGCGTCATTTCCGCCGAAAGCAAAAAACCGGTGGCAGGGGCGAAAATATTTATCAGCGGCGTTGCCAACGAACTGCGCACCGGACAGGACGGCGCATTTTCCATTGAAGTCCCAGCCGGTGATTACAGCCTTTCCATCATGCACCCCGACTTCAGTGCGCAAGTCAAAGACGGCATTAACGTCGCCAAAAACGACACGGTTACACAAACCTTCGCATTGACTCCAGCCGGTTTTGAATTACCTGAGCATGTCGTGCTTGAACCGCATATCGCAGGCAGTTTGGCGTCGATTGTAGAAGAGCAGCGTACCACCTCGGCGGTCGCCAATATCCTGGGTGCCGAACAAATCAGTCGTTCCGGCGACAGCGATGCCGCCGGTGCGCTAAGACGGACGACCGGCCTGACCCTGATTGGCGGCAAATTCATTTATGTGCGCGGTTTGGGCGAACGCTATTCCAGCACCCTGTTAAACGGCGCATCCATCCCGTCCCCCGACCCGACCCGCCGCGTAGTGCCGTTGGATTTATTCCCGACCACGGTGATCGACAGCGTGATGATACAAAAATCCTATTCGGTTGACAGACCCGGCGAATTTGCCGGCGGTACCGTCGAATTGCGTACCAAAACCGTACCCGATGAATTTTTCACCCAATTGTCTTATCAACTCGGCATCACCGAAGGCACCACCTTTGACGACGGCTTACGTTACCAAGGCGGCAGCACCGATATGTTCGGCATCGACGACGGCACCCGAAAAATGCCAGGCTCTTTATCCGCGGCTACCGCAGGCGGGGTTCAGCTCAGCCCTCTCGCGCCGACTAACCCGAAAGGATTCAGCACAGGCCAACTGCAAACCATGGGTAATGACCTATCGGGCGTTTGGGACATTAACAACAAGCCGATAGGCCCTGACAGCCGCGTTAGCTTAGGCATTGGCGACGCCTTTCATAATGGCGATTTCACCTTGGGCTACACCACGTCTTTGCGCTGGACTGACGGCTGGAATTCCCAAAACGAAATACAGCGTTTCTATGCGCCGACTACCGGCAACAAATTGGAGATGACAGTCGATAACGACGTTAATTTCACCGAACGCGAAACCAATCTTAGCGGCTATCTTGGACTTGAAGCGCGTTATACCGACAACCACCGCTTTTACGGCAATTCGCTGATTTTGCGGCAAACGCTGGACGAAGCGCGTATTACCGAAGGCTGGTCGGAATCGGAAGATTTCGTCATCCGTCGCTCGCAGCTGCAATACATGGAAAACAGCCTCTTGGTGGGCCAAATCGGCGGCGAACACCGTTGGGATTTGTTGGCTAATCTGGAAACCAATTGGTTGTGGACGCGCTCAGCCGCAGGCCGCAAAGCGCCTTATGAGCGCTCGTACCGCTTCGACCAAATCCCCGGAGGCGGCGGCGATTTCTTTTTTACCCGCCGCGCCGACAGCAACCAGGTTAATTTTTCCGAATTGGACGATAACGACCAAAGTTTCCGCTTCGATGCCAAATTGCCGCTGGACATACATCCCGACTATCAATTGACACTGCA
The DNA here is from genome assembly GCA_047920955.1 of Methylobacter sp. Classification (GTDB taxonomy): domain Bacteria; phylum Pseudomonadota; class Gammaproteobacteria; order Methylococcales; family Methylomonadaceae; genus Methylobacter_A. Next base: position 23,166 of record JBLRXA010000017.1, on the reverse strand, counting down.
AAGCGGCTTTATCGACCAGTCGCGCACCCGGGAATCGGAAATACGCCGTTTTAGTTTTGGCGCACAAGGTGCCGATTCCAGACGTCAGGATGTGTTGGGTTTAGGTTCGCTAGAAAAGATTTTAAGCCCCCAATTCATGGGTGCCAATGGCTTCCAATTACGCGAAACCACCCGCGCCACCGACAATTACGAGGCGTCCCAAGAGCTGTTTTCCTATTACGGACAAGGCGACTTGAATCTATTTGAAACCGTGCGCCTGACCGGCGGCTTACGGGTGGAAGACAACAACCAAAGGGTGTCAACCTTTGAAATGTTTAACCCCAATAACGCGCCGCAAGAATCGAAACTGGTTAAAAAAGACCTGTTGCCTTCAGCGGCGGCAACCTGGCTGATTAACGACACACAACAACTGCGGGCCGGTTATTCCGAGTCGATTTCGCGCCCGGATTTTCGCGAATTATCGCCCGCACCGTTCCTCGACCCTGCCAGCGACCGCGAGACATTGGGTAACCCTGATTTGGAACAGGCGGAAATCACCAGCTACGACCTGCGTTGGGAATATTATTTTTCTTCCAATGAAAGTTTGACGCTGGGCGCCTTCTGGAAAGACATCGCCAATCCGATAGAGCTGATTTTATTGCCCGGCCCCGGCGGCGTATTGACCTTGCAGAATGCCAAAACCGCCAGCGTGTACGGCTTTGAAGCTGAAATCATGAAACATCTGGATTTTATCCATCCCGAACTGGAAAACTTTTATGTCTCGACCAACTACACCTGGACAAAATCGGAAATCGAATTGAAGCCTGAGAACATGGTGGCGCAAACCACTAATTTCCGCCCTTTACAAGGCCACTCGCCTTATGTCTTCAATTTCCAAGTCGGCTACGATAACCCCGATAACGGCATTTTAGCCACCCTGTTGTACAACACCTACGGCAAACGTATCGCCGAAGTCGGTTCTTTAGGTGCGCCGGACAAATACGACCAGCCGGTGCATCAGGTTGATTTTGTTTACCGCCAAAAAGTCATGGATCATGTCTCGCTAACCTTAAATGCCCGCAATTTGTTGGATGACAGCGTCGTCGTGCTGCAAGGCGACCAAATCGCCCGCAGCTTCCGCCGGGGACGCGAATTCAGGTTAGGGGTGGTGGTGGATTTTTAGGGCGGTTTCCGGGACACCGTCATTCTGGCAGGGATGTGAGAACCTAGAGATTCCGAACGCGCGACGGGGTATGTACCCCGTTGCAACGTTTTGATGCGAACATAAAACGTTTCGGACGGGGCAACATGCCCCGTCCGGCCTTTAGCTTGCGAACAAGGCATGAAAACAATCTAAACCCCTTCCTCCTTGTCATCCTCATCTTCATCCACCGCCATATCCGAAATCTCCTTTAACCGGGAAATGGCTTTAAAATTAAGGCTGTTTTCGGGAAATAAGCCTTCGCTGTCGACAGCGCCTGCCTCTTGTCCGGTCAATAGCTCCAAGGTTTCATCGACGCAGGACACCGCATAAACTGCAAACAAGCCCTGCGCCACGGCGTCAATCACTTCCTGCTTCAGCATCAGATTGCGTTTGTTGGCGGCGGGAATAATCGCGGCATGTTGTCCGTTTAGGCCACGCGCTTTGCACAATCTAAAAAAGCCTTCGATTTTTTCGTTCACGCCGCCGACCGCCTGCACTTCGCCGTACTGATTAATCGAGCCGGTCACCGCGAAAGTCTGTTTAATCGGCGTCCGCGTCAGCGCGGAAATCAGACAGCACAATTCGGCCAGTGACGCGCTGTCGCCGTCGATGTAGCCGTAAGATTGTTCGATGGCGATACTGCCGGAAATGGCCAGCGGAAATTGCTGGGCGTAGGTGTGGCCCAAATAGCCGGTCAAGATCATCACGCCTTTGGAATGGATGGATTGCCCCAATTCCACTTCGCGTTCGACATCGACGATGCCGCGCGAACCCGGATGGACGCTGGCGGTAATGCGCACCGGCGCACCGAAGCTGCTGCCGCCAACCTCCAGCACAGTCAAGCCGTTGACTTTGCCCATCGCCTCGCCTTCGGTGTCGATTAAAATGGTGCCGACCAGCATTTCTTCGAGGATGTTTTCCGGCATTCTGCCGTTGCGGTGTTCTCTTGCGCTCAAGGCCTGTTCGATATGCAAGCGGTCGCAAACCGGCTGATGGTCGCGGCGACAAAACAGGTTGGCTTCGGCGATGATGTCCATCGAATCTTTAATGCGCGCGGAAAAATGATGCTGGTTTTCCGCCAGCCGACAACTGTGTTCAATTAAACATTCAATCGCCGCCTGCGTCAGCGGCTTGCCGCCGGAATGGGCCGCCTGCCTTGTCATCAGCAGGATAAAACGCTGCATCGACTCATCGTTGCGCGGGATGTAACTGTCAAAATCAGCCAGAATCTTGAACATTTCGTTAAATTCGTCGTCCAGTTCTTCCAGCAGATAATAAATGTCCCGGGAGCCGACCAAAATAATTTTAACATTCAAGGGGACAACTTCAGGTTTCAGCGTCGTGGTACTGATGCCCAAATCCGAATAAGGCGATTCGATTTCAATGCGCCCGGATTGCAACGCCCGTTTTAGGCCTTCCCAAACGAACGGATAATTCAGCAGTTTTTCAGCGTCCAGCACCAAATAACCGCCGTTGGCCTTGTGCAATGAACCGGCGCAAATACGGCGGTAATTGGTCACCAACGCGCCTTGATCGCTGACATATTCGATACGGCCGAACAGGTTTTGATAAATCGGGTGCGGTTCGTAAATAATCGGCGCACCGCTTTCCTGCTTGTTGTCGACCAGGATATTGGGCGCGTACAGCTCGGTCAGCAGCAGTCGTTTAGTCGTATTATCCTGCGGTTCCGGTGTGCGCCCCGGCATTAGATAATCGGCAATGGTATTGCCCAGATTTTTTTTGATTTCCGCCAAAAAAGTGATGACATCGTCGATGTTTTGGTAGCTGTCATTGAGTTCGGCAAACAGCGGCTCTATCGCCAGACTGATGGTGTCGTTATCCAGTTGCTTGATTTTTTCCACCATCGCCCGCCGCCATTGGGGCAATTCCAGCAACACATCGCTCAGATATTCTTCCAGCTCCTCAACATGCTTATGAAAACTTTCCCGTTCCGGCAGCGGCAACTGGGTGAACTGGTCTTCGTTTAGCGCCTTGTTGTCGCGGATCGGTGCAAACGAAATCGATTCGTTTTCCCGAAATAAGGCGATTTCCAAGGACTGCGCCTTTTTATCGACCAAGTCGATGGCGCTGTTGTAATACTGATTGTAATGGCGTTCGATAGCGCCCTTTTTTTGCTGGTAAGTTGGGCTTTCAAAGGCGGCGGGGAAGGTCGCCAGCAGATTGTCGATTAATTTTTCAATATCCTTGCTCAATATTTGCCCGTGTTCTGCAGGCAATTCAAGTACCACCGGTTCCCTTGGATTATCGAAATTATCGACATAGGCATAAGACGGCGGCGCTGGGTGGGTTTTGGCTTCAGCCTCCAGATGTCCGGTAATCATCGACAAACGACCTAAACCCGGCTCGCCCATGACAAAAATATTGTAGCCGGGATTGCTCATGGCAATGCCAAACTCCAGCGCGGATTGCGCTCTGGACTGCCCCAAAATGGTATCGGGCAACTTTGGCGCGGCGGGGAACTCAAAGCCCGTCAAATCGACATTCAGTTTCAGTGAGGCTAAGGGGAGCTTTAAGGTATTAAACATGGATAACAGACAGTCTCGAATTGCAAAAGACGGCAATTCTAGCATTTTTCCGCGCATTGTCCGACGCTTGAAAAACCGTGTCGGCACTCATCATATAGCTGGACGTGATCATGGCTTTTTTCGTGCAATGAGGGCACACTACCCGCACAAAATTTTTCCGCTATTTTATTAATCAATCACAGCCCAACACCGTGCCAACACAATGGATAACAAAAAATGAACAAGAAAATTTCAGTGTTTATCGCCGCCTTATGTCTCGGCTTATCGGCCTGTAGCGGAGAAAAAGCTAATCAACTCCCGGTTAAATCGGCTTACCTTAACAGCTGCATCAAGCAGGAAAGTTCCACCCGCCCGATGGCGCAGGCCCAATCATACTGCGAGTGCGCCGCTGATTCGGTGTTCAGCAACAGCAGCATTTCCGATGGGACTAAAAACCTGATGCCCACGCTCAGTGACCCGCACAGCAAAATTCATCAACAACAGGACATTTCAACCGTCAGAGGCCTGCTGATGTCGTGCTATACCAAGAAGTTTTATAAAAAATAAGCGTTAACCGCTCGGACCAATTCCCCCAAACTTGCTCAGATATTCCCGGTCAGCAATAAATTAATGAGATTTATAGAGCAAGAAAATAAAATTCATGCAGATATGCGTATTTTTTAATCTGTATGACCCCTTTTGACTTCCGGCTTCCAGTCCGTAAATCAAACCCACCAGCTTTAGCTGGTGGTTGTTTAGTTTGCCGGTGAAGCGAACGTCGGTTATGAGTAAAACTATAATCCATCTGAGTAACTAACTGTATGACACAAAAACGAATACTGATTTCACTATTTGCAGGAGCAGGAGGGCTAGATTTAGGGCTAGAGCAAGCTGGCTTCAATACGATAATTGCAAATGAATTAGAACCGCAAGCATGTGAAACTCTTAGGAAAAATAAAGAACTATGTAATTTAAGAAGTTCCGAGGTAGATGCTTTTATAGATAAATCTTTAGAACAAAAGTGTTTTAAGCAACTAACCCAAGCAGAGAAAGAATCATTCTTTAAAAGGATAAGAAAACACGGAACTAAAGAAAAATACCTTCAAGAAACTACAGTAATAGAGGGTGACATAAGAACTATTGCGTCTTCTGAATTCTCCAGTTATCTAAATGGTGATGATTTGTACTGTATAGCGGGTGGCCCACCTTGCCAACCATTTAGTAAAGCAGGAAAACAAAAATCCTTGGATTGCACAAAAAATGGGGACTTATTTTTTGAATTTGTTCGGCTTGTTAAAGACCTTAAACCAAACTGGTTTATTTTTGAGAATGTAAAAGGGATAACATTTACAAAAACAGATGTTATTTATCAAAAGTGCAATTCCTGTGGCTCTTTAAAGTTAGCTCCATTTGAAGTACGCCAAGATTTTATAAGTAAGAGTAACTGTGAAGTTGAGTGCTTATATTGCGGAGGTAGAAATACAGAGTGGTTTGTTAATAACGAGGCTGGTGGCTCTCTAAAAATAATATTTAATGAATTTGAAAAACTTGATTATAAATGTAGCTATAAAGTTCTTAATGCTGCAGATTATGGAGCCCCACAAATTCGAGAAAGGCTATTTATAGTGGGAAGTCGTGAAGGAAAAGAATTTAAATGGCCAGCGCCTACGCATAAAAAACCTAATGGAGCAAATGGCCAGTATGAATTATTTTCAGCTGAAGATATTAAACCATGGGTCACTATGTATGAATCTCTTTGGCCCGGTGTTCATCCAGTTTACGGTAAATTCGATAAAAGCAAGGCAAAGCTATGGGTTAAGAATGTAGTGCGTCCACATGATGAACCGGTTACATGGGATTTTGACCGACCTTCTCCAACTGTTGGTGCACATCAAGGGGCAAAATTAGCATTTGCACCACTCGGTATCCCTGAAAAACAACTCTACAGGCAACAATGGGCTACTCGTGGAAGAAGGCAAGGCGATACCCCTCCCGTAGATGTAGAGCATCAATATCTATCTGATGGTGAATTGTTAACGTTACAAACATTTCCTGAATGGTGGTACTTACATGGCACAAGAATGCAGAGGGCTTTTCAAATTGGCAATGCCGTCCCACCTATTTTAGGTAGAGCTATTGGGGAGGCATTAATAAAATCGGAAGAAACAAATGACAGTTAAAACGCTACCAGTATTTACATCTAAACAGAAGGTTTTTGCTACAGATTTACTCTCCGCAAAAATTGCAACTATGCTAGGCAGAAAGATGGAAGAAGGTGATTGGGATTTTGTCTATTGCAATAGTAAAAATATACCTATTACTGACTGGAGTAATCTTCATATTGATATTAATCATAATGGATTAGGTGTTGAGCATAAGATGTTAAGAGTAACGAAACCAGGGACTATTCTTGAACAGTGTGGAACTACAAAAATGCACCCGGCTGGAACGCGAAGCATCAGAATTCCTAACAAATCTGATTCTAATAAAGCCATGGCGGACATTCTTAAACAATATGGTGAACTTATTAACTCCAGAACAAAAGCCGTTATTAAGAACAGTAAAACAAACACTGCAGATATGCGTATCGGTTGGCTTCTTTGGAAAGATACTCTGGAAGAATTTTTATATTTTGAAGAACCCATGTTGAAGCCAAATATTTCAGACTATTATGCGGAATGGAGCGTAACTCCAGCTAGAGGCGCACGTAAAGAATCTCGAAGTCTTTGGATATATGAAAACGCCACAGGCAAAAAAAAATATTCAGTAACCACAACGGCGGGCGCAAAAATACAACCGTATTTTGACGTTCCAGCACCAAACGATCCAAATTTGTATTATTTTAAAGTTCAAGGTGTAAATGTTGATGGTGGGTTAATAAAGGTTTGGCTGACAAGAAGTACTGCAAAATATCTTGAGCTGCTTCTTGGCTCACTTGAAAGTGATGAATTATCTGAAGTAATAGAAAAGTTTGACCCATCTTCTATATCTACTGAAAACAGATCATCAACAGCAGACGAAATAGCAGTATCTATCCTTGTAAGAGAAGAGTCTTATAAAAAATTAAAAACAATATTTAATCCCATTAGCGATGAATATATGTTTCAACAACTTGCAATTAACTTGGGAGAACGCTGATAGCAAGGCGCCGCACTCGCAGCTATATATACTGTGTAGATCCTTGATGTGGTGGACAGGCAGGTTGAGTTCAAAAGGGATAAAGAATAAAAACAGCGGTAAAACGTGACTTACATTCAACTCATAAGTGCAATCGAAAATTATCGGATTTAAAGGGTTAGCTGCTATAGTTGCCGGCTTTTTTCAATTCTACCCTCTCCTTATGCTTTGAGCATCTCTGGGCAGACATCCTGGCCAATGTCACCTTATTGTCATCGACCTGTCACATCAATTTAATCGTAACACGGCATAATCAGGCTGAACTTAACCAAACACCAGGTATTGTTATGATTATCAATTGGCTTTCGGCAAAAGCGCTACCGTATTTAATGATAGATGACGCCGAACCCGATGAGCTTAGCGTCGATTTTGATTTTGCTTTGAGCACTGAAATAATGGCGATGTTGTATGCGCAAAATACGACATACGCACCGGCAGAAACGATGGGGCTTAGGCCATGCGCGTTGGATGAACATGAGCTGGCATTGTCCTGACCGCTAGCTTATTTGACAATTAAGCTATTATTGACCGATTTGACGCCCTTAACGGTTCTGGCCAGTTCCACGGCCCTGGTGGCGGCACCTGCAGAATCGACAAAACCGCTTAATTGGACGACGCCTTTGTATGTTTCAACGCTGATTTGCAGCAATTTAAGCCGTGAATCGCCGAGTATTGAGGTTTTTACTTTTGTCGTCAGCACCGAGTCGTCGAAATATTCACCCGTACTTTCATGCGTAGGCCCACCTGCACAACCGGCAATCAACAGTGTCAGTAACAAACCGCCAATCAATTTGAATTTTTTCATAATGCTATAACCTTGATGATATGAAGTAAAAAATGGGTAACGACGCTGTATTCTATTTTGAACCGCACAATAATATCAAATAAGCGTTAACTTGGTTTTTTTGCTTCGCCCAACAGCAACTTAAAAGCGGTGCGGTTTTCTGGTCGGCTAAACTCATCAAAATGTGCGGCAAAATCGTTGCGGGCGTTACATCGATGGGCATCAAGGTCTTGAATCAAGACGCCCATCGCTAAAAAAGTAGTGGCGGGGATATTCAGTGCGATCATTTCGTCACTGAACTGTTTTAGCGTGTGTTCTTGAACGGCATAATCCTGGAAATCGCCTAAGACTTCCTGTAGCCCTTTCAGGTTTTTAATCAGGCGTTTTATCTCCGTTTCGGGGTACAGGCTTTGGAAAAATTCCATTAAATAACGCAGTTTTTTACAGGATTTCCTTAAATGGTGCAGGGCTTCGGCTTCGGATGTGCCGGTAATGGCCTGGCCTTCTTTTAACACCCGCGTAAAAGCTTTCCATAGCCTTTTGTCGGCCAGTTCTTTAATGCTCAGTTTGGCGTTGTGTCCCAATGCCTGTGTGTAGCAGGGTTCTTTAAGATACTGTTCCCATTCGGCTAAGGCGGCGCGATACTTAGGCGATTGCAGTTTTGTGGCCAGTTCCTTTTGGGCTTTTTGCTGTTTGGCCTGTAAAAAATCGTATAAAGGATTAAGGTCTTCTTTAATGGCTTCCGGCAGGCTTTTTTTGTAGCGGTCAAAATTCAGCAGGTACACATCCAGATCGCGTGTCGGCCCGGTAATCTGCCCTAGCCATGCGAAAAAATCGGCATAGTGTGCGTAAATGTTGTCGGTGAATATGCCTTTGATTTGACTGAGTCCAGCGCGGGTTCGTCTGACGGCAACCCTAAAGTCGTGTAAAAATTCGCTGTCGATGTCGGCAATGGTGCCCGCTTCATTGGTTTTCAGGGCTTTTAGCAGATGGCTGTAGATGTATTTGCTGGCAATATCGGCGCGCATGTCCGGCGCCAGATTGATGTTTAATTTGGATGAATAATCGTTCGGCTTGCGGCCGTCATAGTGCAGGGCGGCCAGCAGGATGGGTTTATCGGTGGCAGTGACATTAAGCGTTGCCATTAAGTACCCGGCAATATGACGGGCGGTTTTGCGCTGGCCTTTTACCGGCTGCAGCAGTATGCGGGTATTGAGCTTTCCGTACTCGTCCAGCAACAGCCGGAGGATGATTTTTTCATCGTCGTCAATAATGGCGAGCTGATGCTGCACAACGTCGACGCTGCTGAGCGGCATTAATGCGCGCATGTCCAGTAAGGGCGCTAGCGTGTCGCGTATCAATCCAGGTTCAAATTCCTGGCTAAAAACGGGCATGTCTTTCAGCGCCGTTTCGGCGATAACTTGGTTCGTGTCGATGGCTCTGACGATGACGGATGAGGCTAGTTTTGTCCGGTTAAACTCGCAACTGACGCCGTTTGCATACAAGCGCCAGTCGAAGCTGTCGTAATAGGTTTTGCAAACAGACTGTTGGTATAGCTGTTGCGTGACCGCCTCATGCTCTAATTGGGCGATGACTTTTTCAGCCGTTACATTGGCGGGGCATTCAAATTGTAACGGCATAGTTATCACTGATTAGGTTCATGAGTCGTCGTTAAATCCTTAGGTAACGCGCAAAAAATAACACCCGCCGACCCTATTGGAGTTCAAAGCTTAGCTTTGGACTCCAACTATGTTTGCTAAGCGTAACAGCCTATTATTAACGTTTAATGACAGAGCTAACACCGCTAGGAAAGCAATGCGCTCAATAAAGGCCGCAGCTTATTCAATTGCCGCTGCCGAATCAGGCGATTGGCAATGATGATGCTTTTTAATTCCGTCAGCGCCTGGGCAAAATCATCGTTGACCACCAGATAATCAAACTCGTCATGATGGCTGATTTCGGTGACCGCATCGCGCATCCGGCGGGCAATGGTTTGCTCATCATCCTGTCCGCGATTTCTAAGCCGCTGCAACAACACATCGGTCGAAGGCGGCAGGATGAAAATGGACAAGCTGTCGGGCAGCAGCTTTTTGATTTGCTCGGCGCCCTGCCAGTCGATCTCAAGAATCACATCCAAGCCTTGTTTCAGGTTGTCTTCTACGGTTTGCTGCGCGGTGCCGTAAAAATTATCGAACACTTGGGCATGTTCCAAAAACGCCTGTTGCTCACGCATCGCCTGAAACTCAGCGGCGGAAACAAAATAATAATCCTGTCCATGCACTTCGCCCGGCCGCATCGGCCGGGTGGTGTGGGAGATAGATACGCTGAGTTGGTCAAGGTCGGCCACCAGCTGTTTAACCAGACTGGTTTTACCGGCGCCGGACGGGGCGGAAATAATATACAGTTTGCCGATGTTCATAAGCTTAAGGTGAAAGGTTAAAAATCATTGGGGATAAGTCAGGATTTGTATGATACAGATTGTTACGGTTTTTTGTTTTCCCGCAGAATTTTTACCAGCATAAATAAACTGCCCGGATCTAAAACTGCGGGAATCCAGAACCAAACCCATGCCCCTTCGATAGGGCATAGTAAGACGGCAATAATCCCAAAGATGCCGCCTAAAAACAAGGTGAATGACGTGCTTTCTCCACGCCTGTGCGCCCCGATCAGGCTCGCTATGTTACTGCCGATAAACATAAGCGACATAAGGCCAAACAGGATAAATTGAGCCCAAGGCATTAAAGCTGCCAAATCCATTTCAGTTTAGGAATTATGCGGCATGAGCATCGCTATCAATATAAATATCGATAGGATTTTCCGGCACGATAGTTGCGACCGGCAAATCTGCGCCCGAACGCCACTGCTGAACGGCGTCCTGCTTATTCGCACCGGTGATCAAAAAAATCAGTTCCCGCGTGTTGCTTAACGCCCTGGCACTGATTGAAACACGCTCCGGCGGCGGTTTCGGCGAATTGTAAACCGCGTGAACCAGCTCCTCTTGCGGGTGTTGATGGCCGGGAAACAGGCTGGCGGTGTGGCCGTCCTCGCCCATGCCCAGCAACACCAGGTCGAACCTGCCCGCCTTGCTGACGGCCAATTTATAGCGGTCTGCCGCAACGTCCGGCCCCAGTTCGGCGGGCATGGTAAAAATTTGCGCCGCCGGAATAGCCACTTTATCCAATAGCACCTGAGTGGCCATCAGGCTGTTGCGGTCCTGATGGTCGGCAGGCAAACAGCGTTCGTCGCCGTAATAAATCACCCAATTAGACCAATCGGCGTTGGCTTTGGCGAGCAGCCGATAAACTTTTTCCGGGGTACTGCCACCGGCCAAGACCAGCTTGAATTTACCGCGTTCGGAAATCGCGGTATCGGCGGCGTTAAGAATATGTTGGCAGGCAGTTTCTGCGACCTGATCTGCGCTTTCCAGATGATGCCAGCGGCTGTTTTGTTGCATTTATTTACACTCCGGGGTTAATGAACTGCGCCAGGTTTGGCTGTCTTTGTCGAATAAGCGGCGGCTGTCTTCCGGCCCCCAAGAACCGGCAGGATAGGTGACGATATGGTCACGTTCTATCGCCCAGGTTTGCAGGATCGGATCGACAATGCGCCACGCATATTCTACTTCATCAAAACGCAGAAATAACGAGCGGTCGCCTTTTAATACGTCCAGCAACAAGTCTTCGTAGGCATCAATGGATTTTTCATGCTGCTGGCGGAAGCTGGCATCCAGGCTGCTGGAGCGGGTGCGCATTTCCAGGCCGGGTTCCTTGACGGTCATTTCAATGCGGATAAATTCTTCCGGCTGTATGCCGAGCAGTACCCAGTTCGGGTTCATGCACTGCACCTCGGTGCCGCGAAAAAACTGCAACGGCGGATGGCGGAAACAAATCGAAATAATCGATTGCGCCTTGGCCATGCGCTTGCCGGTACGCAGATAAAACGGCACGCCGCGCCAGCGCCAGTTGTCGATATACAGCTTCATCGCGGCATAGGTTTCGGTGATGCTGTTGGCGGCTATGCCGTCTTCCTGCTGATAGCCGTTGACCCGTTCGCCGCCGATGTTGCCTTTGCCGTATTGGGCGCGGAAGGCATGACCGTGTACCGCTTCTCGGGGAATCGGGCGGATGGATTTCAGCACTTTGACTTTTTCGTCGCGCAGCGATTCGGCTTCCATCGACACCGGCGGCTCCATGGCGACCAGGGTCAGCAATTGCAGCAGATGGCTTTGCAGCATGTCGCGCATGGCGCCGGCCTTGTCATAGTAATCGGCGCGGCTGCCGATGCCGATGTCTTCGGAGTGGGTGATCTGGATATGATCGATATAATTGCGATTCCATAGCGGCTCCAGCATCACATTGGCAAAACGGAACACCAGCACATTTTGCACCATGCCTTTGCCTAGATAATGGTCGATGCGGTAGATTTGCTCCTCGCTCAAATAGCGGCTGATGCGTTTTTGCAAGGCTTGGGCGCTGTCCAAATCGTAACCGAACGGTTTTTCGATAATCACCCGCCGCCAGCCGTATTCCTCATCGAACAACTGATTATTACTCAACATCTCCATGACCGTGCCGAAATCCGAGGGACTGATGGACAGATAGAACGCGATATTTTTAGGGAAATGGCTGTCGTCGTTAAGCAGAGCCGCCAGCCCGCTGTAACATTGCGGCTGCGTTATGTCGCCTTGATGGTAATGCAGGCGTGCGCTAAAACGCTCAAAAACCGCCTCGTCAACATCGTCCGGCACTTTGTCTTCAATCATCCGCCGGACTTCGGCCAGCCAGGTGTCCTGATCCCACGGCCTGCGACCGATTGCCAGAATACGGGTGCCTTCAGGCAGGCGGCCTGCGGCATCGAGATGATATAGCGACGGCATCAGTTTAATCCGGGACAAATTTCCGGTCGCGCCAAAAATGGTGTAGGTGCAGGGGTCGGCTTTCATAAGCGGTGGCGCCTCGTGGTTTTTTGTGGCTTTCGTGGACAATTATTAAACAGTATAAGTCGTCGAAGCAGTTTTGCCGCCACGCCCTGTCCAATCGGTATGGAAAAATTGGCCTCTGGGTTGGTCTAGCCGTTCGTAAGTATGGGCGCCGAAATAATCCCGTTGCGCCTGCAATAAATTGGCCGGTAAGCGGGCGCTGCGATAGCCGTCGTAATAGGCCAGCGCGGACGATAACGCCGGCGTTGGAATGGCTTGTTCAATGCCCAATATCACCGCTTGGCGCCAGCCTTGATCGGCTCGCTTGAGGGCATCGGCAAAAAAATCGGCCAGCAACAGGTTTTCCAAGCCGGGATCGGCGGTATAAGCCTGCTTGATGTCATTTAAAAAACGGCTGCGGATAATGCAGCCGCCGCGCCACATCAGCGCAATATCGCCGTAATTAAGCGACCATTGATATTCCTTGGACGCTTCGCGCATCAACTGAAAACCCTGGGCATAAGACACAATCTTGGCGGCATACAAGGCGTCGCCAATCGCCTTGACCGCAGCTTTTTTATCGCCGGAAAAAGGCTGTGTGTGTTTTGGCAAAACCGCCGCCGCTTTAACTCGCTCGTCTTTTTGCGCGGACAGGCAGCGGGCAAACACCGACTCGCCAATCAAGGTTAACGGGATGCCCAAATCCAGCGCGTTGATACCGGCCCATTTGCCGGTGCCTTTTTGCCCGGCCGTGTCGAGGATTTTTTCCACTAAGGGCTGGCCGTCTGTATCGTGATAAGCCAGAATAGCGGCGGTAATTTCAATCAGATAAGAGCTTAATTCGCGCTGGTTCCATTCGGCAAATACCGCCTGCATGTCCTCCGCGCTTAATCCCAAGCCTTCGGACATCAGTTGATAAGCCTCGCAAATCAACTGCATATCGCCGTACTCGATACCGTTATGCACCATCTTGACATAGTGCCCGGCGCCGTTATCGCCCACCCATTCGCAGCAAGGCTGGCCATCGACGTGTGCGCTGATCGCCTGAAAAATAGGCTTAACCGCAGGCCAAGCCGCCTTGTTGCCGCCCGGCATAATCGATGGGCCGTGCCTTGCGCCTTCTTCGCCGCCGGAAACGCCTGCGCCCAAATACAGGATATTTTTTTCCTTTAACGCCAGTGTGCGCCGCTCTGTATCGGTAAACAGCGAATTGCCGCCATCGACAATAATATCGCCGGCTGACAACAGCGGCGCCAAGCTGTCGATAACTTGATCGACAGCCTGGCCGGCCTTGACCATCAGCATCACAATGCGCGGCGAGTCCAGTTGCTCGACCAACGCCTCAAGCGAGTGCGCCCCGATAATCGGGGTATTTTTTGCCGGGCCGTCTAAAAACTCGTCAACGATGCGGGTGGTGCGGTTAAAAACCGCCACTTTAAAACCGTGGCCGTTCATATTAAGCACCAGGTTTTGCCCCATTACCGCGAGGCCGATTAAGCCGATATTTGCTTTCATAAAATGCCCTTGCTGGTTTGCAGCTTTACCTTCTGTCAGGCTAGTCGTTGCAAATGGGTTCTAAAAGGCGAACTCAAGCCATCGCTGCAAAAAAAACGCCTAACCGATACGCGCCTTATATTGGATCTTAAGCAAATCGCTCAATCATCTTGTCCGCTTGTTCGGCAAATTGCTCAAGATTGCCTTTCTTGACTGTTTCGACCGGGATAACCAGCGCGGTATTCAAACTAATATAAATATAAACATAGCGTTTGCCGTATTCGACCCTGACTAACTCGCTCCAGGCCATTTTATTCTTGCCGCTGGGTGATTTTTCCAGCAAATAGTTGGCTTGTTCAGGGTCAATCGTCAGCGTATAAGTGCCGAACATATTGAGCTTTTCTTTGGCGGTGTAGTTTTTAAGAATCTGTCTGCGCAAATCGAGCATCATAATCTTGGGGGATAGCAGCGCCCACAGTATGGCAATGACAACGATATAGCCTGACGATGTCATATCGCCATAATAAAAATAATAAAACGATCCGATAAGCCCCATTATGCCCGGCACTATCCACCGGTTTTTTCTGATATTGCTTTGTATTTCTTCATTCCTCATGAATTGCATTTCATTAAAATGGATTAAATCTTCTTCGCGGAATTCGTATTCAATTTCAAACATGGTTGTAATTTTAGTAAAGGTTATAAAAAATAAAGTAGCTACTTGGTGAAACAAAAAATAGAACACGGATAGTACTGATGAAACGGATAATCACTGGTTAAAAGCCCCGTGTAAATCCGTCTGATCCGCGCCCCATTATAATCATGTCCTAGTGCATTTTTATCGTGGCATGGGCGCTGCGCCGGAACAGGTTGGACAGCGTCAGCATGGCCGTCCTGAAATAGCCGTGTATCGCCACTTGGTGCATTTTGTACAACGACAGATAAACCATTCGGGCGATAAAGCCGCCGACGCTGACCGAACCCATCAAGTTGCCCATTAGGTTGCCGACCGTGGTGTATTTGCCCAGCGCGACCAGGGAGCCGTAATCGAGATAAACATAGTTGACCAGTTTGCCGCCCTGCAAGCGGTTGATGATCGATTTGCTCAGTGTTGATGCCTGCTGATGTGCCGATTGCGCCCTTGGCGGCACGTTGCCGTCATGCCCCGGCCAAGGACAGGCGGCGCAATCGCCGAGGGCAAAAATGTTGTCATCGCTGGTTTTCAAGGTTGTATCGACCACCAGCTGGTTGATCCGGTTCACGTCCAAGCCGTCCAGATTTTGCATCCAGTCCGGCGCCTTAATGCCCGCCGACCAGACTTTGAGGTCTGCCGGTATCATCTCGCCATCATGGGTATGCACGCCTTCTTTGGTGACCTCAATAACCCGTCGGCCTAGTTTAAGGTCGATGCCCAGTTTGACCAATTGCTGTTGCGTGGCTTGGGCTAATTTGCCGGGCAAGGCGGGCAGCAGTTGCGTTGCCGCTTCGATAATGGTCAGTTTCACATCGCTGGATTCATCCAGGCCGTACACCGCCAGCAGGTTGGTCACTTCGTGCAATTGCGCCGACAGCTCGACGCCAGTGGCGCCCGCGCCAATGATGACAATAGACAGGGTTTTATCGGCGGCTTTTCCGGCATGGCTTTTGATATAGGCTTCAACTAATTGCCGTTGAAACTTAAACGCCTGCGCGGTGGTATCGAGAAACAGGCAGTGTTCCGCCACGCCTTTGATATTGAAGGTATTGCTGATGCTGCCGACCGCCATTACCAGGGTATCGTAACTAAAGGTGCGCCGGGGCATCAACTCTTCGCCGCTGTCGCTCAATGTCGGGCTGACATAAATTTCCTTTTTCTGCCGGTCCAACCCTTCCATCCTGCCCAGCCTGAAACGGAAATGATTCCGGTACGCCTGCGCCAAATATTCAATCTGTTCCGATTCATCCAGCGTACCCGCCGCAACTTCATGCAGCAACGGCTTCCAAATATGAATCGGCGACGCGTCCAGCAAGGTGACATCGGCCCTGCCCTTTTTGCCTAATTTCTTGCCTAAACGGGTCGCCAATTCAAGCCCTGCGGCGCCGCCGCCAACAATCACTATCTTGTGTTTTTCATTATTATTATCAGTCATTGCCGTCCCCTCAAAAAAACATTATTTTTCCGTGCCCGCTGCATTATATCGGATAGCCCATTTCAATACAGGACTGCTTAAATGGAGGCCTCCCGGAAAAGGAAAACAGCAATTAAAGCGGGATAAGTCTGCCCCATGTTGAACTGATAGCCCCATAAGGCAACCTTTAATTTGCCATGTCCAGTTTTTGCAAGCGGTAACATAATGCCCTAAATGATAACCCCAGTTGTTGGGCGGCGGCTGTTTTGTCACCGTGATTGGCTTCCAGTGCCGCCGCGATGGCTTTGCGTTCAATCTTGTCCAGATGTTCATCCAGTGACGCAGGTTCTATCGCCGCGTCCGCCGACTTAACGTCGCCATGATCCAGGCCCGGCAGGTTCAAATCATTGCGTTCTATGCGGATGCCTTCGTACAGCGCCAGTGCCCGCTCCAAAATATTTTCAAGTTCACGCACATTGCCCGGAAAATGGTAGCGTTGCAAGGCCGCCAAGGCCGCTGGCGACACTGTCGGCAAATCCTGTTTGTCGGCACCGGTCAGTTTGAGCAGGATGTGTTCGACCAGGCCGGGAATGTCGCCGGGACGCTCGCGCAAGGCGGGCACATGCAACTCAATGACATTGATCCGGTAATACAAATCCTGCCGGAAACTGCCGTCCTGAACCATATCGCCCAGATTGCGGTGGGTGGCGCTGAGCAAACGGACATCGACCGGGATTTCCTGTTGCCCGCCGACCGGGCGTATCTTTTTTTCCTGGATGGCGCGCAATAATTTGACTTGCAGCGGCAGCGGCAAATCGGCCACTTCATCGAGGAACAAAGTGCCGCCTTCCGCACTCTGGAAAAAGCCTTTTTTGTCGCAGACGGCACCGGTAAAACTGCCTTTTTTGTGGCCGAAAAACTCGCTTTCCATCAATTCATAAGGGATGGCGCCGCAATTAATGGCGACAAAAGCATGGTCACTGCGGGAGCTGCGCTGATGGATCAGGCGGGCGACCAATTCTTTGCCGGAGCCGGATTCGCCGCTGATATAAACCGGCGCTTGGCTACGTGCGAGTTTGTCTATTTTTGCCCGGATGTCCTGCATGGCTGCCGAGTCGCCCAGCAGCGCATAACGGCTGCGCCTGTTTTGGGCAGGCGTGGCACTGGACAGCTTGAGTGCATTGTTGATCAGCAGCTTAAGCGCGGCCAAATCGACCGGCTTGGACACAAAATCGAAAGCGCCTTTTTTCATCGCCAAAATGGCCGATTCCATGTTGCCATGTGCAGTGATGACGGCAACCGGTATCGGGGCGGGCAATGTTTGTATAAAGTCGAGCAGTTCCAAACCGTTACCGTCGGGCAATTTCATGTCGGTCAGGCACAGGTCGAAGTTTTTTTGCTGCAACAAGGCTTTGGCATCACCTATATTTTCGGCGCCGCAGGTTTCGACATTCATGCGGTTCAGGGTAATTTCCAGCAACTCTAAAATATCAGGTTCATCATCTACAATCAGTGCCAGTGGTTTTTTCATAATTCAATTAGGTAAGGTTCCGCATTCAACAAGCACAGCCGAAAACAGCTGCATTTATCGTCGGTTAAATAATAGCTCAATTTTGCCTGATTTAATTCGGCCAGTTCTTTTGAGATATAAAGCCCTAAACCGGTGCCGCTGGATGAGGTGGTAAAAAACGGTTCAAACAGATGGCTTAGGTGTTCGCGGCTGATGCCGGAACCGTTGTCGATGACTTCTATGCACGAGCCTTGCGTGTTGGCAAAGGCGCGCAAAATGATGGCGCCAAGCTCCGGTTTGCCGTATTTCAGCGCATTGCGGCACACATTATCCATAATTTGCCGCAAATGCCCTGGATCCATCAATACAGACAAGGATTCATCGGCATACAGCAGCTTGAAGGCGGCAGCATTAACCGCATGTTCAGCGGTAAAATTTTTTAAATACGCGTCCAGCCAGGACTTTAAGTGGATTTTTTCCCGGCGCGAATCCGTCCGTCTGGAAAGCTGCAATATGTCTTCGATAATATGGTTGACGCGGATTGAATGGGTCTGAATGATTTGGGTTAAACGCCGGTCTTGCGCCGACAGCCCGGTATTTTCCGACAGCAATTGGCTGGCATGGCTGATGGCGCCTAAGGGGTTGCGGATTTCATGGGCAATGCTGGCGGTCAGTCGGCCTAAGGAGGCCAGTTTGCTTTGCTGCACTTGTTGGTTGTATAGCGCAATATCTTCAAGGATGATCATGTAAAAAAAGTCCTGTCCGGCTGGCAGCGGCATGAACCGGCTGTGGATTTCGGATTGGTTCGGCAGTTGCAGCAAGACAAGGTTGTGTTCGGGGTCAGTAAGCCAGATTTGAAAGGCTGCCGCCAAATCGGGCGAAATGTCATTAAGCAGGGTCGGCAGTGCTGATAAATGAGCCAGCCGTAATGCGGCCTCATTCGCCATTTGTATGGCCTGTTGTTTATTGGCGATGATAATACCTGATTGCAGATGCTGGATAATATATTTGTTCAGGTCTTCAAGTTTGATGATGGTTTGTTGTTGTTGGTCGGCTAGTTGGAATATCTGCTCGCTACGTTTTGCCAGGATGTATGACAACAGGGCAATGGTAAAAAAGGCCGCGCCCAGCATCCCGGCATTGGCGTAAGAGGTCGAATCGAAACTACGCGAGTAATCGGCGGCGACTTGTTCCCCTAACACGGTCAAACTGGCCAGCGCGGCAAACAGCATGGCGCAGCGGCCCCCGATTAATAAGCCGCCGGCGGCGATGGACACCGCAATCAAGGTGCCCATGCCGCTGTTAATGCCGCCGGACGCGTGCATGATCAGGGTGAGTATGATGATGTCGCTAAAAATAAGCAGCTGCGCTTGCGTGGTGTAGCCGGTCAGTCGCCATACGATGCAAATGCCGGAGACGAGCGAGATTATTAAATAACTTAGGCTGCTGTAGGTGAATAAATGGCTGTCGTAAGCGCCCAGCAATGAAGAATTGGTATCGCTGTAAAATAATGCCATAAACAAGCTGGCCAGGATAAGCCGATAGCCGAGAAAAACTTTCAGCAACAGCCAGGCTTGCCTCGCAGGAATGCCGTAGCCTTTGGAAAAAGGGCAGGGAAAGATAGTCTCGTTGGTATTTGGCGGCATGTTGGCTTTTTAAAATGGCGTTTTGTAGGGACTTGGTTAAAATGCTTAAAAAAGCCATTAATCGTAGCATTGAGTTGCCCGCTGCGTGAACACTACCCGCCGGATTTTGCCGGTTAATTCAAGGAGCCATCAATGAATATTCATGAGTACCAGGCCAAACAGTTGTTTCTGCATTACGCGATACCGGTGCCTGACGGCAAGTGGGCGGACACGCCTGAAAGTGCTGCGCAAGTCGCCCACGAACTGGGCGGCGACGGCTGGGTAGTGAAAGCCCAAGTCCATGCCGGTGGACGCGGCAAAGTCGGCGGCGTCAAATTGGCGAAAACGTCGGCCGAAGTGGCGGAATTAAGCCGGGACATGCTCGGCAAACGCTTGGTGACAAAACAGACCGGCGCCGAAGGCTTACCGGTCAATTCGTTGCTGATTGAAAAAACCTACCCGATTAAACGCGAGCTCTATTTGAGCTTGCTGGTTGACCGCGGCACTGAACGTATTATTTTTGTCGCCTCCGCAGCAGGCGGCATGGATATAGAAACCGTTGCCCATGATACGCCGGAACAGATTATCTCAGTAGCGGTACATCCTGCCGCCGGTTTGCAAGGCTATCAATGCCGTAAAGTCGCTTACGCCTTGGGACTGAAAGGCGCGCAAATCAAAGAACTAAGCCGCATCATGCAAGGTTTGTACGACCTGTTTTTAGCCAAAGACGCCAGCCAGATTGAAATCAATCCGTTGATAGAAACCGACAGCGGCGAACTGATGGCGCTGGATGCCAAAATCAATTTCGATGATAACGCGGTCGCCGCGCATCCCGATATTCTGGCGATGAAAGACCCTGAACAGGAAGATGAAAAGGAAAACAAAGCCCAACAATTCGGCCTGAACTATATCACCTTGGAAGGCAATATCGGCTGCATGGTCAACGGCGCCGGATTGGCCATGGCGACGATGGATTTGGTTAAATTGAAAGGCGGACAACCCGCCAATTTTCTTGATGTTGGCGGCGGCACCAATGTCGAAAAAGTGTGCGAAGCGTTTAAGTTGATTTTGTCGGATCACAGCGTCAAAGCGGTGTTGGTGAACATTTTCGGCGGCATTGTGCAATGCGATATTATCGCGGCGGGCATTTTGGCGGCTATCGAGCAGGTTCATGTTGCCGTACCGGTCGTGGTGCGCCTTGAAGGAACTAATGCCGAACAAGGTCGGGCTTTATTGAGCAATACCGGATTGAATATTTATGCGGCAGATGATTTGGCACACGCCGCAGAACAAGTTGTAGCACTGGCGGAGGCCGCATGAGCATTTTAATCGACAAAGACACTAAACTAATTTGCCAGGGTTTTACCGGCAAACAAGGCACCTTTCATTCCCAGCAAGCACTGGATTACGGCACCCAATTAGTTGGCGGCGTCACCCCTGAACGCGGCGGCGAAACCCATTTGGGCTTGCCGGTATTCAACACAGTACAAGATGCAGTCAATGAAACAGCGGCCACCGCCAGCGTCATTTATGTGCCACCCTTTTATGCTGCCGATGCGATTTTGGAAGCGGTCGATGCCGGCATTAAACTGATTGTCTGCATCACCGAAGGCATACCGATATTACAAATGCTGCGCGTTAAAGCGGCAATGGCCGGCACCGGCGCCTTATTAATCGGCCCCAACTGCCCCGGCATCATCACCCCCGGCGCCTGCAAAATCGGCATTATGCCCGGCCATATTCATCTGCCCGGTTCCATCGGAATCGTCTCGCGTTCCGGGACTTTAACGTATGAATCGGTGCATCAAACCACCGCACAAGGCTTGGGGCAAAGCACCTGCGTCGGCATCGGCGGCGACCCTATCCACGGCATGAACTTTGTCGACGTGCTGAGCCGTTTCCAAGACGATGAGCAAACCAAAGGCATCGTCATGGTCGGCGAAATCGGCGGCGGCGAGGAAGAGGATGCGGCTGACTATATCAAAGCCCACGTCACCAAACCCGTGGTTGCCTATATCGCAGGACAAACTGCGCCTCCGGGCAAACGCATGGGCCATGCCGGCGCGATAGTGACCGGCGGCAAAGGCACGGCGGAAGGCAAAGTTGCGGCACTTAAAGCGGCCGGGATTGAAGTGGTCAGTTCGCCGACTGATATTGGCGTGGCGATGAAAAGGTGTTTGTAAAAGTTGAATGTTCAAGGCAAAAGGTATGGGGTTATGCAATGATGTCTGAATTTGAATGCGTAGAAATCTGTGCAGGTGCGGGCGGTCAAGCATTGGGCTTGGAACGTGCAGGGTTCGAAGCGCAAGCCTTAGTGGAAATTGATGGTCATTGTTGCAAAACCTTGCGTTTCAATCGCCCAAACTGGAATGTCATTGAAAGTGATGTAAAGGCGTTCGACGGTACAAAATACCAAGGTGTTCAATTGCTGGCTGGCGGCGTACCGTGCCCGCCATTTTCCAAAGCAGGCAAACAATTAGGCAAAGATGATGAGCGTGATTTGTTTCCAGAGGCGTTGCGCCTTGTTGATGAAATCAGACCTAATGCGGTCATGCTGGAAAACGTGCGCGGTTTTCTCGATGCTGTATTTGAAGATTATCGCGTCACCTTGAAGCGCAAATTGCAACGTATGGGCTATGTAGTTGATTGGCGCTTATTGAATGCTTCAGACTATGGTGTTTCACAGCTACGCCCCCGCGTAGTCATCGTCGCCATTAAAAAAGATTTGGCTGCCAACTTTCACTGGTGTACACCCTTAGGCCATAACCCGCCTACTGTTGGAGAGCTGTTACTCGACCAAATGAACGCAGGCGGCTGGGGTGGCGCCATAAAATGGGCAAAACAAGCTGACGATATTGCGCCGACAATCGTGGGCGGTTCCAAGAAACACGGCGGCCCCGATTTAGGGCCAACCCGCGCCAAGAAAGCATGGGCGGCATTAGGCGTTAATGGGCATACCATTGCTAACGAAGTACCTGAAAAAGATTTTGTGGGGATGCCACGCTTAACGGTGGAAATGGTCGCACGCATTCAAGGTTTTCCCGATGACTGGAAATTTTTGGGCAAAAAAACGCCTGCATACCGTCAAATTGGCAATGCTTTTCCGCCTCCTGTTGCCCATGCAGTGGCAGCACAAATTCATAAGTGTTTGACCGTTAGAAAACTATTTGCAATGGCAGGATAAGGACGTTTAATAATGGCAAAATCAATTGGGGCAAAAACAAAATTACGCGAACATTTTTTGAGTAATATTGGTCGGATAATGGATTCCGAAGAATTGCGGGAAATCTGTAACAATCAAAGCGAATGGGCGCGGCGCGTTCGAGAGCTACGCACCGAAGAAGGTTACCAAATTCTTACCCATAATGATCGCAGTGATCTAAAGCCAGGGCAGTACATCTTGGAAAACCCGAAACCGCAACCGGCATTTGAACGTGCAATTTCTAAAGAAACCCGAGCCTTTGTACTTGATCGGAATGGATTTACCTGTCAAATGTGCGGAGCTGTTGCCGGCGAACCGCACCCGTATGACCCCACAAGAAAAACACGCTTGCATATAGGGCATATTATCGACAAATCGCAAGGTGGGGATGATAGTGCCACAAACTTACGGGCGTTGTGTTCTGTATGTAATGAAGGCGCTTCAAATCTAACGCTTGACCGCCCTTCTGCCCAAAAGTTGCTAATACAAGTTAGACGGGCAAAAGGCGGGGATCAAGTTGAGCTGCTAAAGTGGTTAATTGGTAAGTTTCCAAAACAAGCTAAAGAATTCCTCGAATAACCCTAAAAATAACCTCAGTTCGGGATAAGCTAATCCAATAAAGGTAGCAAATCTTCCCTTT
>JBLRXA010000016.1:0-32455 GCA_047920955.1 Methylobacter sp. | reverse complement strand
GGCATCCTTACATCCCCCACCTGAAGGAAGGGGCTTTACGGACTTTTTTGGTAAAGATAGGGGCTAAGTGTTAGCACTGATTGTCTTATCGGCCCACGTCTTATATCGTTTCATTAGGGAATGGACATGGCGGCGGCGAGCCTATGCGTAGCCCTCTTTTCCATGCCTATATTTGCACACCGCGATACCTTGCGCCTCAGTTTTATCTTAAACGGGTCATTTTTATGTATTTCATTACGCTTGGGCTGTCCGTTGTATTTTTTGCCTTATCGGCGCTTATCACGATTAAGGCGCTGGAATTGCCGGTTCAGGACACGTCGGCCCGGCACACGCCAAGGCCTGAACCTGACCCGGCCATCAAAAAACTGACTGAAGACCAGGATGCCAACAAGGCCATGGTTGCGAACCTGCAGGAAAAAGTTGCTTTGCTTGAGGACAGGCTCAAGACCAAGGAACACGCCGTTGACAGCGTTAAAACCACGATGCCGGAACACAAGCCTCGAACCTTGGCGGTCATTAGCGGCTGGAACTTTCGCCCAGGCAAGATTGGCGTCAATGATGCGGCCTTGTCTACGATTAAGAATTTTCTCGGCGATCTGGCCGCAGCCCAAGACAGCCGTATCATTATAGAGGGGCATACCGACAACATACCGACCGGCAAGCTCTACCTCGACAACATGAATCTGTCCTTACGCCGGGCGAAAGCCATAGCGGATATAGTGGTTGCCCAAGGTATTTCGTCCGAGCGCATATCGGTCGTCGGTTATGGCGAGACCCAGCCGATAGGGTCTAACGACACCGAAGAGGGCCGCGCAAAAAACCGCCGGGTTGAAGTCAAGTTGATGCCTAAACAAGGGACGCATGAATGAATATCTACACCAAGCACTTTAACCTCAACTTACTGCCGTTTGAGAATGTCCCCGATCCGCTGTTTTTTTATGATCACGGCGACCATGCCTTGATCCGCAAACACATAGCCGGGTCTTTGCACAGTGGCCGGGGCTTAATCGTTGTCATCGGGCCAATCGGTTCCGGCAAGACCACGCTCAGCCAGATGATAAAATCCGATTTTCCTGAAAATATCAAAGTGATCTGGATGGGGGAGCCGCCGACAAACAGCACTAACCTGTATTTGTTCCTCGCCCAAGAACTTGGCCTGCAACCGTCATCGGGCGAAAAAACCTTTGTTTTGCGGGACATCAGACAGGCGCTGTTGGCGCTCCAGGCCAACGGCAAAAAATGCCTGGTCATTATGGACGAGTCGCACTTGATGACGGACGATGTGATCAACGGCATCCGCTTGCTGAACAACCTTGAAGAAGGCCCAAGCAAACTGATGCAAATGTTGCTGCTCGGCCAGGAAGAATTGATGGTCACTATCAACCGGCCCGACATGGAGGCGTTTAAACAACGTATCGCCACCTTGGAAATACTGGGCAAGATGAATGCCGATACCTTGCGCCGCTATGTCTCGCATCGCCTTCAGGTGGCAGGTGGCCGTTCTGCGCTCATTTCAGAGACAGGCTGGGAAGCACTGTCCATTGCATTTGGCGGCGGTGGCACGCCGCGCCAGATCAACTCATTGTGCGACCGCTCATTTGGCGTTGCTTTTGAACGGAAAAAACCAGCCGTTGATGCGCTGGATGTTTATGAGGCAACACAAAGAATGGGCTTGATAACGGATGTTTTCCATTACATTTGCTTGCTCAATACCCGGGAACGGGAACTGAAAAGCCGGGAATCGCCGTCAGTGGCAGAACATGGAAGCAGCGGGACGGTAAACGGATTCCCCGGCATTGCATCAGCCGCAAAGGGGGCAGCCGACATGCCCGCCGCACAGCGGAAAAGCTTAAAAATGCCGCTTGTATTGCTGTGGCTATCAATCGCCGCCTTCGCCTTAAGCGTTTCATTCTTTTGCCATCGGACGCCTGGCTCCAGCGGGCTTTTGGATTGTTTCATCAAATTTCCTTGTTGGTTTGAGGCCTCCCCCTTCAGGGAGATTTGTTCAATGTGGGCAACGATGCTTTAGCATCGTTGCCCTTCCAAATATACCGTAATGGGCGGATCGGGCAGGCAATAGATAATCACTTGCTTCGGTCATGTTGGGTTTTTGAGCGTTTTCATCATGTGTGATTAGGGATGAAAATTAACGGAAAGTTAACGCTCGCTTCGGTGGCTCCTTTACTACTGCATTTACGCCACCTAAAGCCGCTCCGCTTCTGTTTTGGCTACCTTATCGCGCAAATAAACCGGCATGGCTTGTTCGACGGGGACGGCCAAACCCAGCCCGAAACCCCGCGCACCTAAACGGGCTACAGCACCGGCCCTAGGCAGCATTTCGGTGTGATAATGACCGACCAATCCGGTTAGGCGTGTGGTTAATTGCTGATGGTAAACGCCCCAGCCTGAGCCGAGGCCTGTGCCTTGCAAATCAGGGAATTCAACTGCATCCGCCGGGGTCACCGCCTCGTCGCCGATCAGTTCGGCATAGCCTTGGGCATCGCGCCGGTAAACGCCCCAAAAAATCTCACCCATGCGCGCATCCATGGCGACATAGGCCGTGTCACCTTCATGATGATCGAAAAAGTCCTGGGCGATAGCCGCCAAAGTGGACACGGGGACAACCGGCAACTCTGCTCCCAAGGCGATGCCCTGAATCACGCCGGTGGCGATACGCACACCGGTAAACGAGCCGGGGCCGCGACTGAACGCCAGCGCGTCCAGCTGTTGCGGCTTCAAATTTGCCTCGGCCATGAGTGCATCAATCATCGGCAAAATCAGTTGGGTATGTGTTTTGGGGGCAAGTTCAAAGCGTTCAGCGATATTGCCATCAATAAACAGCGCGGCGGAGCAGGCTTCGGTGGCGGTTTCTACGGCCAATAATTTCATTGTTCGGTCTCTTCTTGAAAAAATGCGCGTACATCGTCTATGTCGCGGCTGCGCTTCATCGCCGGTACGCTGTCTAAAAATATCTGACCGTAGGCTTTTTTTAACAGGCGCGGGTCGCATATCATTAATACGCCCCGGTCGGTCACGTCGCGGATCAGGCGGCCTATGCCTTGCCTTAACGCAATCACGGCAGTGGGCAGTTGGTATTCGAAAAACGGGTTCCGCCCCTGTTGCGTCATGGCATCCAGACGCGCCTTTAACACCGGGTCGCCGGGCGATGCGAACGGCAGTTTATCGATGATGACGCAGGATAAGGCTTCGCCCCTGACGTCGACGCCTTCCCAAAAACTTGAGGTGCCGAGCAGCACGGCGTTGCCCGCTGTTTTAAACTGTTCCAGCAACAGGGCTTTGGGGCGGCTGCCTTGAATCAGCAGCGGAAAATCGATTTTTTTCTCCAGCAATTCGGCGGCCTGTTTCAGTGCGCGGTGGCTGGTGAACAGGAAAAAAGCCCGGCCTTTGCTGGCCTGCAACACCGGAATGGCGAACTCGACAATGGTCGGGATGAAGTCGGGGTCATTGGGCTGCGGCAAGCCTTTCGGGTGATAAAACAGCGATTGCTCGGCGTAATCGAAAGGGCTGCCCCAGCTTTCGCTGGCGGCATTGCTTAAGCCTAAGTTATTGGCGAAATGGTCGAATTTGTTGGCCACGCTCAAAGTCGCTGAGGTAAAAATCCACGCCGCCTGATGTTGCAGCATGAAGGCGCGAAATTCGGCGGCAATGTCCAGCGGCGTGCGGCTCAAGGTGAAGGTGTTTTTATAGGTTTCGTACCAGCGTATCCATTTGCCGCTGTTGTCTTCGAGGATGATTTGTAACTGCTGCTGCAGTTCGCCTGCGCGTTTAAAACAGGCATCCAGGCCTTTGGTTTTGACCGAGGCCAATTCCAGTTGCTCAGTCAGGCGTTGCAACTGGTCTTTAACGGCGGCTAGATTGGCGGCAATTTTCGGGTTGTTTTCGATGTCCTGCCAGTCGCCGCGTTTAAGTTCGATGCCGAAGGCCAAGCGCAAATCTTTCACTTCGTGTTCCAGGTCTTCGCAGGCGGTGCGCAAGGCGGGCAGGTCGGTGGCGTCTTTGAAATATTCCATCAGCGCGTCTTTGGCCAAATCGTTCAGCTGTTTGGCGCTGACGCTGATGCCTAAAAAATTGGATGCAGTATCGGCCAGTTGGTGCGCTTCGTCGATGATGACTACTTCGGCATTGGGCAATAATTCGCCAAAACCGCTGTCGCGTATCGACCAGTCCGCGCACAGCAAATGATGGTTGACCACCAGGATTTCCGATTCCTGCGCCTTTTTTCGGGCTTTGGCCAGAAAACAGTCGGCGTAATCCGAGCAATCTTGACCCAGGCAATTATCGCGTGACGACGTGGCTTGATACCAGACCGGATTGCTTTCGGCCACGTCGGACATTTCCGAGGTGTCGCCGGTGTGGGTGCGCTTTGACCAGGATTTGATTTTTGCCAGGGCAACGGCGTCTTCCTTGCTGAAGCCGAGCGTTGAGGTCAGGGCGTTTTTTAGCCGGTAAATGCACAAATAGTTGCTGCGGCCTTTTAACAGCGCGGCGATAAACGGCGTTTTCATGGCTTTGCGGATCACCGGCAAATCTTTGTTAAACAGTTGATCCTGTAGGTTTTTGGTGCCGGTGGAAATGATGACTTTTTTGCCGGATAAAATGGCGGGGACTAAATAGGCGAAGGTTTTGCCGGTGCCGGTGCCGGCTTCGGCGATTAAATGTTGGTTGGCGTTAATGGCATGGGCGATGGCTTCGGCCATTTCAATTTGCGCGGCGCGTGGCTGATAGCCGGGAATGACGTCTGCTAAGCCGCCATTACTGCTGAAAAACTTTTCTAATTCCGTCAATTGAGTCCCTTGTAGTGTTTTGTCTTAATTATTAAAAACACCGGCATAAATGCCCGTTTTTATCAATAAATCTCGCTCGACAATTCTCTCGACACGATTTAATTGCAATAAACTTACCGTAACACGTCCGACAGCGGTAAGCGGGGTTATTCCGGCATTAGATAGGGCAAAGTGCTCGCTCCAATTATCGCGCCGAGGATGGAAAAGCCGGACAACTTCGTCTCCCTCGGCATCAATAGACGCAATATCACTGCCTTTATATTTATTACAAAGTGCACAGGCTAAGGCCAAGTTATCGGCTTCGGTTAAACCACCGTGTTTTTCAGCAATAATGTGATCCACTTGATGGGCAAATAAAACTGCCATCTCTGGTATTAAACAATATTCACAACAATTCTGGGCGCGTTCAGATACTTGTTTTCTCAATTCAACCGAAACATAAGAACGGCTCATTTTTTCAATTTTAGCTTTAACAAGGCGTTAGCTTTGGCAATACGGACTAAATGTTCTAAATATTCATACTGTTGCCATTGCAACTCGTCTTCTGCATTTAAACCAACGGTGCGTTGTTTTTCCAGCAAACTATCTATTTGTTGCTGTAATGCCGGGGCGGGACGTAGAGCTAGGATCTCTTCTGCACTGGGTAATTGGGCAAGAAATTCTAAAATCTCATTTAAGCTATAAAATCCTGTGCTGCTTGGCGCTGTTAATTCACGCAAGCCTAACTCTAATAATCGGGGTAGCTGTTGACTAAAAGGACGAAGACGAATGCCTAAATCATTGGGGACGTCAAGGGTTATTAACATGTTTTTTATCCTCTATGTCCTTCATGGTAATAAAAATAAGCCCTAAGCATTTTACCGCATTAGCACTTTTTTTGTTTTTACCAGATGTGTATAAAAATGAATGGATTGCGTGGAAATGAAGTCAAGCGGCAAAGATACCAGATTGAGGTTTTAAATTAAAGTTTCCACCGGCTAATGTCGCTTGCAGTTAGCTGTGCTACTGTATTAATTATGCCGAATAATTTTCGTGGACTCTGTTTTCTATAGCTCAGGCGCTCTGCAACCTTGTAAATCTCTGTAATGAATAAGCCAAATTATGAATGACAACTTAAACAATCTACTGGCGGCGGCCAATCAAATCATCCTTGGCAAAGACC
This sequence comes from Methylobacter sp., assembly GCA_047920955.1. Classification (GTDB taxonomy): domain Bacteria; phylum Pseudomonadota; class Gammaproteobacteria; order Methylococcales; family Methylomonadaceae; genus Methylobacter_A. The sequence continues at coordinate 26,488 of JBLRXA010000016.1, read as the reverse complement.
GGCAAATCCGTTTGGCGGTTTGCTGTTTGCTGGCAAAAGGCCATCTGCTCATCGAGGATGTGCCGGGCGTGGGCAAAACCACGTTGTCGCACACGCTGGCAAAACTGTTCGGTCTGGATTACCAGCGCATTCAGTTTACCAGCGATATTTTGCCCGCCGACATTATCGGTTCCTCGGTCTTTATTGCCGACCAGCAGCAGTTTAAATTCCATCTCGGCCCGATTTTTAGGCAAATGATTCTAGCTGATGAAATCAACCGTGCCACGCCCAAGGCGCAGAGTGCTTTGCTGGAGGCGATGGAGGAGCAGCAGGTCACGGTGGAGGGCAAAACATACACCTTGCCGAAGCCGTTTTTTGTCATTGCCACGCAAAACCCTTCCTTCCATATCGGCACTTTTCCGTTGCCGGAATCGCAGCTGGATCGGTTTTTGATGCGCATCGAATTGGGCTATCCCGATCAGCGGGCGGAACGCGAATTACTGGCCGGGCAGCTGCGTTATGAGTTGCTGGAAAATTTGCCGGCGCAGATGTCGGTTGAGCAATTGCTGGACTTGCAACAGGCGGTGAGGGCGGTTTATGCAGCACCGGCGTTGCTCGATTATGTACAGGCGATCATCAATTTTACCCGTCAATCGGGACACTATCATTGCGGCCTGTCGCCGCGTGCTGGTTTGGCCTTGCTGACGGCTGCCAAAGCCTGGGCGTTGATGGACGGGCGCGATGCGGTGCTGCCTGAAGATGTGCAGGCGGTGTTGGCGGCGGTTGCCGGGCACCGTATCCGTTCGGGCATCGGCGATTCGGAGGCGATTGTGGCGCCGATTTTGAGCCAGGTCGCGGTGATATAAAAAGGTGGAACAGTCCAAGCTAACACTGAAACAACGCTTTCAGCTCAGCCGTTTTTTCAAAGGCGAGCCGCCTGTCAGCGGCGCGGTGCAATTAACCCAGCGCCGGGTTTTTATCCTGCCGACGCGGCGCGGTTTGGGCATGGTGTTGACGATTGCGCTGTTGCTGCTGATTGCCTTTATTTACAATAATAATCTGGTTTATTTGCTCGGTTTTTTGTTGGCGAGCCTCTTTTTCATCACCATTTTACATACCTTTAAGGCGCTTTCGGGGCTGGTGTTGCAGGCCGGTTTTGTGCCGCCGGTGTTTGCAGGAGAAAGTGCCGGATTTACGCTGACAGTGACCAATCCGGACAATCAGGCGCGCATGGCCTTAAATGCGAGCCTAGAAACAGAACAGACTTTTAGTCTGGATGCTTATGCCAGCAAGACTTTGACACTGTATGCGGCGACGCAAAAACGGGGCTGGCAGCCAATGGCTACCGTCACTTTGTCCAGCTGTTATCCTTTAGGCATATTCCGCGCTTGGTCGCCGCTTAGGTTCGACAGCCGCGTGCTGGTTTATCCGAAACCCAGCACTTATTCATTGCCGTTTCCAGACGGCACCGGCCAACAGCAGCCAGGACAGCGGCACAGCAACCGTGCTGGTGATGATGATTTTAACGGTATCCGCGCTTATCAGGCAGGCGACCCGCTCCGGCAGATTCACTGGAAAGCCTATGCCAAAGGTCAGGGCTTGCTCAGCAAGCAGTATGGTGCCGATGCGGGTGGCAATGAGTTATGGCTGGATTACCAAAATACGCCGGAGGGCGATGTTGAAGCGCGCCTAAGCCAGTTGTGTCGCTGGCTGATTGATGCTGAAAATGCCGGTCTGCTTTATGGCCTGCGGCTGCCCGGCTGTGAACTTGCGCCCGCTTGCGGATTGCAACACCGCGCCGCCTGTTTGGAAGCGTTGGCGCTGTTTTAATTGGGTGACAGCTAAAGTTTGCGTCCCTTGCCTGCATTCTTGTAGGCAAAGCTTCCGCTCCTCGGCAACTGCTCCTGCGTTGCTCTACCTCCTGCGTCCATGCAGTCGTGCTCACGCCCCTTGCCTACATCTGACCTCCATGGATGGAGGAAATGCAGAATGATTGCCAGGAGCAATCACTGCCCTGTAGGCAAAAAAAATGCGGCTGTTTAGGCCGCATTAGAGAAGGATATAAAACTCTGAATTTCCAGGAGGAAGTTTGCATCTCAAGAGTTGCAGTTATATTAGTAAAAATACCTAGATGATGGAATGTGGCAAATTGCCGCGTGTCAGAATGTCGCAGTATGGGGCAGGTTGGCCTGTAGGCAAAAAAAATGCGGCTGTTTAGGCCGCATTATAGAGAGGGATATAAACTCTGAATTTCGAGGAGGAAATTTGCATCTCAAGAGTTGCATTCATATTAGTAAAAATACCTAGATAATGGAATGTGGCATATTGTCGCAGTATTTTAGTAGGTTATTTATAAACCCAGCTCTTGAATTTTACGAGTCAGGGTGTTTCTGCCATAGCCCAATAAAATAGCGGCTTCATGGCGTTTGCCGTGGGTAAAGTTTAACGCGGCCTTAATTAAAATAGTTTCAACGGCGGGAATGATATGTTTGGCGATTTCGCCTTCGTGTTTATCGCTAGTGTGCGAATGCAGTATCAACTGCTGGTCTATCCAGTTCCTTAGCAATGTTTCCCAGCCGGTTTCGGCGCTATTTTTTTCTGATGCCGCGCCTAGCAATTCGGGCGGCAGGTCGTGCAGATGAACTTCCCGCCCTGAGGCCATTACGGTCAGCCAGCGGCAGCAGTTTTCCAGTTGCCGTACATTGCCTGGCCAGTCCAAGGTGCTTAAAAAAGCCTCTGCTTCGGGTTTTAGGATTTTTATTTCGGTATTGAGTTCAACGGCGGCCTGGTTTAAAAAATGGCGCAACAGCAAGGGTACATCCTGTTTGCGCTCGCGCAGCGGCGGGATATGGATGCGGATGACATTTAGGCGGTGGAACAAATCTTCCCGAAAACGGCCTTGTTCGACCAGCGTTTCAAGGTTCTGGTGGGTAGCGGCAATAATGCGCACATCGACTTTAACCGAGGTGTAGGAGCCGACCGGATAAAACTCGCCATCGGCCAGTACCCGCAATAAACGGGTTTGCAGTTCGGCGGGCATGTCGCCGATTTCATCAAGGAACAGGGTGCCGCCGTCGGCTTGTTCAAAACGTCCGGCGCGGCGAGCTTGGGCGCCGGTAAAGGCGCCTTTTTCGTGGCCGAACAGTTCCGATTCCATCAGGTCTTTGGGAATGGCGGCCATATTCAGCGCGATAAACGGCTTGGCGGTGCGCGGGCTGTGCCGATGCAGGGCTTTGGCGACCAATTCCTTGCCGGTGCCGGATTCGCCGTTAATCAGTACGGTGATGTGCGACCGGGCCAGTCGCCCTATGGCGCGGAATACCTCCTGCATGGACGGCGCCTCGCCGATAATTTCCGGCGTCGATTCCAGTGCCGTTTCTGACGTTGTCGTTTCAATTTGCTGTTGTCTGCTGTGAATGCAGACCCTATGCGCAAGTTCAACAACTTCTTTAATGTCAAAGGGTTTTGGCAGATATTCAAAGGCGCCGCCGTGGAATGCCGACACGGCGCTTTCCAAATCCGAATGCGCGGTCATCACAATAACCGGCAGGTTCGGGTAACTTAATTGAATCTTGCTTAACAATTCCAGACCGTCCATGCCGGGCATACGGATGTCGGTAATCAGTGCATCGGGCAAGTCGTTGTGCAAGGCATCTAGCAAGTCGGTTGCAGAGGAAAAGCTGCGGGTCACGATATCGGCTTTTTGCAAGGCTTTTTCCACCACCCAGCGTATGGATTTGTCGTCGTCAATAATCCAGACAGTTTCGGCTTTAGTCATTGCCGGTCTCCTCGTGGCTAATGATCGGTAAGAAGATTGAAAACACGGTGTGGCCGGGTTCGCTGCTGCATTCAATCAGCCCGTTATGCTGGTTGATCAGCGCTTGGGCGATCGATAAGCCCAGGCCGGTGCCGTCGGCGCGTCCGGTAATCATCGGATAAAATATTTGTTTCATCATATCGGCGTCGATGCCTTGGCCGTCATCAATGATGTCGCATTTGACCGCCAATTTATAGCTTTTGCGGCCGATGGTCATTTGCCGCTGTATCCGGGTTTTGATGATGATGCGGCCATTGCCGTTCAGTGCTTGAACCGCATTTCTGGCGATATTTAAAATGGCCTGGATAAGCTGGTCTTTATCGCCCAGTATTTCGGGAATGCTAGGGTCATAATCTGTTTGTATGCTCATGCTGCCGCTGGATTCGGCTTGCACCAATTGCCTGACCCGTTCCAGCACTTCGTGAATATTAATCGCCTTTTTGTTAGGCAGCTTGTTGGGGCCGAGCATTTTATCCATCAAGCCTTGCAGGCGGTCGGATTCGGCAATGATGATTTGGGTATATTCTTTCAGTTCGGGGTCGTGCAATTCCAAATCCAGTAATTGCGCCGCACCGCGTAAGCCGCCCAAGGGGTTCTTTATTTCATGCGCCAAGCCCCTGACCAGCAGTCTGGCGGTGTTTTGCTGGGTCAATAGTTGCTCTTCTTTCGATATGCGCAGCTGGTTATCGACTTGCTGCAATTCGACCAGAATTTCGCTGACCTGCTCATCCTTTAATAAAGGCGTTGCGCTAAAGTTAATGGTGACGCTATGGGTCATCCGGTCCAGAATTAGCTCACGGTCGACCAAAGGTTCGGCCATGCTTAAGCATTGTTGTAAATTGGCCAATAAGGCGGGGTCGGAAGACCTAAATAGCTCATGCGCACTGAGTCCGACCAAATGGCGCGAACTGTCGGCCAGCAGGACTTCCCCGGCGGGATTGAGATAACTGAGGACAAGGTCATGGTCGAATAACAAAATGGCGCCATTCAGGTGGTCGAGGATGCGTTTGTACATGGTTTGCTTCAATCGGGTTTAAAGTAAGAAGATGATGATGATTTTCTAGCAATTTATAGGCCGATAGCGGTAATGGGGAGTAGGCTTAGGCTTTTATCCGGTTCTGTGCACCGTTATTGTGCGTAAGGTGTCGCTTGCTTATGGTTGTTGCGCTATTTTGGTGCAATATGGGTGGGTTTTCAATAGGGGTGGGCATGGATTTGTTCGCTGCGTAGTGTTAGCAATAGCCTGCCAATGCGTTTAAGAGGTCGTATGTCCCGCTATGCAAGGCGTTTATTAGCGGTTATTATGGTGTTGACGCCTGTTGAGTTAGGGCGTGACAGGCTTTTAATATTTTCTCTGCATACGGCTAAGTCGAGAGAAAATAGTTTTAAAAGGCTTGTTTCTTAAACCTTTACATTCTTTATGAGGAGATTGATTTATGGCTGTTTCACTCACTAAAGGCGGCAACATTAGCCTGTCCAAAACGGATCCCACGTTAAAAAACATACTGGTTGGCCTCGGTTGGGATGTAAGGCCTACCGATGGTGCCGATTTCGATCTCGATGCCAGTGCATTCATGGTCAAAGAAGACGGCAAAGTCAGAGCCGACAGCGATTTTATTTTTTATAACCAAACCAAATCCACCTGCGGTTCGATTGAGCATACCGGCGATAACCGTACCGGCGAAGGGGAGGGCGATGACGAGTCGATTATTGTGTTGCTGGACAAAATACCGGCCGATATTCAGCGCGTGGTTTTTACCGTCACCATCCATGATGCCGACCTGCGCAAACAGAATTTCGGCCAGGTATCGCAGGCTTATGTCCGGGTGGTCAACAAGGATTCAAACACCGAAGTGGCCCGTTATGACCTGAGCGAAGATGCTTCAATTGAAACCGCGATGGTTTTCGGCGAAATTTACAAGCACGGTAGCGAATGGAAATTTAAAGCAGTAGGCCAAGGTTATGCCGGAGGCTTGGCGGCTTTAGCGCGGCAATACGGCATTAATATCTAACTTTAATAAAAAATCAGGAGAGAATCATGGCAGTATCACTTACCAAAGGCGGCAACGTTAATCTGAGCAAAGAAGCGCCCGGCCTGAACAAAATCGTAGTCGGTCTGGGTTGGGATGCCCGCGCCACTGATGGTGCGGCATTCGATTTGGACGCCAGCGCATTTCTGGTCAAAATGGACGGCAAAGTCCGCTCAGATGGCGATTTTTGCTTTTACAACAATAAAGTGGTTGGCGATGGCGCAGTTCAGCATCAGGGCGACAATACCACCGGCGAGGGTGACGGCGATGATGAAACCGTCAAGGTTGAATTGTCCAAAGTGCCTGCCGAACTGGATAAAATCGTATTTTCAGTAACGATTCATGATGCCGAAGCGCGCAAACAAAATTTCGGCCAAGTCAGTCATGCCTATATCCGTATCTGCAACGAAGAAGGCGGCGCAGAAATCGCCCGTTACGATTTGAGCGAAGACGCTTCCGTTGAAACGGCGATGATTTTCGGTGAAATTTACCGAGTCGGCAGCGAGTGGAAGTTTAAAGCTGTTGGCCAAGGTTTCGCCGGTGGATTAGGGCCTTTAGCCGCCTCTTTTGGGGTTAATGTTTAAAGGGCATTTCCCGCATAGTGAACCGGTCATTTAGCTAGGGTACGCACAGCGTACCCTGCGAACTAAAATGAGCTGTTTACACTGTCCCCTGTTCCTTATGTTAAAAAACGCAATCGAGGTAGTACCTAATGGCTATTAATTTACAAAAAGGGCAAAAGATTTCCCTGTCTAAAGAATCCGGCGGCACGTTGAGCAAGATCGTCATGGGTTTAGGTTGGGATGCCAAGCAGGCCCCTTCCGGCGGCCTGTTAAAAGGTTTGTTTGGCAGTGGCGGTAAAAGCGACGCCATCGATTTGGATGCGTCTTGCGTGATGTTCGACGACAACAACAAGCTAGTTGACACCATTTACTTCGGCCAACTAAAAAGCCGCGATGGCAGCATCGTGCATACTGGCGACAACCGTACCGGTGCCGGTGACGGCGACGATGAACAAATCAAAGTTGATCTGGACAAAGTGCCGGCCGCTGTCAAATCGCTGGTTTTTACCGTCAACTCCTTTTCTGGCGAGACCTTCAATGAAATCGACAACGCCTATTGCCGCATCGTCGACAGCAGCAATAACGCGGAAGTGGCGCGTTACACTTTAAGTGCACAAGGCTCGCACACCGCGCAAATCATGGCGAAACTGTACCGTCATAACGGCGAATGGAAAATGCACGCAATCGGTGAAAACGGCACGGGTCGGACTATTGACGATTTGCTGCCGCAAATCATCATTCACCTGTAGGCCTCAATGAGAATTTGGTTTAACAAGACATTTTCGAGCATACATGCCGTTTTTAGAAATCTTCGCCAGTCAGTACCAAGCGGAGGCATTACCCTGATATGTACCCATAGCCACGCCCATGCCGCCGCCTTTCTGGCGGCGGATGAAAGCTATCTTGAGCCCGACGACCTTAACGAACAAGATTATCTCGAGTGGTGCGTGGCATTTTGCCGACAACATAATATCCAGTTATTTTGGCCGGGCAAAGAAGCGGCGTTTATCAGCAAACATCACGAGTTTTTTCAGGCAATCGGTGTGCAGGTGTTGTCGGTGGCCGATTTCGATACGCTGACCTTGCTGCATAACAAAGCCGAGTTTTATCGCACATTGCCTGCAAATGTTGCCCAAGTCATGGATTTTATCGCCGTCAACGACCATGATGCCTTCGACAGCGCAGTTGCTGATTTATCCATCAAGCACCCCGTAGTGTGTATTAAACCGGCTCAATCGGTGTTCGGCTTGGGCTTTCGGGTCTTGGATACCGAGCGCGACAGCATCACCCAACTGCTTGGTGGCATCGAATACCAGATTCCGTTGCAGGAATTGCGGCAAGGCATGTTAAACACACCTGAATTTGCCACATTGCTGGTCATGGAGCATTTGGGCGGCCCCGAATGGAGCGTCGATTGCGCCGGGCGGCACGGCGAATTGCTGTGCGCTGTGCAACGCAAAAAATCGCAACTCGCAGGCGGCGGGCAAATGATCGATAACAATATCGATATTACTGGCATGACGGTACGCTTAGCCGCGCATTACCGGCTCAATGGCCTATTCAACATCCAGTTTAAGGAAGGCGTCAACGGCGTGCGTTTACTGGAGATTAACCCTCGCCCGTCCGGCGGTTTCGGCATGGCCTGTTTATCCGGCGCCAATCTGGCGCAGATTGCCTTACACAGCATTAAAGGCGAACCCTTCCAGCCGCCGACTATCCGTTACGGGTTGCGGGTCACCGAGATTAATACGCCGGTGTTGATGCGGGATGTGGCGTTGTGAATAAATAACCAGCGGTTGTTTAGTAATAACTAATCATGTAGGTGCAAGTCAAATACACTCCTAGATTCTGTTGTACTCCATCTAGGTTATTCTCTAGATATTTAGTAGCGGAAAAATAAAATAGGAGGTATTAGATGAATCGATTGAGTGCGCAACAACTATTACAAGCAGCATTAGCCAATCCAGAAGCTGATTTTCGTGAGGGTCAGTGGGAAGCCATTGATGCATTAGTAAACCATCGCCAGAAACTATTGGTGGTTCAACGTACGGGATGGGGCAAAAGTGCGGTGTATTTCATCAGTGCGCGTATTTTTCGTGAACGACATTTAGGGCCTACTATTATCATTTCTCCTTTATTGGCATTGATGCGTAACCAGATTGTTGCGGCACAGCGGTTAGGTATTAATGCAGTCACGATGAATTCAACCAATACCAATGACTGGCAATTAGTGACACAGCAGATTCTGGCTGATGAAATAGATTGTTTGTTAATCTCTCCTGAACGCTTAGCGAATGATAAATTTGTGGAAACCGTTTTACAGCCTATTGCCGATCGTATTGCGTTGATGGTAGTGGATGAAGCACATTGTATTTCAGATTGGGGACATGATTTTCGGCCAGATTACCGCCGTATTGTTAATATTCTCCGTTTTTTGCCTGCTAATACGCCTGTATTGGGAACAACAGCAACGGCAAATAATCGAGTTATTGCCGATATACAAAAGCAGCTGGGTAATATTCAAATTCAACGTGGCTCGCTCATTCGTGACAGCTTAATCTTACAAACGATGCTTATGCCTGACCAGTCAGCGCGTCTGGCGTGGTTGGCGCATATCATTCCGACATTGCAAGGCACAGGTATTGTGTATGTTTTAACCCAGCGTGATGCCGAACAGGTCAGTGTGTGGTTGCAACAGCATGGTATTGTAGCGCGTGCCTATCATGGCGATATTAAGCATCCTGATTTTGCCGACAGTAACGCTTACCGGGAACGTCTTGAAGCGGCGTTGTTTAAAAATCAGCTAAAGTATTGGTGGCAACAACCGCGTTAGGTATGGGATACGATAAGCCTGATTTGGGCTTTGTCATTCATTATCAAGCCCCCAGTTCGATTGTTGCTTACTACCAGCAGGTAGGTCGTGCTGGACGTGGCATTGAGTCTGCAATTGGGATTTTATTGAGCGGTATGGAAGATGACGATATTCATCAATTTTTTCGTAAATCCGCATTCCCTTCTGAGCAGCAAGTTAGGCAGATTATTGATCGGCTGGAGCAAAGTGATGGTTTGACTCAGCGGCAGCTTGAGGAAATAACCAATTTGCGTTACGGTCAAATTGAGAAAGTGCTGAAACTTTTGAGTGTGGAAAATCCAGCCCCCATTATAAAAATGGACAGTCAGTGGCGCAGAACACTGGTACCGTTTGTGATGGATAACGAGCGAATTCAACATCTCACTTTGCAGCGGGAAATGGAGTGGCAGGAAGTACAGCGTTATTTACAAACTAACCAGTGTTTGATGAATTTCTTACGCAATGCACTCGATGACGAGATTGATGAGCCGTGCGGTCGTTGTGCTGTGTGCGTTAATCAAGCTATCATTTCGACTCAGGTTAATATGTGTCTGACACAGCAGGCATTGGTATTTCTCAAACAGGCAGAATCACCCATAATGCCTAAGATTCAAGTGGCGGCTAATGCTTTTGAGAAATACGGATTCAAAGGTAATTTGCCAGCTAATTTAAAGGCGCAGGAAGGGCGGGTATTGTCTCGCTGGGGTGATGCTGGCTGGGGGAAAATGGTGGCAGATGATAAACATGCCGGTCGTTTTCGTGATGAGCTGGTTATTGCAGCGGCGGCTATGATTAAGGAAAGATGGCAACCAGAGTCTTTCCCTGTATGGGTTTGCTGTGTACCTTCACTGAAACATCCGACACTGGTAGCTGATTTTGCTCATCGATTAGCCACTGAACTTGGCTTACCCTTTGTTAATGTGATAAAAAAAGTTAAGCCGAATGAACCGCAAAAACTTCAGCAAAACCGTTTTCACCAATGCCGAAATTTAGATGGTGCGTTTTCAATCGAGCAACCAAAGTCAGGCAGTGTCTTACTGGTGGATGATATTATTGATTCAGGCTGGACATTTACCGTTATCGCCGCACTTTTACAACAAGCTGGCAGTGGCAAGGTTTATCCATTTGCGTTGGCATCGACATCAACAAATGAATAACACATGAATCTAAGTAAAAATACACAGGCGGTGCTCTTGCTGACGAGCTATTTTACAAAATCGGCACACGATACCGTCAAACCATTGACTCCTACCGAATGGGGGCGCTTTGCCGCGTGGTTAAAAGAGCAAAAATTATTGCCTACACAATTATTGAATGGGGATATTGCTGAAAATTTATCAACGTGGCAGGACAGCAAGATACCTTTGAATCGCTTGCAAGACTTACTTAGTAGAGGGCATGCGTTGGCATTGGCAATGGAAAAATGGCAACGCGCAGGAATATGGGTGTTAACCAGAGCAGATACTGATTACCCAAAACGTTTAAAACATCGTTTGAAAAATGATGCACCGCCATTTTTATTTGGTGCGGGCAATCCACAATTACTGAATAACGGTGGAATTGCAGTCGTTGGCTCCCGAACTGTGAGTGAAGAAAATTTGCAATATGCAGATGCACTGGGTGTTAAGTCGGCCTTAGCCGGTGTCAATATTGTTTCCGGTGGCGCGAAAGGTATTGATGAAACTGCAATGTTAGGTGCATTATCGGTTGATGGTTCTGTCATTGGCGTACTCGCTGACAGTTTGTTAAAGGCTGCAACTTCTCAAAAATGGCGTAATAGTTTGCTGAATAATAATCTGGTTTTGGTGTCGCCTTTTTATCCAGAAGCAGGATTTGCTGTCGGCAACGCAATGGCACGCAATAAATACATTTACTGCTTATCCGATGCGGTTGTTGTTGTGCATTCTGGCAAGACAGGGGGAACGTGGAGTGGTGCGATTGAAAATCTTAAAAAAGCGTGGGTGCCTGTTTGGGTAAAGCCAACCGATGATACCGAAGCGGGTAATGCGGATATTGTTAAACAAGGGGCAGGTTGGTGTGAAAATATTATTGAGCAACTTGACATAAGCAGTTTGTTTGTACATTGCCAAAATACTGAGTCCGTCACCAATAACGCATATCCAACAGAAAATACTGCAAAAAATGTCAATATGATGGAAGAGTCGTTGGCAATAAAAGCCAGTGATAATTCAGAATCAACTGGTGGCTTTTACCAAATTTTTTTACAAGAACTAAAACGAATTTGTTCTGAAAATGCCAAAAGCATTGATGAAATTTCTGATTATATGCAGCTTCACAAATTGCAGGTTCGTGACTGGCTGGAACAGGCACAGCATGAAGGAGCAATTAAAAAATTGAATAAACCTGTTCGATACCAATGGCATGAAAGTTCTACGGATATGGGGCAATTGAGTTTGTTTTAATTATTTTCTTGAAAAGCTATACTCCGAGGGGCCTAAATTGCGGTTTTTAAAAATTTTGTAGTCCTTGGTTTATATGATGACTTAGGTTCAAATTTTCCGCATCCATCACCGCGCTAAGTATATGAAGACTGGCTGTGCATAATTGACACTTGATGCCATCGTGTGGAAATAACATAAATTAACAACAAAGAGTAATTATCATGAGTGATACCGATCCTTTTGAAGTGGTAGAGAGAGAAAGCATAGCGGGTGCGGTGCTGGAAGTGGTGCAATATAAGTCGCTGAAAGGCTCCGACGATCTGGAAGTCGCCGAAAAGGTGTTTTTCGCCAATCAGGCCGATATCCGTTTAAAGATGCTGCGGGTGACGCTGGATAGGAGCGAGCTGCTGATTGAGCCGGGTGCGCTGTATTTTATGAAAGGCAATTTGCAGCTGGAATCCGGGGTTCAGGGCGGCATTGCCAAGGGTTTGATGCGCAAGTTTATGACCGGTGAGACTTTGTTCCAATCGCGCATTAAAGGCACCGGCGAGATTTATTTGGAACCCAGTTTCGGCCATTATTTGCTGTTTAATATTGATAATGATGCGCTGATTGTTGATAAAAGCGCTTTTTATTGCGCCACCGCCAGTCTGGAGGTGAGCGCAAAAATGCAACAGAATGTGTCCAGCGCATTGTTCGGCGGCGAAGGTTTTTTTCAGACCCAGGTCAAAGGGTCGGGCGTGGTGGTGCTTAATTCGCCGGTGCCGATTTCCGAGTTGCTGACTTATGAGTTGGCTGCTGGGGAAAAATTGTCGGTCGATGGTAATTTCGCTTTTGTCAGAACCGCCGGCGTCAGTTTTCAGGCTGAAAAATCGGGCAAAACTTTGTTCCAATCAGTGACCAGCGGCGAAGGTTTGTTGCAGACCTTTACCGGTCCTGGCATGGTGTGGATAGCGCCGACCCAAGGCGTGTACGACAAAATGAAACTAGCCAACAGCATTGCACATTTGAGTCAGCCTCAAGGCAGTATGGGGACGCGTACTTGAGTTCGCATCTAGCAAAAACAATTACTGTTTCTTTGGATACCGGCATTTTGCAGCTCGATTTACAGCCCGGCCACATTCCGCTGAATCGCCTGCTGGGCTTTGCCGCCCGTGTTAGCAGCAAGCGCAAATTTCTATTGGTCAGCAAGGTGTTAGGTAAGCATTATCCGGTGTCGCCCAAACTGATGAGCTGGTCGTATCGTGCGTTGGCAAGAATGGCCTTGGCGCACGGCGTAGAGCCCGGTTCGCTGTGGATAGGCATGGCGGAAACCGCAACCGGACTGGGTTACGGTGTGTTTGAAGCGGCTTGCCGCGAAGGCGCTAAGCAAGCCTTGTTTATGCAGACTACCCGTTATCATCTGGACGGTATTGAACGGCTGGAATTTGAAGAAGCGCACAGCCATGCCACCGATTTTTTCTTGTATTATCCTGAGCAGCCTGACTACCGCACGCAGTTTTTAAGCGCCAAAACGCTGGTGTTGATTGATGACGAAATCAGTACTGGGCTTACTTTTTTGCGGCTGATTAAAGCTTACCAGCGGGTTAATCCCGAGTTGCGCAAAGTGTTCATTGTCAGTTTGGTCAATTTTGCCCATCCCGATGACCGTGCCGCCTTGGAAAATCAAGCCGGTGTGGCGGTGGAATGGCTGTGTTTCCGCCAGGGTTTATTGCGTTTTGAGGACAGAAAAAATGTTGCTATCGACAGCATCACTGTTAATGTCTCGGGCAATGGCGACTGTAAAAAAGCGCTGTTAGCGTGGCCGGGGCGCTTGGGTTTGGCGGCGCCGATTAAGCTGGACAGCGATGTGGTCGAGCAGTTAAGTCGGAACGGATTGAGCCATGGGCAAAAACCGGTTTTGGTGTTGGGCACAGGCGAATGTAACGCCCCCGCTTATCTGCTAGGCCGCGAATTGGCAGCCGCCGGTTTTAAGGTCAAAGTGCAAAGCACTACACGCTCGCCGATTCATCAGGGCGGCGCCATCGGCTCAGTGTGCCGCTTTGAAGACAATTATGGCGACGGTATCCCCAACTTTATTTATAACCTGAATCCCGACGATTACGGGCATATCATTGTTTGCCATGAAACACCGCTATGTGCTTCATTAAATGAACGGCTGCATGTCTGGAATGCCATCAGCGCAAGATTCGAACTTGACCACGATCTCCCCAACCATGCAAGGCTGCATTTTTTTAGGCCTTGATGACACGCTAACCCCTAAAAAATACCCGCTGTTTTAACGCTTGGTAGGGCAGCGCCATTAGTCAATTTTGAATACGGCATCTAAATCCTTCGCCTCCAGTGCCCGGTCGAACCACTGCTCAATTTGTTAACGGCTGGCCTGGTCGATATTTTCTTCGAGTATGGGAGGGATGCCGCCAAAGCGCCGCGCCAAGACGCATTTAAGTAATAACCGCGCTTCAACAGCAATGCCCCGTTCAATACCGCGTTCCTCGCCATGCTTCATGCCTTTTTTGATAGCTGGGCAGGCGTTCAAAGTTAATGTGTAACATATCGTAAGCCTCTTGTATATCGATGTTTAAATCCCGGTTATCTGCTAATACTTCAAGCATTTGGATGTATTCCCAGCGTTGTTTTTCGTTGTCGCCCGTCAGTGTTTGCAGTTTGGTTAAGGTTTGTATTTATCCTGGTCTTTCATGATGATTTTTATTTATTTTTGATGGTGTTCGGTATGTAACCCGGCGCGATAGGGGCGGTAAGGCCATTTCCTGAAAAAAACATACCCAAATAATTGTCCACGAAAGCCACGAAAAAACACGAAATTTTCGTGCTTTTCGTGTTTATACCTAAGTATCTACGGACTGCCGGGCGCAGACCTGAAACCTGGAAGGTCTAAGTTGCAAGCCTTTGAATAGACGCGATGTCACAGGGTTTCGGCCTCGTGGAGGTGTGTATGGCAGGGGGGTATTCTTTCCTGGAAATCATTTTAGACCAAAAGAAAAGCCCAAGACTTGTCTTGGGCTTTTTCTTTCCGGTCAATATACAGCGGTTTCAATATCGATTAGTTAGACAATGGAGTACAAACCTAGGTTTGTACTCCACATCTTGCACTGATGAATGTTACTAAGGCAATCTGAAAACGCTGTAAGATTGACGGGCTACTTAGTTTTCAATGACAACCGGCACATCCTCGTAAATGCCGGTCAGTTTGCGCTTGAATTCATCGGAAATCAGCCGGGCATCTTGCCGGGTTTTTACTACGCGTGGGGTAATCAGCACCACCAATTCAGTCCTGCCTTTATTGATGCCGGTGGTGCTGAATAATGCGCCCAGTACCGGGATGTCTTTTAACCAGGGAATGCCGGTGTTACTGATGTCGTTATTTTCATCAATCAAACCGCCCAAAACAATGGTTTCGCCGCTTTGCACAGCCACGGAGCTGTTGATTTCCCTGGCTTGTATGGTCGGCGAGTCGATGGTGCTGGAGGTCGATGGCACGGCGCGCTCGACGCTTTGCTGAATGTCCATAATGACTAGGCCGTTGGCGTTGACCCGTGGCTTGACGGTCAATTTGACACCGGTTTTCCGTTGCTGGATGGCGCTGGTTTGGGTCAACACGGCGCTGGTTCCGCCTGCGATCGGTGTGGATGATTCGGATGTCCTTAACGGCACTTCGTCACCGACTTGTATCGACGCTTCCTGGTTGTTTAACACCATCAGTGACGGCGAAGAAATGACGTTGATGTTATTGTCTTTGGCTTCCGCCGACAGCACTGCGCGGATGTCGCCGGAATTGCTCAAAAACTGATAGCCGAAGCCGCCGGTAGCCACGCCGAGGGCGACAGCGCCCAAATTCACGCCGTCAACGCCGCTGTTCAGGGCGTTGCTGCCCATGTTGTTATGGCTTAAATACCATTGTATGCCGTACTTTAAATTGTCAGTCAAATTGACCGAAACGATGGTGGCATCAATTAACACCTGCAACGGCATCACGTCCAACTGGTTGATGACAGGGCGGATGATGTCGTATTCCTGGGCGGTGGCGACGATAATGACGGAATTGTTGGCCTCGTCGGCGATAATCCTGACTTCGCCGATATTGGACACATTGGCGTTGCCGGTCGCCGCCGCGCCCGTTGTGGTTGGCGTCTTGGTGTCGGTTGTTTTTTTGCTGCTTATTTCTACGGCTTTTTGTCCGGGCGCGACCTGTGCCGATTTGTCTTTGCGTGCGCTGCCGGAAAAAATGCTGTTTAAGGTGTCGGCCAGTTGTACCGCATCGACATGCTGGGCTTTGTACACATTGACGCCGCCACCAGTTGCCGTATTGGCGCGGTCTAGTCTGAGTACCCAGCTTTCAATGTCGCGCAAATAGCGCGCCTGGTGGCTGATGGCCATAATCGCGTTCAGGCGTTCAATGGGGATGAAGCGGAAAAAACCGGCGTCTTCGGTTTTGGCTTTTTTATTGAACACTTCTTCCAGTTCTTTAATGATGGTTTCCGGATCGACATGCGCCAAAGGGAACAGGCCGAAAGAGCGCCCTTTCAGGATGTCAATGTCAAAGGTGCTGACCATATCCATGACCCGCGCCAATTCGTCCGGGGTTCCTGAAACTACCATGATATTGCGTGCGCCATCGACGGTGAGTATGGTTTTTTCCTGCACCAGCGGTTTGATGACCTCGACAATGTCCTGCACGGCGACATTTTTAATCGGGATAACCCTCAGTTGATAGCCGGTTCTGCCAGCCGTGCCGGGCGCGGAAAAGTTGGAGCTGTACAGGGCTTCGCTGGCCGGTTCGATATGGTAAATGCTGGCATCTTTAATCAGCACCGCATTGTTCATCCGCAACAACATTTCCAGTGTCGGAATCAGTTCGTCTTTGGTTAAAGGATCGGTCGTTTGCAGGGTGACCTTGCCGGTGACTTTGGGGCTAAGCACATAGTTTTGCCCCAGGATGTCGCTTAGCACCACTTTGGCGACCTCGCCCAAATCGGCCTCGTCGAAATTGAGGCTGTAAGCCCCTTCGCCGCTGCCTTTAGTGCGCCGGTGTTGGGTTGGCGTTTCCGGCACAAAGCGGCTGGTGCCGGGGAATATCTCACTCTTGCCACGAGTGATTTCGGTTGTAGGCGCTTTATTTTGCAGTTCTTCATAAACCACATCGTTCTGCTCGGTTTTTATCGGCGGCAACGGCAATTTTGCTGCGGCTTTGGGGCCGAGCAATTCGCAGCCAGACAGCGTTAATCCTGCGATTACCCAACAGGTAGCCGTTATTACTTTTTTTACTTGGGGCATTATTGCGCATCCTCGGATGTGTTTGCAGTCGTGCCTGTTGCCGGATTAGGCACAGGTATCGGCATGGTGGAAAAAGGTGAGGGCGGTGGCGGTGGCTGTTGCGGCGGTTTGGCGTTGGCAATGGCGGCGGCAAAAGGCGAAACGGCAGGTGCCGCAGGCGCCACCGCTTTCGATTTCGGCTTACGCAGCAATAGCTGCTTTTCGTCGCCGCCCTGTTTGAACAGGACGCCGTCGTTGTTTATTTCGCTCAGTTTCCAGCCGTCAAGTTCATCGCCTACGCGCATTCTTCGGTAATTGTCTTTCGCCAACGGGGCTTTGGCTTTGGCGCGGCTGAATAAGGCCGACACGGTTTTTTTGCTGCTGTAAACCCCGTCCAACTGCCAATCGAAGCTGTCCGGTTTGCCCGCCGCCGCTTGCGCCGCTTCCGGCGTCGGTTCATTTACAGGCCGCCTGCCTTTAAGGAATAAGGGCCGGGCAACCAGGTCGGCATAGCTCTCCTCCGGCTGTTTGTTCAGGTCGATCCCCGGCAATTGGTCGGCCTGATAAGATTCCGGTTTGGCTTCGTTTATCGAGGCCAGCAGACGATGCCGGGCATGGCTTGCGTACAGCCATTCCCCGGCCACAATCAAGCTCAGGGCGATACAGACAAATACCAGCAGTTTGATGAGCTTAATGTTCATTACGGCTCCTTGCGCATAAAACTGATGGCCTGAAAATTAATGTTGAGTTCGTTGCTCGGTTCGATTTGGCGGGTGACTTTGTTTCTGACACCGCGCATCGGCCTGATGTCCAGTTGGTTGATGACAATCAACGGGGTGGCCGTTTCTATTTTGTGCAGCACCGCACGTAGCACTTCGCTATTGCCGGTCATCCTTACGCTGACGGTGATTTGGTTGAATTCATTTTTGCTGCTGACCGGGAGCGCCTGGGTGCTGTTCAATTGCCCGCCCGCTTCGACAATGGCTTGTTTAATGAATTCCTGGACTTCGGCGGACGCTAAGGCCGCCGTGCCCTGACGGTTTAGCAGCCCGTGCTGTTGGTGCTGTTCCTTTATCGCGTTCATGTTGTCAATGACGGCGTCTTTTCTGGCCAAAATCCGCTGGTATTGTTGCAGCGTGAAAACCAGGTTGTTTTTGTGTTCGTGCAGCTCCAGGCCTTTATTGACCACCGGCATAATAATAACCAGGCTGACTAGCAGCAAGGCCGCAAGCAACAGGCCGACAGCCAGCCAGCGTTGTAGCTGTCGGCTTTTCATGTCAGTCATTGGCGTCTCCTGGTTTTGGTGTGGTCACGTCAACGGTAATCTGGAAGCGCTCTTGCCCGCTGATTTTGTCCTGTGTGACCGGCGATACGAAGCGGGCGTTGGCGAACATCGGCGAGGCTTCCAGCACGCCAATCAAGGCCGACGCGGCGGGCGACTCGCCTTGTATTTGCAGATTCCCGTTAGCGTATTGCGCGTAGCTTAGCCAGGTGTCGTCCTTTATCAAGGTGCTTAAAGTATTGAGCATATCAACGACGGCGGGGGCGGCATTTTTTTCGGCGATCAGACGCCGTGTTTCGTCGATCATGGCGTCAATTTCCAGTTGTAAGGCTTTGACGTCCTTGGCCTCTTTTTCGATGGCATCGATTTTCCTCTGCAAGGCATTGGTGGTGCGGTATTCCAGCCAGACCGGTAGCACCAGCACCGTGCCCAGCAGCAAAAATACCCCGGCAATCAGCGCCGAATAAACCAGGCGCGGTGTGTTGGCGGATTTTTCCCGCAGCTCGTCCGGCAATAAATTGTAGCCGTCATAAGGTTGCTCAAGATCGTTAGGCGTGGCCTCATAATCGACAAATAGCGGCGACATGCCGATGGCCTTGATGTCGTCATACAGGGCATTGAGCGTTTCCCGGGGGGTCAAGATCAGCGCCACCCGGATTTGTCCCGGCTCATGCTCGCCCTCTAGCGGTTTGACCGCAAAATAAACCTGTTCCGCCTTAAACGGCGTGTAACGGTCCAGCTCGTAGGCGACCACTTGGGACAGGTTTTCTTTGACGGCACTGGGCAAGGCCAGTTCTTTTTGTATGGCTTCTTGTCCGGTCAGCCGGAGTATCAGCTTGGCTTTGTCTAGGCGTTCGTCCTTGGCCAGTAACGCTTCGTATTGGGTGCTGCCGCTGGCGTCGCGTTCTAATGTAGCCAGCGGCGTACTGTATCCGTTCGCCGCATAAGCCAGCGCCAAACGGTTGCCTTCGGGGCGCACGATAATAAAGCCCTGTTGCTCGCTAACCCGTTGTTTGATTTTTTCGGGCACCAGAAAAGCAAGCTCACGCAGCCACCAGCGGAACAGCTTTTTTACATCCAGGTTAATCGTTGAATTGAGGTTCGGCATACTGTCTCACAAGTGACTCATCTTTTTGGTCGGTAAATAGCGATTCATCGGCGCTGGGGTTGCGCTGCCATTTCAGTATTTGAAACGGCACCCCGCCCGCAGCGTCGGTTTTTTTGACCAACACTTTCAGCGTGGCGGTGCTGTCGTCATCAAGCAAGGCTTCGCTGATGACTGTGACGGCGCCTGGTAGCCCCGGCGCTGTGTTAGCCGTGTTGGCCGTTCCGGGCATGTTGCCGCCAAAAGCGCCGCCTTGCTGCCCTGTTTTTAGGTTGCCAGGGCTACCCGCCGCCGCGCCCGGTTGCGTCGGGTTCAAGCTATAAACGCCGTCGCTGAGGACTAATGCCGGTGCGGGCAAGCCATTGATCGCGTTGTCCCGTCTTGCGCTAATATAGGCGTCTACCACACTGGCATCCATGCCCGGCAATATTTGTAAAACGTCTTTAGGCGCCTGCGCCAGATCGACTTTAGGCTGCCCCGAATAAATCGTGATTAGGTTTTCCAGCGATTTAAAGACTTGCTCATTCATGCCCAGCACCAGCTGTAATTCTTCAATGGACTGGAACGGTTTGTTACGGGGCTGGTAACTTAATCCCGCCGTTTTATATTCTTTCTTTTCCGCGCCGTCTATGCGCACCAAATCATCGGCATCGCGCCAATCGAGAATGGCATTGACCAGCCGGGTTTGCGCCTCCGATTCTAACGGCGTTTGCGTCATCAGTTCTTGCAGCAAGACCTGGTCGGCGCTGTTAATGTCAATCTTGCCGGTTTCGGCTAACAATTGTATGCGCAGTTTGGCGTCGGCATAGTCGACTTGGTAAATGCTGCTGTCGGTACGCCAGCGCTGCAGTGGGTCGGGATGCGAAAGCATCAGTCCAGCTAGCGCCAGCCCCGATTCTGCAATCGCCATGCCCCGCGCATTACTGCTGCTGCCGGCCACAATCGCCGCTTCCCGGCGCATACTCAGGGCAAAGCTGCCTGCCATAATGGTCAGTAGGCTCAACACCCATAACACCAGCACCAGCGCGAAACCGTTTGGTCTTGTCATCTGAGGGCGCCGAACGGGTTGGCGAACGTTTCGGGGCTTTGCGCCTGTTGTTGGTTGTCGGCGCTGGCAATTTTAACGGCGATAATCATGTCCGGCCAAAACAGGCCGTTTTCGGTGCTGATATTAATTTTGATCAGGCTAGGCTGGGTGTTTTTTTCCAGCCATTGTTCATGCCAGCGGTATTCGCCTTGTCCCTCTGCATCGCCGAAATAAGCCAGCGAGAAATCGCTGACCCGTTTTAATAACACCACTTCTTCCTGGCGCCAGCCCTCGCCTTCGGTTGCTGGAAAAAACGGCGTCAAGGTCACTTTAATCGCCTGTTCGTTATCCGGGGCGATAGTAAACAGTTGCATACCCGACCGGCCTGCGCTGGCCGGAAAAACCGAGACGAACTGCAAGGATTGCCTTGTGCCCTGAAAAGAGAAGGTTTTATTGTCCCTTTGGGCGGGCGCGGGCGTCCCCGTTCCGCTGGTCTTCTGGTCGGCAAAATCATTCCATAGCGGTATCGCCGAGGACAGATGGCGCTGAAAAAAGGCGTAAACCACAGCGGCTTCATTCACTTCGCCGATCTTGTTTTCCCCCTGTTCCCAGCTTTGCGCGCAAATGCGTAAACTGCTGAACAGCAGCACCACCATGATGCTCAACAGCGTCATCGCGATCAGCACTTCAATCAGCGTAAAGCCGCGCTGGCGCATTGAATCTTGAAGCTGAACTTTCATTACAGTTTATTTGCCAGCTTTAAGGTGATGAGTTCAACCTGCCGGGCATAGGAGCGGGCATTTTGCTCGCCCCAACTGACCGTCACTTTAACCCTGAACAGTACCAAGGGCAGGGCGCTGATGTCCAGATTTTCGGCGACGAACTGGAACGGGCTGATGGATACCTGCCACCGGTATTTGTCATGTTCCAGGCCGTCGGAGTCGCCAGGCTGCAATGGCGTTTCCACCCCGGTTTTGGCCATCAACGCTTCGGCGATTTGCACGGCGGCGGTGTAGTCTTCGGCCACTCCGGCGGTGTTGACCCCGGCGGAAAATATCTTTAGCAAAATGCCTAACGATAGCGCCAAAATCGAAAACGCAATCAGGATTTCCAGCAAAGAAAAACCGCGTTGTTTATTCAGTTTCAAGTTCAATCTGACCGGTTAACCAGTTGATGTTTATTTTCCACGCGGTCTGACCCCGTTCCAGCGTGACTCTGCCGCCAGTCGAGGAGCCATCGGCAAAAAAGCGGATATTTGCCGCGCCTTCACCGGTCAGTTCGGTTTGCGCAGTGACCACGGTAATATCGATAGTTTCGGGTATTTTATACTGCTTATCCCGGCCGCTGACGGTGTAGCTTTTGTTGTCAAGATTAATGGCGACCGTCGTTTCTTCGCGGGTCATCAACGCCTGACCCCGTGCATAGCGCAACGCCGACACCATGTCCCTGGCTGCCGCCTTGATTTCGGTGGAATCACTGCCCGAAGACAGATTAAGGCCGATTACGGAAAAGCCTAACACCACAACAAAAAGCACCACGACCAGTTCCAGTAGCGTAAAACCGCGCTGTGCTTGGCTTTTGCTGGTCAACGTATCATTTATTCCCAACTAACAATATCCTGGTCTTCGCCCTCGCCGCCTTCCTTGCCATCCGCGCCCCAGGTGAACAAATCAAACTTGCCGTGTTCGCCCGGAGATACATAATGGTATTCCTGCTGCCACGGATCCAGCGGCATTTTGGCTTTGCGTAAATAAGGGCCGTTCCAGCGTTTGGCGCTGTCGGGCGATTCAATCAGGGCTTTCAAGCCTTGTTCGGTGGTCGGGTAGCGGCCTAAATCCAGCTTATACATATCCAGCGCCGCCGACAGGTCTTCAATCTGCACTCTGGCCGCTTTGGTTTTGGATTCGCCCATGTGTTTCATCACCTGCGGCCCGACAATCCCGGCCAGCATCGCAATGATGCCCAATACCACCAACAGTTCAAGCAGGGTAAAACCCAGTTGTTTAGCCTTGAATTTAATACTCTTTTTCATCATCTACTCCTATAATTTAAAAAGCCAGATCATTGACGCTCAAAATGGCCAGCAGAATCGATACGATAATGCCCGCAATCATCAAGCCCAATGAAATTATCAACGCCGGTTCCAGCAATGCCAGCATACGGGCAATCGCCACCCGGAGCTGTTTATCGTAAATCGTCGCCACCCGCAACAGCATTTCTTCCAGACGTCCGGTTTCCTCGCCCATTTTTATCATTTGCATGGCCATTTTAGGGAAGATGCCTTTTTCCAGTAAGGCATCGGACATATTTTTACCCTGTTTCAACTGCATTTCGGTGTCTGCAATGGCATCGGCCAACACCAAATTGTCTACCGTTTCGCGCACGATTACTAATGATGCCAGTATTGAAACGCCATTGCCCAACAAAGTGCCCAGTGTGCGGGTGATGTTGGCGGTTTCTTTGTTCAGGATAATGGTTCCGGCCAGCGGCAGTTTTAGAAAACGGCCGTCCCAGACTTTCTTTTTGACCGGATCGGCCATTTGCAGGTTCATATAACTGGTGGTGAAGACAACCGCCAAAAACAAGACCCACCAATAGCTTTGCAGCCATTCGGCCAGCCCGACCACAATCTGGGTCGATACCGGCAAAGCCTTGCCCGCGCTTTCAAACATTTCGGAAAATTGCGGCACCACGAAAGTCAGCATCACAAACAGCGAGGCCAGCGACATAACCAGCAATATCGTCGGATAGATCAAGGCGGTGCTGACGGTTTCTTTCAATTCGCGGGAGCGTTCCAGATATTCGGACAATCGCGTCAACACTTCGCCCAAGCTGCCACCCGCCTCACCGGCGCGGATCATGTTCAGGTAAAACTTGCTGAAAATGCCGGGCTGTTTTTCCAGCGCATCGGCCAAGGTTGCACCGCCTTTGACTTTCTCCAGCACCCGTCCGATCAGCTTGCTCACCCGTTCGTTGTCTTCGGTCAGGTCGATCAACACCAGCAGCGATTTGTCCAGCGGCAGGCCCGATTCCAGCAAGGTCGCCAATTCGCCGGTGAACAAGGCGATGTCTTTTTGCGATAATTTGGATTGCTTGATGCCCAGCCGTAGCCCCAAAAACGATTTGGCGCTGGCCGGTACTACGCGGATAGGGATGCAGCCTTCGGCTTGCAAGGCGCTTATCAAGTGTTGTTCGTCGATGGCGTCGCGGATGCCCTCTTCGGTCTCGCCGAGACTATTAACGGCTTTGTAGGCAAATAACATTAGTTTTCCGAGGTAACGCGCAATACTTCTTCCAGCGTGGTGATGCCTTCCAGGGCTTTAATCAAGCCGTTTTCATACATCGTGGTCATGCCTTCTTCAATGGCCAGCCGTTGAATGGCGCCCGCTTCTTCATGCGCCATAATCAATTTACGCAGTGGATCGGTCATTTGCAGGAACTCGATAATCGCCAAACGTCCGCGATAACCCAAACCGCCGCAAGACGCGCAGCCGACCGGTTTGTACAAGACAATCTCATCGGCCTCGGTAAAGCGCCTTAACTTCATGCCGTCAATAATGTCCGCCGTCGGCGTGTAGCTTTGCTTGCAGTGTGGGCACAGCTTTCTGACCAAACGTTGCGCCAAAATGCCGTTAACCGTGGAGGTCAGCAGGTATTCTTCAAGACCCATATCCAGCAAGCGGGTAACACCGCCGGCAGCATCGTTAGTATGCAAGGTCGATAGCACCAAATGCCCGGTCAGCGCCGATTGCACGGCGATTCTTGCGGTTTCCAAATCGCGCATTTCGCCGATCATAATCACATCGGGATCTTGGCGTACGATAGAGCGTAAGGCCGAGGCAAAGGTCAGGCCGATTTGCGGCTTGGCCTGAATCTGGTTGACGCCTTCCATCTGGTATTCGACCGGGTCTTCAACGGTAATGATTTTGCGCTCGGAGGTGTTCAGCTGTTTTAACGCCGCATACATCGTGGTCGATTTGCCGCTACCGGTCGGGCCGGTAATCAGGATAATGCCGTGCGGCTGTGACAACACCTCGATAAACTGCTGCAAATGCTTGCCGGAAAAACCCAGCGCATGAAAGTCCAGCACCGTGTTTTCCTTGTCCAGCAAACGGATGACCACGCTTTCGCCGTACATCGTCGGTATTGTCGATACCCGTAAATCCAGTTCCTTGCCCAGCATCTGCACCTTGATGCGGCCATCCTGCGGCAGGCGGCGTTCGGCGATGTTCAGCTTGGCCATAATTTTAATACGCGAAATCACCGCCGCAGTCGATTTGACCGACGGTGCATCAATATCTTTCAGCACACCATCGACGCGCAGCCTGACTTTTAGCGATTGCTCAAACGGTTCGATATGAATATCCGAGGCGCGGGTTTCAATCGCCCGCTGCATGATCAGATTAACCATCTTGATGACTGGCGCCTCACTGGCCAAATCTTTCAAATGCTCCAGGTCTTCCTCGCCCAAATCATCGACGCTCAGGTCATCAACCAGCTTATCCATTTGCGAACGGCTTTCGCCATACTGCACTTCCAACGCCGCATCGATTTCCGACAGCAGACCGACTTTGGCAATGATATTTTTGCCGGTCGCCAGTTTGAGCGCATCCAGCACAAAGCGGTCTTCGGGATCCATCAGGGCAACGGTAATGTCATCGTTGTGGCTTAAACCGATCACATGGTAATTTTTCAAAAACCGCAACGGCACCGTTTCCGGCAATTGCATTTCCAGCGGATACTGATCCGGCGCCACTTTTTCAAACTCGCCCGACAGCACAAACGCATCGGCGACATCGAGTTCCGAACACAGCCCCAACTTAACCAACAACTGAGGCACACTTTCCGCGACCGAGGTTTTTTGCACGCGCTCCACTTTTTTTAATTCGGCCGCAGACAGTTTTTGTTTGTTCTGCAAAACGCTTAGCAACGATTCATACGCCATTATTTAAAAAAACCGGTTAGTGTTGTGGTCAATGCGGGTAGGGGAGGCAATCAATGGATATTATAACTTATCGGGTAAGCCTGTTATTTAGGCTAAATATTCTATATTAATTAAGTCTTAAACAATGAGCTAAATTTTTTGCGGCTTCGTTTTGGTGCGAGGGCAGCTCACCGCGCCAATAACATTTTCGCCTGCCCGATAATGGCCTGCTCATCAATGTCCTTAATCGAATAATCCTGTTTGTTGAGCTTGTACGGATTGACGGTAGACGCCGACTTGACCACCTTATTGATGTCGGTTTGATAAACCCGGCTGACCGGCGTCGGCCCGAAAATGGTGATGGACGGCCGGTTTAAGCCCCAAGCCATGTGGGTGGGTCCGGTATCGTTGCCGATCACTAAATCGGCTTTGGCAATCAGCGCTTTCAGGCTGTTCAAATCCAGTTTGGGCATGATTTTGATGAGCTTTGATTGCGCCGCCATCCATTCGGCAGCGGCTTTTTCCTGCTCGCTGCCCCAAATGACCAGACAATTTTGCTGCAAAGCCTCGGCAATTTTTACAAATTTGGCCGCCGGATAATTACGGCTGTCCCAGGTCGAACCGATCACCAGCACGATATTAAGCCGGTCTTTTGACAGAAAATCATCAAGCTGCGGGTCTTCGTTACTGAAAAACAAAAACGGCTGTTTAGCTAAAATCTGCTCGCTGCTGATAGTAATATCTAAGGGTTTGGACAGTATCAAGGCATTCCTGTCGATGGTGTTGGCATCGTAGGCGCAGGCGACTTTGACATCGTAAAACCAAGAGGCGGGCTTTTCCCGGATAGAATCGGCATCGAAGCCGACAAGGCGTTTGCCCAGCAACTTTGCGGTAAGCGCCGATTTAATCAAGCCTTGGGCATCAATCACCCAATCGTAGTTGTTGCCTGCATAACTGTGGATTTTTTTAAGTTGTGCAAAAAAACCGGCTTTGTCGGTTTTTAAGGCTTTTAAATTGACCGTCAGAATATGGTCGATGTCGGGATTATGCCGTAATACTTCGGCGAAGCGTTCCTCGACAATCCAGTCGATCTGGATAGACGGAGAATGCGCCTTGATAAACTGCAAGGCCACCATCGCATGGACAATGTCGCCCAACGCGGAGAGCTTTACGATAGCGATTTTCATCTATTTTGCGCGAGATACCCCATCCTTTAGGTTGGGGAGGGATAGCG
>JBLRXA010000015.1:0-33082 GCA_047920955.1 Methylobacter sp. | reverse complement strand
TTATTTTTTACCATGAAGCGCATGAAGGACTTGAAGATATGACTGTATTGAGTTCCCCTGTGATATTAATACGGCCCATAAAACACACAATCCCCTTCCCTTCATTATCTTCATGGCAATAAAAAACAAGTTAAAACAGTGTGCTGTATCAACACCCGTTTAGGCGGTTTTAAATTTCAATAAACTAAGGCATATCCACAAACATGAATTTAAGCCAAATCGAACTGCTGCGCGTACTTCAGGAAAATGAGTTCAGCCTGTCCAAGGCGGCGGAAAAAATGCACATCGTGCAATCGGCAGTCAGCCGGCAATTACAGTTGTTCGAGGCGGAACTCGGTTCCCCAATCTACCAACGGCAAGGCAAAAAGCTAATCGGCCTGACCGCGTTGGGGCAGCGTATCATGGCTGAAGTCGCCACTATTAACATGGCCAAGAACAATATCCAAACCATCGCCGCCGATTTTATCGACAGCAACCAGGGCGTGTTGCACATTGCCACCACGCACACCCAGGCCAAGTATTTTTTGCCGAAACCCATTTTGCGTTTTAGGGAAAAATATCCCGGCGTCAGGATTTATATGGTGGAAGCGTCACCGGAACAACTGATTAACAAGCTGCACACCCGGAAGGCGGATATTGCCATTTGCACCGAAAAAGTCGGCGAAGATAGCGACCTGATCGTTAGCCCTTGTTATGAATGGCATCATGCGGTGGTGGTGCCGAACAATCATCCGCTGAGCGAGGGCGACATTTCGCTGAAACGGCTCGCGTCTTTCCCGATACTGACTTACAGTTTTGGTTTTACCGGGCGTTCGAATATCGAAACCGCGTTTAAAAACACCGAGATGGAATTGGACATTATCCTGGCCGCCGCCGATACCGACGTCATCAAGACTTATGTGCGTTTGGGCATGGGCGTCGGCATCATTGCCGGCATGGCTTATGACCCGGTCGCGGATCAGGATTTGCTGGCGCGGGATTTATCGCACCTTATTCCTAGCTCAAGGACTAAAATCGCCTATCTGAAAAACAATTACCTGCCGTTGTACACCCAGCATTTTATTGATGAGTTGTTGCTTGCTGCGAAAGAGATTGGCCATCTTTAAGGGTCAATGGATCGTCTAAATTCAGGCCCGATAATAACAGTGCTTTGCTATCATAGGCGGCGGCCTTTTACTTAACAGGAATTAACATGAACACCCGGTTTGAACGCGAACATTTAAAATCCGACCTTGTCCTGCCTTGGTTTGTTGTCGGCATGATGCTGGTCATGCTGGCGGCTTACATTATTGTTTGCCATAGCTTGGGCGAACAGTTGCAGCAGCCGTTGCCGGAAAGCCAGCGCGTGCTGGTCAGGACGCTGTTTTATGTAGTGGCCATTGTGACCTTGCCGCTGACCAACCTGATCCGGCATATCCAGCTGCGCCTGAACCAAACCATGCCGTGCTCTAAAACCGGGTACTTCGATAGGACGCAGGACCGATATCGGCGAGATGCGAAAAGGCGCTATCTGGCGACGGTCATCGTGTCGATGTCGCTGGTTGAGGTGATCGGCGCGTTCGGTCTGGTCATGTTCGTGCTGGGTGACGGCTTTAATACCTTATATATATTCACTGGGCTGTCGGCGCTGGGGCTGTTTTTATACCGCCCAAAACTGGATGAGTATATCGACATCATTGACGCCATCGCCGCACAACAACATGAATAACCTGGCGGCCGATGCCGATCTTTGCGTGAAATGCGGTTTGTGTTTACCGCACTGTCCGACTTACAACAAAACCCAAAACGAAAACGAATCGCCACGCGGCCGTATTGCCCTGATTCAAGCCTGGGCAGGCGGTCATTTGGCCGCCTCAAAAAAGCTGCTTGAGCATGTCGACAACTGCCTGTTATGCCGCGCCTGCGAGCGGGTTTGCCCAGCCGTAGTGCCTTATGGGCGCTTGGTTAATGATTTTCGTGAATGTATGGCGGCCGAGCGCAGCTCAACGCTGGCGGTGTCGCTATTAAAAACCGTGTCGCACAACAAGACAGCCGGACGGCTGGCACACTCCGGACTGAAATTTTATCAGACCACACGCCTGCAAAAAACGGCGCGCCTGCTCAGGTTGCCCCATTTATTAAGGCTGGCTAACGTTGAACGCTTGTTGCCCGATTACCGTGAGCGGCAAACGCTGGCAGCCTATTATCCGGCCACGGACACAGCAAAAGGCAGTGTCGGCTTATTCATTGGCTGTATGGGCACTTTGCTGGATTATGAAACGGTCGCTTCAGCCATTAAGGTGCTGACGGCGGTGGGCTTTAATGTGGCGATACCGGCGTCGCAAGGCTGTTGCGGTGCGCTGGCTTTGCACGATGGCGACACTGAAACGGCTAGACGATTAGCGGCAGCTAATTGCAGTGCTTTTGCCGACAACAGCCTGGACGCCATCATCAGTATTGCCAGCGGTTGCGGCAGTCAGTTGCAGGAATACCAACAGGCTGGGTTTGCCGGAAAAGTCATTGATATTAGCCAGTTTTTGACCGAGTCGGCTGACGACTTCAGTACCCGCTTATCGCCCTTAGCGGCGTCGGTGTGCCTGCATACGCCGTGCTCGTTAAAAAACGTCATGCGCGAGGAGCAAGGGGCGCTAAATCTAGTGCAACAGATTCCTGGCCTTAAACTCATGCCGCTGCCTGCATCGGTGCAATGTTGCGGTTCGGCGGGCAGTTATATGTTGGATCATCCCCACATGGCAAAAGCGTTGTTGGGCGATTTATTGGACGTGGCTTTAGCAAAGCTGCCTGAGTATTTGCTCAGCTCGAACATCGGCTGTGCGTTGCATATAGCGGCGGGATTACGGGAACGGGGCGTAAGGCTGGAAGTGCTGCATCCGGTTGTGTTAATTGCTCGGCAATTAACACACTGATAACAAGGGCGGCTAACAGCCGCCCTTTTTCAATTAAGGCTTAAGCCTTAACTTCCTCATAACGCTGACGGTAGTTGTGGCCATAAAAAATTTCTGTGACTTCCTTATGCAGCTTGTTTTCTATTTCCGCTTTTTGCTCATCGGACAAATCGCATTCCTTCTCGAACAAATAATTTTCCAGCTCGGTTTCCTTGAGCATCATTTTGGTGTGGAAAATATTTTCCTGATACACATTGACGTCAATCATCTGGTAACTTTCCTGCGTATCCAAGGCGATATAATCCTGGATAGAGGTGATCTTGTGGTCGATATAATGTTTTTTACCTGAAATGTCACGGGTAAAACCGCGCACTTTATAATCCATGGTCACTACATCGGATTCGAAACTGTGAATCAGATAATTCAACGCTTTCAGCGGGGAAATGCGGCCACAGGTGGACACGTCAATATCGGCACGGAAGGTGCTGATGCCGTTGTCGGGATGGCTTTCAGGATAGGTATGCACAGTGATATGGCTCTTATCCAGATGCGCCAGCACGGTTTCCGGCAAAGGGCCTGGCGACTGGCTGTTCATGCTTGGCGGCGGCGGCGCGTCGCCTTCGGAAATCAGCATGGTGACGCTGGCGCCTTGCGGCTCGTAATCTTGACGGGCAATATTAAGAACTTGCGCACCGATAATTTCTGCAACATCCTTAAGGATTTGGGTCAGTTTATCGGCGTTATAGGCTTCATCGATATATTCAATATAAGCCTGCTGCTGTTCCGCCGGTGCGTAGCAAATATCATATATATTGAAACTGAGCGACTTTGTTAAATTGTTAAAGCCGTGTAATTGCAATTTATTCAAAATAGTTAAACCTCGATAACTTCAAAATCATGGGTGATTTCCACCGCTTTGCTTAGCATGATAGACGCAGAACAATATTTTTCTGCGGATAATTTCACCGCCCTTTCAACGGCCGAAGCCTTTAAATCATGGCCGGTGACGATGAAATGCAGATGGATCTTGCTGAACACGCTTGGAATGGCATCGACCCGTTCGGCGGTCACCTCCGCAACACATTTAACCAGGTCATTCCTGCCTTTTTGTAAGATTTGCACCACATCAAAAGATGAACAGCCGCCCACACCTAGCAACAGCATCTCCATTGGGCGCATACCCATATTGCGGCCGCCATGGTCGGGCGGCCCATCGATCACGACAGCATGGCCGCTGCCGGTTTCGCCAACAAACATGACGCCGTCGACCCATTTGACTGTTACTTGCATTGTTTTTCCCAGTTAAAAATGACGCATAGAGTAGCATAAAAACATTTATTGCCAGAGTGCCGATGTTGATTTTTTTGCTAAAATCCTGCATTGTTACCGGCTCCTAACACGGCACTGATGATTAATGAATGGCTGCTATGACAATTAACGCCCACGAAACCCCGTATAAAGAAGCGTTGGAGCATCTCTTACGTTTTTGCCACATAAAAAAATACCCTGCCAAAACCACCATTATCCGCCCAGGCGACACTGGCGACCGGCTGTATTTTATTGTCAGCGGCTCGGTCAGCGTGTGTGTGGAGGAAGCGGAAGGCGGTCATGAGTTAATTCTGGCCTACTTAAACAAAAACGAATTTATCGGTGAAATCGGTATTTTTAAAGCGACTGAAACACGAAAAGTCAGCGTCAAAACCCGCAGCGAATGCCATTTGGCCGAAATAAGCTACGACCGCTTCCGTCAGATTTTGAGAAAAGAACTGTCCGAACATAATGTCGACCTGTTTTTTATGATCGGCGAACAATTATCCTCACGCTTATTAACCACCAGCCGCAACTTATGCGATTTGGCCTTTATGGATGTGGAAGGGCGCATTGCCCGCACTCTGCTGGATTTGTGCAAAAGCCCTGACGCGATAACCCACCCTGACGGTATGCAGCTGCATATCTCCCGGCAAGAAATAAGCCGCATGGTCAGCTGCTCAAGGGAAATGGCCGGGCGCGTGTTAAAAGAACTGGAAAACAAAAAGCTGATTTCGGCGCACGGCAAAACGATTGTGGTGTTCGGGACGCGTTAAGCGTTATTCTTTTTGATTAAGCAAACCTTCAACCAACTGGCGCAGTTTATTTTGGATGAGGCGGGTATTTTCAGGCCCCATGCGCAGCATCTGTTTATGCACCGGGTTTGACGACTCCAGCTGTGGGTCGGCGAATTTATAATTGACTGCATGTTTGACGATTGCAATATCCCCTTCTACAACTGGCGCGGCCAGAATCACAGCCGCCGCTTTGGCAAAAACATCTTCCAGGCTGTACTCTTCGGGGTAACTGAATTCGCTAAAAACCTGCACCAATAACGGTCTGAATTTTTTATAGGTGTCCAGTGCCGCTTGGCTGTCCAGCGCATTGACTGCCGCTGCCAAGCGGTCGTAACGCCGATAACTTTCACTGGCGATCACCAGCTTGTCATCCTGTTGGATGGCGGCAAAAGGCTGTTCTAGCTTGAGAAAGCGCAGATGTTTTTCAAGGCGTAAGTCTTGCGAAAAATCATTGGCAATCAGCATATATTTCCTGATCAACTGGTCAGTATTTAGCCAGTCGGCAAGTCCGGGAGCAACTGTTGTCACCTCATCCCGAAACAGCGCGTCACTGTGTTCAAGCACCGGCAACACAAAGGACGTCTCCTGTTGAAGCTCGACAATATCTTCGGTAATGGCATCTTGCTCATCTAGCGCCTCGCTGAGCAATAAAGAATCAATTGCCGCCTTATCTTTGGCTATTGCAGGCAAGGCCAAGGTTTGTATGTCCGGCTCGGTGACCACGCCAGTTTGCTGCTGTGTATAAAACCAAGCGCCGCCTGCCGCTAAAGCGACCGCAATAATCGCCTTAATAACCCAGCTAGAGCCTTTTTTATCGTTAGTTTGTTGATCGTATCGGCTCATAAAAAACCTCAAGACATGGAGATTTAAACAACTGCCACGACGGGCAATACTGATGTTAAATTTTAACGAATAGACAGCTATGAGGCATGAAAATCGGATTAGCGAACTAACCCGATTTTTTATCAGATTGACCGCTAAAAGTTAGTTCTTAGACGCCCTTTTGCGCTCATTTTCAGTCAACAGCTTTTTGCGCAAACGGATTGATTTTGGCGTCACTTCAACCAATTCATCTTCGGCAATAAATTCCAGCGCTTGCTCCAGCGTCATTTTTTGGATTCTGGCCAGCACCAAACTTTCATCGGTACCCGAGGCACGCACGTTAGTCAGCGGTTTCGGTTTAGTCGGGTTAACGGTCAAATCATTGGTGCGCGAATGCAGGCCGACCAACATGCCTTCATAAACTTCATCGCCATTGACCAGCAATAACTCGCCGCGTTCTTGTAGCGGATGCAGCGAATAAGTCACGGCTTTACCGGCCACCATCGAAATCATCACACCACGCGAACGATTGCCGACTTCACCCGGTTTCATTGGGCCGTAGTGGTCAAAGACATGATAGAGCAAACCGGAACCTGACGTAGCTGTCATAAATTCAGTTTGAAAACCAATCAAACCGCGTGACGGCATCATGTATTCCAGACGAATACGGCCTTTGCCGTCCGGTACCATATTGGTCAAATCGCCTTTACGTTCGCCGAGTTTTTCCATGATGGTACCTTGGTGGATTTCTTCCACTTCGATAGTCACCATTTCAAACGGCTCGCACTTTTTGCCGTCGATTTCTTTCAGGATAACTTCAGGGCGCGACACGCCCATTTCAAAGCCTTCGCGGCGCATGTTTTCAATCAATACCGACAAATGCAACTCGCCACGGCCTGATACTTTGAATTTATCCGGGTCGCCGGTATCTTCAACTTTCAGCGCGACGTTATGTTGCAATTCTTTGTCTAAACGGTCGCGGATTTGGCGGGTAGTGACAAACTTGCCTTCGCGGCCTGCAAACGGCGAGTTGTTGACCTGAAAAGTCATGGTAACCGTCGGCTCATCAACGGTTAACGGCGTCATTACTTCTACCGCATCGGGATGACAAATAGTGTCTGAAATTTCCAGCTTTTCAATACCGGCAAAGGCAATGATGTCGCCAGCACGGGCCTCTTGAACCTCAACACGATCCAAGCCATGAAAACCGTAAACTTGCAGCATACGGCCTTTACGCTCGACGCCTTCACGGTTAACGATAACCAGCGGTTGATTCGGTTTAATGCTGCCGCGCTGAATCCGGCCAATACCGATCACGCCGGTATAGGTGTTGTAATCCAGACTGGTCACCTGCATTTGAAAAGGGCCGTCCATATCAACCGGCGGCGGACTGACTTTAGAGACAATGGTTTCAAACAGCGGCGTCATATCACCACCGGTCACGGTGTGTTCCAGACCGGCATAGCCGTTGATGGCCGAGGCAAACACGATAGGAAAATCCAGCTGCTCATCGGTCGCACCCAAACGGTCGAACAAGTCGAAAGTTTGGTCAACAACCCAATCCGGACGCGCACCGGGGCGGTCGATTTTATTGATGACGACGATGGGTTTCAGTCCCAAAGCAAAGGCTTTTTGCGTCACGAAACGGGTTTGCGGCATCGGGCCGTCAACCGCATCAACCAGCAACAACACCGAATCAACCATCGACAACACCCGCTCCACTTCGCCGCCAAAGTCGGCATGGCCTGGGGTGTCGACGATGTTGATATGGTAGCCGTTCCAATCCAGCGCGGTGTTTTTGGCCAGAATGGTGATACCGCGTTCTTTTTCAATATCGTTGGAGTCCATAATGCGCTCGGTCACTTTCGTATGAGCGGCAAAGGTGCCGGACTGTTGCAATAATTTATCGACCAGCGTGGTTTTGCCATGGTCAACGTGGGCAATAATTGCAATATTTCTTAATTTTTCGATCACTTTTATGGTCTCTAGGTTTAAATAAACAAATGTAGCCGGCGTTATGCGCCGGCTTTTAAGCATGAGGCGTGCGGATGCACACTAATGGATTAAATGCGGGGGGAAGAAAAGACGGCGTACCGTCATGACTGCTGTTTAGATTTTGTTGGACGCACCCTGCTTGGTCCAAGTTGGGATTAACTCTGTTGCCAAGGCAGCCCCAGAAAACGCCAGCCGCCCAAATTGCCGCGATGTCTGTTTTCATCTAACGCGCCTTCAAAACCGTCAACAATATTGATTAAGCGTTGATAACCGGCTTGTTCCAGCGCACGGGCTGCATCCAGCGAACGCTGACCGCTACGGCATAGCAATAAAACCGGCGTGTTAGGATTAGTTACGACCTGTTTAACCTCGGCCACAAAATGCGGATTAAGTTGCCAATCGGGCGCCTCTTTCCAGGGTATCGGCAGCGCCCCCGGCGGATGTCCGACAAAGGCATGTTCAACCCGGCTTCTTACATCCACCAACACGGCGTTGGCATTGCTTTGTAACAAATCCCACGCTTGCTGGGGATCTAAATTTTCTATCATAATGTTAATCTCTTGGTGCATTTTAGGCGGCATGGCAGCCTCTTACTGCCGCGCCCAAAACGCAAATAAACAGGTTTTGGCTGTCTATTATCGCATCCCTTAGGCCACGGTCAAGAAATCGGCTTATGACGCTGTTATCGGAACCGCCTATATTTAGAACTCCGAAGCGCAAGCCTAGCCCCCAATCATGCTTGATATGCCGGGTAATTGCCCCATTCAGCTATAGGGCAATATCAATGCCTTCTTGGGCAAGCCTCAATTCGCAGCTGATGCCGGGGTTGTTTTGCAGCACGTTTTGATAAATGGCCTCTAGGGCTGCATCGGTGCGGGTGGGTTCGTGATGGGTAAAAAACAGTTTTTTTGCTTTTGCCGCCCGTGCCAGTTTTATCCCCGAATCATAGGTGCCATGCCCCCAGCCTTGTTTGGCGGCGTATTCTTCGTTGGTATAGGAGGCATCAACAATTAAGGCGTCAACGCCTTTCATGGCGCGTACGACTTCGTCCCATTTTTCGTCGACAAAGGATTGGAATTCTTCGTATTCGTCATCTTCCGGTGCGTAGATATTGAGTTGCGGTTCATAATCGCCGGTGAAAAAAATCGATTGCCCGTCGCCATCTATGCGATAACCGAAATTTAAGACGGGATGGCTTAGCACTATCGGGGTAATGGTGGCACTGCCAACTTTAATAGACTGTCCTGGCTTGATGGTGCTGTAGTCAATCCGTGCGTTCAATTGCGCTTCGCGTATCGGGAAAAAGCTGTATTGCAATTGCACAGAAAGCGCACGGTTGATGGTTTCGTTGGTGACAGGATCCATGCCGCCATAAATCGTGATCCGGTTGTTGGGGATAAAAATGGGGATGAAGAACGGTAGCCCCTGGATGTGGTCCCAGTGCGTATGGGTAATGAAGATATGCGCTTGAATGGGCATTTCTTTGAGCAAATTCTGCGCCAGTGCGTGGATGCCGGTACCGGCGTCAAGAATGATGAGGTCGTTGTCATCCGTCCTGATTTCTATGCAGGTGGTATTGCCGCCGTATTTGACGGTATTAGGCCCCGGCGTCGGTATTGAGCCTCTCACGCCCCAGAATTTGAATTTCATGGTTACCCCTGCTTTCTATATGTTGATAAAAGATTGGGCTTCGATTTTGACGGCGTCCAAATCGCCCAGGCTGGCGCATAAGTCGGAAAAGTTTAAACCAAATCGGGCAATAAGTGTGTCCGGCAATGCTTCTATCAACGGGTTGCCGCTATCACCGAACTGCATGTGCTTACTGATTTGATTGGCGGCAAAAACGCAATCCCTCAATACGTTGCGGCCATGGTCAGGTTCATGATGATAGGCAATGGCATTGATTAAAGGTTCCGACAGCTCCCATTTTTCGGCCAGCATTTTGCCGACTTGGGCGTGGTTAATGCCGATAAATTCGAGTTCGGTCTGATACAGCGGCAGTTGTTGCGCTTTGCTTTTTTCCAGCGCGTGTTTGAAGTCATTGGGCATGAATTCGGCAAACACGACTTTGCCGAAGTCATGCAGCAGGCCCGCGACAAAACAATCGCCGCATTCGGCTGATGATAGGCGGATGCTCTCTGCCAACAGTTTACTGATGGCGGCGGTGGTCAAAGAATGCAGCAGGAACTGGGAGGTATTGAAATGGGCTGTATTGTTGGCGTTTAACATGCCCATTGCCGCGACCCCTAACGCCAGGTTTTTAATGGTGTTAAGGCCGATATGCACGACCGCACGCTGCACTGAGGTGATTTTTTTGGGCAGGCCGTAGAACGACGAATTAAGTGCCTTGAGGATTTTAACGGTCATGACCGGATCGCATTCAATAACGCGGACAATGTCTTTGGCCGAGGCGTTAATGTCCGCTGTCAAGTGCACCACTTGCTGGACGCTTTTAGGGAAAGCGGGCATTTTTTCAACGAGGACGATAAGTTTATCGTTTTGTGAATTCGGCATTTAAACAATCATGGCTAATAAAATCGGTTGTTAGTGTAGGTTGGCTAGCTGCTTTGCGCAACTTCAAGTTAGCCGCCCGCCACGCTTATTCTTGCCAATCCCTCTAAAACGCCGCCCGCTGTGCTTTTTTGGCAAATAAAAGGCGAAAAAAATCAGCGGCCTGTAAGGGACTATTTTTTTTCGCCTTTCAGATTGATTGGATAATCAGGTGATTTTAACGGATAATGCGTATCTATTTATCCGATCTAACCGAAGCCGTGAAGCAATGAAAAAGAAAATAGAGGAACTGATCCTACAAGCCGTTGAAACACTGAAAGCAAAAGGTGTTTTGGCTCAGGAAATGACCCCGCATATTACGATTGACCGCACCCGTGACCCGCAACATGGCGATTTCGCTTCCAATCTGGCCTTAATGCTGGCAAAACCGGCTAAGCTCAACCCGCGCCAACTGGCCGAACAACTCATCGCCGCGTTGCCCGAAGATGCCGCCGTTATTAAAGTCGAACTGGCAGGCCCCGGCTTTATCAATTTCTTTACCGACCCCGCCGCCCAATTTCAGATCGTCCGGCAAATTCACGACCAAGGCCGCGACTTCGGCTTGAGCCAAGTCGGTGCCGGTAAACGTGTCCAAGTTGAGTTTGTGTCCGCCAACCCGA
This sequence comes from Methylobacter sp., assembly GCA_047920955.1. GTDB lineage: Bacteria > Pseudomonadota > Gammaproteobacteria > Methylococcales > Methylomonadaceae > Methylobacter_A. The sequence goes on along the minus strand of JBLRXA010000015.1, from coordinate 22,105 downwards.
CCGGCCCCTTGCATGTTGGTCATGGCCGTGGCGCCGCTTACGGTTCTGTGGTTGCCGACTTGCTGCAGGCGGTCGGTTTTGACGTGCATCGTGAATATTATGTTAATGATGCCGGTCGGCAGATGGACATACTCGCCACCAGCATTTGGTTGAGATACCTTGAAGAATGCGGCGAGCTGGTGCATTTTCCCAGCAATGCGTATCGCGGCCAATATGTGCGCGACATTGCCTGGGACATCCATAAAAACGCCAATAATGAATACCGCAGGCCAGCCGAATTGGTGCTGGAAGACATTCCGCCCGATGAACCTGCGGGCGGCGATAAAGAGGAACATATTGATGCGCTGATAGCCCGCGCCAAGACTTTACTGGGCGAATCGCTGTACCAGGACTTTTTTCAAATGGGTTTAAACACCATTCTGGACGACATTAAGGCCGACTTGAGCGAGTTTGGCGTCGATTATCAGGAATGGTTCTCAGAGCGCCAGCTGATGACTGACGGTTCGGTGGAAAAAGCACTGGAACGCTTGCGTAACGCGGGTCATTTGTATGAGCAAGACGGCGCGACCTGGTTTGCCTGCGCCAAATTGGGCGATGAAAAAGACCGGGTGGTGGTGCGCGATAACGGCCAATCGACCTATTTCGCCTCCGATATTGCCTACCACATGAACAAGCTGGATCGCGGCTTCGATCAAATCGTCAATATTTGGGGCGCCGACCATCACGGTTATATTCCCCGCGTTAGAGCTGCGATTGCGGCTTTAGGTGCTGATGAATCCAAATTGAAAGTGCTGCTGGTACAATTCGCCTCGCTGTGGCGCGGCGAAGAAAAAGTGCAGATGTCGACCCGTTCCGGCGAATTCGTCACCTTGCGCCAATTGCGTAACGAAGTCGGCAAAGATGCCGCACGTTTCTTCTATGTGATGCGCCGCTCGGAACAGCACATGGATTTCGACCTGAAACTCGCGACCTCCAAATCCAACGAGAACCCGGTATTTTATGTGCAATACGCCTACGCACGGGTGTGCAGCGTATTGCGCCAGTTGGACGAAAAAAGTTGGGAACGCGATTTGCGGCTGGGTATGGACAATCTGACGCTGTTGACCGAAGCGCATGAGACGCATTTGTTGGCAACGCTGGCACGTTATCCGGAAATGCTCGAACGTGCGGCCTTGCAGTACGAACCGCACCAACTGGTGCAATACCTGCGCGAACTGGCCAACGAGTTTCATACTTACTACAACGCGCATCAATTCCTTGTTGATGACGCCAACATGCGCAACGCCAGACTTAATCTGATTTGCGCGGTAAAACAGGTATTGGCAAACGGCTTGGGCTTGCTCAATATCAACACACCTGAAGCAATGTAACATGGCCAGAGACTACAAAAACAGAACGCAAAATAAGCATAGCGCGACATCGTACCGGCAAAATCCGGGGCAAAAAAAAAGCCTCAGTTTGTGGCGATGGATGCTGATTACCGCGTTGATTATTTCGTTTGTGGTCTTTCTGGTTTATCTAAGCAGCAGCCCGAAACAAATCCAACCCCAGCAAGCGCCGACGCCGACAACAGCTAAAACCGAGCCCCCCAAACAGGAGAAAAAACCTGATTTGGAGCCGGTGTTGCCGCAATTTGATTTTTATACCATCCTGCCTGAAAAGGAGGTCATTGTCCCTGATCACGAAATCAATACACGCACTAGGGAGGAGCGGGTAGGGCAAGCAAAAGCCACCAGTTATATTATGCAGGCCGGATCGTTCAGGGAATTTAAAGATGCCGACAGCTTAAGGGCCAAACTGGCATTAATGGGCATTGAATCGAAAGTTGAAAGGGCCAAAGTCGGCAATGTCGTGTGGAACCGCGTCAAGATGGGGCCTTACACCCAAATGGCCAGCGTAAGCACCATCCGCTCCCGCCTGAGGGAAAACGGCATTGATGTGCTCGTCATAGAAGTCGGCAAGCAATAAGGAAACATCCCTGTGGGATAAATTTTCATCCCTTATTTTTACCATGAAGCGCATGAAGGACTTGAAAATATGGCTGTGTTGAGTTCATCTGTGATATTGGGACAGCTCATCAAGCCCCCGATTCTCTTCCCTTCATTATCTTCATGCCCTTCATGGTCATAAAAAAAGTTATAAATAGTGTGCTGCATCAGCACACAAACCTATTCCCTTTTTCGCGGAGCCGCATTTTTCTTAATGTTGGCGAAACAGCCCTAAGCCCACGTTGTCAATGCTTGCCCGGCTCCAGTTTTACCCCGCGCCGTTCATAAATAATGTATGCCTGTAACGCGGTCATTTTCGGGTCGTCAGCGGCTAAGGGCTGACCTTCCAGCGGGTTTTTAAGGCACCAGTTAATCATGTCCCACAGCGGCACGACTTTACCGAGTTGTTTTTGAAATTTAGGATAGGTTTCCGGATGGGTGTTGGCGGCATTAGGGTGGCACTGGGCGCAAGCAACGCCGTTGCTGCCGAGCTTGGGGCTAGTCCATAATTCGCGGCCTTCAGAGACCACGCCCATAAATTGCTGCTGCCAGCGTTGCACATCGGCGTCGGTGAATTCATCGGCCAGCGCCGAACCTGTGGCCGCAAACGCCAAACATAGTGCCATTGTTGTTTGTTGATAAGTCGTCATGGTTTCGCTCCTGTGCGGCGGCTAATAGCGTGTTTGCGGGATAATCCGTGCTTTTTCGTCCTGATAAACGGCATCTTCCGGCCGTTTCGATTTTTTGTTGTAGCGCACAATCCGGCTGCTGTTGTCATACAAAGTAAAATTCAAATCGGCGTTGCCATTGGCCAGATTGATAAACTGCCAGCCGGTGGCGTCGCGCTCGAAAAACGGATCGGCGCGGTTCATCGGCACGGTCAACTTGGGCAGATAGTGCCCGGCTTGGGCATAGGATTGCGGATAAGGCCACGGCCAGGACGTCGCCATCACCGAGTTGAAGCTGATATTGCCGATCTGGTTGTACTGAATCTGATGGACGTGGCCGTAAATGACCGACACTTTGTTGAACGGCTTTAACAGCGCCTGAACCTGCTCGGCGTCTTCAGTCCAGAAATTCCAGCCTTTATAAATTTTTTGCAACGGCGAATGCGAAAACACCACCACCGGCGTGTCTTTTTTGACCTTGTCCAGATCATTTTTCAGCCACAGCCGTTGCTCGTCGCCGACCATAAACGGCGAGCCGTTCGGGTTGTCGAGCCCAGCCATTTCCAGCATCCGCTGTTCGGCGGTCGGCCAGCGTTTGAACGTCCAATCGTCATAGGTTTTGATGCTGTTCAGCACCACGAAATGCACGCCTTTATGGTCGAAACTGTAGTATTGCGGGCCGAACAGTTTTTCCCAGTATTCGCCCAAGTCCAAATAATAATCGTGTTCGCCCATCACATAACGGACATCGCCCTTTAACGCCGACATAATTTCGGCGCCATGATCGAGTTCAGGCTTGCTGCCCAGTTGCGCCAAATCGCCGCCGAACATGACGAAATCGGGTTTAGGCGTCAACAGATTGGTTTCCGCGACGGCGCGGTTCAGGCCGCGATCCCAGTTCCTGACGAAACGGGTGTCCTTGATATGCTGGATATGGGCATCGGAAATGTAGGCGAAGGTGAAATTTTCGCTGCTGTCGGCAAAGGCCAGTTCGACCAGGCTGATAGGCAAGGTGGCGCCAAGGGCTAAAGCGCCTGTATTTTTGATGAAATTGCGGCGGCTGTTATTGATGGTGTTCATGATAAATGCCTCTGTCAATGAGCCGCTTGGGCAGGTTTTACAATCAATTTCGAACTCGTCAGCGCGTTCATAAACGCCACCAAATCATCCAGTTGCGCATCGCTCAACCCCAGCGGACGGATGCCGCCGCTCAAAAAAGCATTGACCGGTTCATCTGTTTTGGCTACACCGCCATTGTTGTAATGGACCATCACCTCTTTCAGCGTACGCAGGCTGCCGTCGTGCATATAGGGCGCGGTCAGTTCGACATTGCGCAAGGTCGGCGTTTTGAATGCGCCGATTTGGCCCAAGTCATCGGTCACCGCAAAGCGCCCCAATTCCGACGACTTTTTGTCGGTCAACACCAGCACATCGACATCGCCGCCTTTGTTTTTGGCTTCCAAAAAGGCCTGCGCCAGCCGGGGAACGTCTTGCTGAATCTGATTGATGCCGATGCCGATATTGTGGAAACGGCTGTCGGTAAACAGCGCGTGATCCTGCTCAATGGTATGGCAGGAAACGCAACGGCCTTGTCCGGTGAACAGCCCGAAGCCGCGCACTTGGGCGGCAGTCAGCGCGTCTTTTTGGCCGTTAAAAACATAACGGTCGAACGGCGAATTACCGGCAACCAGAGTGCGCTCAAAGCTGGCAATGGCTTGGGCAACATGGTCGATGGTCAAGTTTTTGCCGCCGACATCAAATACGTTTTGGAAGGTGGCCAGATAATCGGGATCGGTACGGATGATTTCGAGCACTTGTTTATGGTCGGAAAGGCCGTGTTCAACCGGATTGATCAGCGGCTGTCTGGCTTGGCCTTCCAGATCCGCTTCGCGCCCATCCCAAAATTGCGATTGATTAAAAGCGGCATTAAGCACAGTCGGCGCATTGCGGGTTCCAGTCAAACCGTGGTGGCCGACCGAAACCGGCAAGCCGTCGGTAAACGCCAACTTTTCATCGTGGCAATTCGCGCAACTGACAGTGCCGTCGGCAGAAAGGCGTTTGTCATGAAACAGTTTATCACCTAAGGCAATTTTGGCCGGGGTTTGCGGGTTGTTTGCCGGTATCGGCACCGGCGGCAAACCTAACAGCTTATTTTCGTCGCTGGTCGCGGGGAGGATAGCGCCAGCCATCGTATAGGCCAGCGCTGCGGTTAACATCAACGTTAGCAGTAAGACATGGCGCATGGTAAATCTCCTGATAAAGCATAGGGAAGGGGCGTTATTTTTATTATCGTGAGGCCGATTTTCCAGTTCGGACTCAGGCGTCAGGATAAAAAACCTAACGTTTGAGTGTAGATGAGCCAGGTTATTCTGACAATCCGTAACATTGCTTAGCAAAACCGATGCGGGTTGGCCGCTGGCGGATTCAACACCGAAGTGCAATCCTAATACTCATGCGGCTTCTTGCCCAGATTCAGCAAAAAAGACAGCTATGCCGCTTATTTTAACAGTTAATTAAATTCACGCGGCTGTCTGATGCGGGCAAGATACCCCGCAAACGGGTTTCTCCATGTATGTTACCGTACCGACGTCGCTCAATGTTGCCGTTATGCTTTTTTCAAGATGTTATCAGGCATCACGCTAGCGCCGATAGTTTGCATTACTCCGGCATCAATGGGGCGCATATCCCTTGCGCTCCAACTTAAGGAATACAGATGATAAAATTTCGGGAACATAGACGCAAAGCCAGGCTGACCGATCCGGGTGGTGAAGACAATCCGATCCGGTTTGAGTTGTTTAGTAACGAACGTCTGGTGCAGCACGCCGTGAGTTTGGCGAAAACGCAAAAAGCCAGTGTTCGTGCTGACGGCCTCAAGCTAATGCCGAGGGTGGGCGAGAATTCCAGGCTGTTGTTTGAGGCCTATCAGGCCATAGGCAAGGCTGCGCGCGAACGTCGGGCGATTACCCCGGCCGCAGAATGGCTGCTCGACAATTTCCATGTGATTGAAGAGCAGATCAATGACATTAACCTGCACCTGCCCGAAAAATTTTACAAGCAATTACCCAAGCTAAGCGATGGTTTCCTGGCCGGTTATCCGCGTGTTTACGGCATTGCCTGGGCGCTGGTCGCGCATACCGACAGCCGGTTTTCTGCCGAGCAGATGGCGCTTTTTATTCGCGCTTACCAGGATATTCAGCCGCTGAGTATTGGCGAACTGTGGGCGCTGCCGATCACCTTGCGTATTGTGATGATCGAAAATTTACGTCGTCTGGCGTTGAAAATCATGCGTTCTCAAGCCGGGCGGCAATCGGCTGACGAGTTTATCGATCAAGCCGAAGCCGATTTTTCGACCCAGACCGCCATCTTGCCTGCCGCGCCTTTGCGTCAGGCTTTTGCCGTTCAGCTGGTGCAGCGCTTGCACGAACCGCATCCGGGCGCGACGCCTACGCTCGATTTTTTAACCCCCTGGCTGGCCGAGCAGGGCGTCACACTGGATGAAATCGTACATCGCGAACACGCCATGCAGATTGCCTCCAATCTGACCGTGCGCAATATCATCACCAGTATGCGCACCATTTCGGCGTTCGACTGGCCGCAGTTTGTTGAAGATGTGAGCTTGGTCGATGCGTGTTTGCGCGCCCACCCCACTTACAGCGCCATGGATTTTTTGACCCGCGACCGTTACCGCCATGCGATTGAGGAGCTTGCCAAACGGTCGCCGTATAGCGAGGTCGAAATTGCCAATAGAGTCATCGACAAAACCGATGCTATCGGTAAACAAGCCGTTAACGACCGGAAAAGCCAGGAGCCGGGTTATTACCTGATCGGCTCCGGTCGCCGCGAGTTTGAACAGGAACTCGGCTTTTGTCCCAGTTTCAGCCAAAAGCTGCTGCGCGCCTATATCGAATATGCGACGTTGGCCTATTTGGGCAGTCTCGGCCTTTGTACCTTGGGATTGATGGCGCTGCCGTTGGCCGCCGCATTCGGGGCCGGACTCGGTGATTTTTCCGTTGCCCTGATTGCCCTGTTCGCTTTATTTCCGGCGTCCGATATTGCCACCGGTTTGGTCAATCGCCTGGTCATTGCCGTGGTGCCGCCACGGCATTTACCCCGGCTTGAGCTAAAAGACGGCATCCCGGAGCATCTACGCACGTTTGTGGTGGTGCCGACGATGTTTGTTAGCGCTAAGGACGTGAAAAAACAAATCGGTGAAATGGAGGTTCATTATTTGTCCAATCCGGTCGGCGATGCCCGTTTTGCGCTGTTGTCGGATTGGGTGGATGCGGATCAGGAAACTCTGCCGGAAGATGCTGCGTTGCTCAGTCTCGCCATTGACGGGGTGGATGCGCTGAATGCCCGCTACGGGGAGCAGCGTTTTTTCCTGTATCACCGTAAACGGGTCTGGAACCCCAGTGAAAATAAATGGATGGGCTGGGAACGCAAGCGCGGCAAACTGCACGAGTTTAACCGTCTGCTGCGCGGCGCTGAGGACACCACTTTTATGCCGGTTCACGGGCAAGCGGCCTCGGCGCCACCCGGCGTCCGTTATGTCATTACCCTGGATGCCGACACCAAGCTGCCGATCGATTCGATACGCCAGCTGGTCGGTACTGCTGCGCATCCACTCAATCGGCCGGTGCTAGACCCGCTGACACGCCACGTTGTCAGCGGTTACAGCATTTTGCAACCGCGCGTAACGCCGACATTGCCGCAACGACGTGAACATTCGATGTTTCATCAGCTTTTTTCCGGCGCCTGCGGCATGGATGCTTATTCCAGCGCCGTTTCCGAAGTCTATCAGGATTTGTTTGGGCATGGCACTTACAGCGGCAAAGGCCTGTACGAAGTCGATTCATTTGAAGCCGCGTTGGCCGGTCGCGTACCGGAAAACACCCTGCTCAGCCATGATTTGTTCGAGAGCGTGTTCGCCCGTTGCGCGTTTGTCAGCGACATCGAATTGTATGAAGAATTTCCCTCCCACACCGAAGTCGCCGCATCACGCGCACACCGCTGGGCGCGCGGCGACTGGCAGTTATTGCCTTGGATTTTAGGTGCCCACGGCAAAGACATGCCGCTGATCGGGCGCTGGAAAATGCTCGATAATTTACGCCGAACCTTATCGGCGCCGGGCGCATTTATGACCTTGTTATTGGCCTGGGCGATACCCGGTGCGCCGTTAGTGATGTTGATGGGCTTGGTCTTGGTCGCGTTGATGATGCCGACCCTTTTCGCCATTGCCGGGGTCAGGCTGCGCGCCAAGATTCCGTGGCGTAACCAGTTGCGCACGGCGCTAGAAAATATAGGGTTGGGTCTTGGCAACAGCTTGGTGACGCTAACACTGCTGGCGCAACAGGCTTGGCTGATGGCTGGTGCTATTGTCAGCACTTTGGTGCGGCTGTTCATTACCCGCCGGAAATTGCTCAAGTGGGTCACCGCGTTGCAAGCAAAGACGGTGGCTAAACACTCGATGATCAGCCTGGTCAAGCCTATAGGTTGCGTGGCGGTGGTGGTTATTGGCGCAGGTTCGGTGGTGTTGCTGTTCAATCCGGTCAGATTTGAAATTGCCGCACCGTTCTTGTTGCTATGGCTGTTGTCTCCGCTTGTTGGCCATATTCTCAGCTTGCCGCCGCGACTAGACCCAGCCGAATCGTTGCTGCCTGACGATGCTTTGCAGTTGCGCCAAATCGCTCGGCGTACTTGGCGGTTTTTTACCACCTTTGTCACCGAACAGGAAAATTATCTGCCGCCGGACAATTTTCAGGAAGATCCTGACCCGGTTATTGCACACCGCAGTTCGCCGACCAATTTCGGTCTGTATCTGTTATCGGTGTTCGCCGCCCATGATTTTGGTTGGTTAGGCATAAGCGATACCGTCGACCGTATCGAGGCGACCTTAAACACCTTGAGCAAACTGCCGCGCCTGCACGGCCATTTTTATAACTGGTATGACACGCGCACCTTGCAGCCTTTGGAACCGCGCTATGTATCGACCGTCGACAGCGGTAATTTGGCGGGACATCTGCTGGTCGTAGTGCAAGGCTGCAAGGAATTGACGCAGCAACCTTATTCGATTTCGGTGATATTAAGCGGCATTGCCGACAGCCACCGACTGCTGTTATCAGTGCTGAGCACGCTTAAAAACGACCGGCGCACGTTGATGGTGACAGCGGACGATTTGAAAATAAAAGCCGACAAACTGGGTGATTTATTGGCGGCCGCCCCTTCAAACCATGAGGACTGGATGTCGCAGTGGCGGCAAATCATTTACTGTGCCGATGGCCTGCTAGATTTGGCCAGGGCTTACGCTGCCGAACGCGGCGAACGGATAGATGACAGCGAAGTGCTGGCCTGGGCAACGCTGCTGCACACGGATGTTCATTCGCACCAGCGCGACCTGCAAAACCTGGGCTCATTGATACATTTTGAGCTGCCGCTTGATGACCTGTCGCAGTCGGAAGCTCAGCGCTGGCAAACGCTGACCCGGCGTTTACATGGGCTGGAACGGCAGGCGCATGAACTCTTTGTCGAGATGGATTTTCGTTTTCTTTACGATAAAAACCGGCATTTGTTTTCGCTGGGCTACCGCGTTGACGACAACGTCATTGACGACAGTTATTACGACCTGCTCGCCTCGGAGGCGCGCCTGACCAGCTTAATTGCCATCGCCAAGCGTGAAGTGCCGAGTACGCACTGGTTCCACTTGGGGCGTCGGGTCACGCGTACTTCACAAGGTACGGTGCTGTTGTCCTGGTCGGGTTCGATGTTTGAATACCTGATGCCGTCGCTGGTGACTTATACGCCGCGCTACAGTCTGCTTGACCAGACCTGCCGGTTGGCAGTGGCCAGCCAGATTGAATACGGTGAAGAACGCAATGTACCGTGGGGCGTTTCCGAATCGGCGTTTAATGGCCGCGACTATTGGTTTACTTATCAATATTCCGCTTTTGGCGTACCCGGTTTGGGCATGAAACGGGGGCTCGCCTTTGATTTGGTCATTGCACCGTATGCGACGGCGTTGGCGGCGATGTATCACAACCATGCCGCTGCGGTAAATTTCGCGCGTTTGGAAAAACTGGGCGCGCTGGGCCGTTACGGCTTTTTTGAAGCGCTCGATTTCACCCCGACGCGGCTGGCGGAAAAGCAAAAAGTGGCCTTTGTACGTTGCTATATGGCGCATCATCAAGGCATGTCGTTAGTGGCTTTAGCCAATGTCGTTTATGATGGCATTATGCGCCGCCGCTTCCACCGCACCCCGATTATTCAGGGTGCTGAAATGCTGTTGCAGGAGCGGGTTCCGCACGGCGCTGACAGCGGTATTCCGGATTTCACCCAGGCTGAAGCCGAAGTCAAGGAAATTGTACAGCCCTCGGTGCGTCGCCAGCCGTCGCCAATGTCACCGATACCGGCGACACATTTGCTGTCCAATGGCCGTTACGGAGTGATGATTACCGCCGCAGGGTCAGGCTATAGCGTCTGCGAAAAGCTGGCGGTTACGCGCTGGCGTGAAGATGTGACCCGTGATTGCTGGGGCAGTTATATCTATTTGCGCGATGTCGCCAGCGGCGATATTTGGTCTGCGGGCTACCAGCCGACCACGGCGGTTCCGGATCAGTATGCGGTGGTTTTTCTCGAAGATAGGGCGCGCATTTCCCGCGAAGACGGCGCTATCGCCAGTCGTCTGGACATCATTGTGTCGCCGGAAGATGATGCCGAAATCAGACATCTGAGTTTGACCAATAACGGCTCTTATACCAAAGTCATTGAGGTGACCTCATACGCTGAAATTGTGCTCGCACCCGCGTTGGCCGATAGTGCGCATCCGGCCTTTTCAAACTTGTTCATACAGACCGCATTCCTGCCGCAGGCCTCGGCGCTGATCGCGCAACGGCGGCCTCGAGCAGACAATGATCCGCAGATATGGGCGGCTCATGTGCTGGCGTGCAGTGACAGCGGCGAAGGCATTCAGTACGAAACCGACCGGATGCGTTTTGTCGGTCGAGGACAAACCTTGCGTACACCGGCCGCTGTGGCCGATGGCCGCCCGCTCAGCAATACCGTCGGTGCAGTGCTTGACCCGATTTTCAGTCTGCGCACGCGGGTCAGCATCGAAGCGGGGGCAACGGTTAATCTGACCTTGACCACCTTGGTTGCCCCGTCGCAACAAGCGGCCTCCGAGCTGGCCGATAAGTATCACAATCCGGCTGCGTTTGACCGCGTTTCCGATCTGGCCTGGACGCATGCGCACATACAGTTGCGCCATCTGCGTATTAAGCCTGACGAAGCCCAGTTGTTCCAGGCGCTGGCCAATCGGCTGCTGTATGCCGATCCGTCGTTGCGGGCGAGCGGCAAGCTGATGCTGCTGAACACGCTTAATGTGACCGGTTTATGGCGGCTTAGCATTTCAGGCGATCGCCCCATCGTGTTGTTGCGCTTATCGTCAACAGAAGACCGGGCGATTGCCGGCCAATTATTGCGCGCCCACGAATATTGGCGCATGAAACGCTTGTCCATTGACGTGGTGATTTTGAATGAAAAAGAACTCACTTATGCCAATGACTTGCAGACGCTGCTGGAAGGTATGGTGCGTGAAAACAACGCGATTGCAACCCGTCATGAGTACAGTGGGCAAGGCGATATTTTTGTTTTGCGCGCCGATCTGCTCTCGGAACAGGAGCTGGTGCTGTTGCAAACATTGGCGCGCGCGGTGCTGTTAAGTAACCGGGGCACCTTGGCGGAACAACTGATGCGGCGGCCCAAACCTGCACCGGATTTTATCCGGGCCAAGACGTTGACTGCTGCCCATGCCGACAACGGGGTGCTGAGCACGCCGACCGATCTCGAATATTTCAACGGTCTGGGCGGCTTTGCCGACGACGGGCGCGACTATGTGATCGTGCTGGGCAAAGGGCAATGGACGCCCGCGCCCTGGATTAACGTGATCGCCAATGCGCAATTCGGCTTTACCGTGTCCGAACTGGGCGGCGGTTGCACCTGGAGTTTGAACAGCCGCATGAACCAGTTGACGCCGTGGTCGAACGATCCGGTCAGCGATGCGCCGGGCGAAATATTTTATTTGCAGGACAGCGACAGCGGCGAGCTGTGGACGCCGACGGCGCTGCCGATCCGGGTCGATAATGCCCGCTATATGATCCGCCACGGCCAGGGTTACAGTTGTTTCGAGCATGTTTCCCACGGCATTCACAGCACCTTGCTGCAATTTGTCAGCACTGACGATCCGGTCAAGATGTCCACGCTCACCCTGAAAAACACAACCGGCCGCAGCCGCCGATTAACCGTGACCGCCTATGTGGAATGGGTGCTCGGCGCGACCCGCACCCATACCGCGCCTTATATTGTGACCGAACTGGATCAAGCCACCGGCGCGTTGTTTGCCTACAATCACTTGGACATGGATTTTGGCCGGCGCATTGCGTTTGTCGATCTGGCCGGGCGGCAAAGCGCGTGGACGTGCAACCGGACCGAGTTTATCGGTCGTAACGGCAGTCTGGATGCGCCGATTGCCTTGACCCAATCAAGAGCATTGAAAAAGCGCGCAGGCGCGGGGCTTGATCCGTGTGCGGTATTGGCAACTCAGGTCGAACTTGCCCCCGGTGCCAGCATCGAACTGGTGTTTCTGCTAGGACAAGGCAATGACCGCGATCACGCAGGGGAGCTGATTCAGCGTTATCGGGCGGCGGATATGCAGGACACCTTTACCGGCGTAAAGCAGTCATGGGCGCAGACACTCGGAAAAGTTCAGGTGAAAACGCCGGACAGAGCACTGGACATTATGCTGAACGGTTGGCTGCTGTATCAAACCCTGAGTTGCCGGATGTGGGCGCGCGCCGCCTTTTATCAGGCGGGCGGCGCTTTTGGTTTTCGCGACCAATTGCAGGACAGCATGGCGCTGGCGCTGGCGCGGCCGGATATTGCCCGCGCCCATATCCTGCGTGCGGCCAGGCATCAGTTTGTCGAGGGCGACGTGCAGCATTGGTGGCATCCGCCGTCCAATCGCGGTGTGCGCACTCATTTTTCCGACGACCTGATCTGGCTGCCCTATGTGGTGTCCCACTATCTGAAAGTCAGCGGCGATAACGCGGTGCTCGACGAAATGACGCCGTTTCTGGACGGGCCGTTACTGGCGCCGGAACAGGAAGACGCTTATTTCGAGCCGACGCCATCGGCGCAACAAGCCAGCCTGTTTGAGCATTGCGCCAGGACGCTGGATTTTAGTTTAAAAACCGGCGCGCACGGTCTGCCGCTGATGGGCAGCGGCGACTGGAACGATGGCATGAACCGGGTCGGCCATCAAGGCAAAGGCGAGAGCGTGTGGCTGGCCTGGTTTCTGATTGCCACCTTGTCGGAATTTATCGGGGTGGCAACCGCGCGCGGCGAGACTGAACGCGCTGCTCGTTGGCGCGAACATGCGGACAAATTGAAAGTTGCGGTCGAAGCCGAAGGCTGGGATGTGTCCTGGTATCGGCGCGCCTATTACGATGACGGTACGCCGTTGGGATCGGCCACCAACACCGAATGCCGTATTGATTCGCTGGCTCAGACCTGGGCCGTCATTTCCGGCGCTGGCGATCCCGAGCGGGCGCAGCAGGCGATGAATTCGGTGGCTGAGTATCTGATCCATTATGGCGATGATCTGGTGTTGCTGTTTACGCCGCCGTTCGACAAGACTGCACGGGATCCGGGCTACATCAAAGGCTACTTGCCGGGCGTCCGGGAAAATGGCGGCCAATATACTCATGCCGCCATCTGGTGCGTGATCGCCTATGCGATGCTGGGCGACGGCGAGAAGGCGGCAGAGCTGCTGCGCATGCTGAATCCGATCAATCGTACTGCGAACAGGACGGGCGTTTATGCCTACAAAGTCGAGCCTTATGTGCTGGCGGCCGATATTTACGCAGTGCCTCCGCATACGCGGCGCGGCGGCTGGACCTGGTACACCGGGGCCGCCGGCTGGTTTTACCGCGCCGGTGTGGAATCGCTGTTAGGACTCAATGTGCGGGGCGACAAATTGACGTTCAATCCGTGTATTCCCCGCGACTGGCGCAATTACAGCATAAGCTATCAACACGAAGAAACTCACTATGAGATTACCATCAACAATCCCGAAGGCGTATCAAAAGGCATCGTGTCGATTGAGTTGGATGGCATCGTGCAGATAGAAGAAAGTATCCCGCTGCTGCACGATGGGCAGAATCATCGGGTGTTGGTGGTCATGGGCTGATAGCCCAGTAGGTATTCATAAGTTTTTTAATATGAGTGACATGTGCGGGAGCAGCTTTAGCTGCGACAATTGCGGCTAAAGCCACTCCCACATACGAGGTGGCAAGTTGGGAGGTAAGTGCCCTTATGGATCAAGGCTTGCAGCATTTTTAAACCCTGCAAAATGACTACTTAGCGTATAGGCGGGGCGTTTTGCCTTTATTAACGGCTTGCTGGGAGGCAGCAGTCGGTCGAATTCTGTTTTCACTGCGGGTAGCATTCGCAGGCCCGCGCTTCCAATCCCGGCCTGTCCAGCACGGTGATATGGCCTCGGTAATAGTCAATCAATCCCGCTTGCTGCAATTTTCTGGCCGCTTCGGTAACGCCTTCGCGGCGCACACCCAGCATATCGGCAATCGAGCTATGCGTTATGTCCAGCTCGTTGGACGCGAGCCGATCGAGGCTTAGCAGCAACCAGCGGCACAATTGTTGTTCGATCCGATGATGCCGGTTACAGGCTTTAGCCCCGACCTTCGGGGCTAAAGCCCCTCCCACATGAATACTTTCACAGTCTCTAGAGCTTATGCACAATAAGCAAAACAGGTGCATGATGTAAGCTCATCCGAATAAAATGAGGGGATTGTTATGTTCAACGAGGAGACATTACACAAATACCCGGCATTGATCCGTGCTTTCACAGGTATTCAGGCTGAAAAATTTTGGGATATGCTTGAAAAGATGGAAGCCAAACTACCTGGCTATGAAACGGAAAGGCATACTCGAAATGATCGAAAACGAGCGGTTGGTGCTGGACGTAAGTTTGACCAATCGTTAGCCCAGCGAACAGTGTCCGTACTGTCCTATTTACGTCTACATGTCCCCCAACTGGTTATTGCGCTCATGTTTGGGCTGACCCAATCTGATATTTCACGTGATCTTCGTCGCTTGCTGCCGCTTATTATTGATGTTTTACCTTGCCCTGAGGTATGGGAAATCACCCCCTAATGGTTACGGGCTGTAGAAAAACAGAGTCCACGCTTATCACAAAAACCACGAAAATTTCGTGTTTTTCGTGCCTTTCGTGGACAATTATTTAGGTATTCTATTTTCAGGTTTCAGGAAATAGCCCTACTCCCTTATCCTTTCATTTTCTTTTCCAGCTCTTCCTGGGTCAAATGCCGTACATCTTCGCCTTTGACCATATAAATCAGATGCTCACAAATATTGCAAGCGTGATCGCCGATCCGTTCCAGCGAGCGGGCAATCCATAGCACATCCAACATGCGGGTAATGTTGCGTGGGTCTTCCATCATCCGGGTGATCAGCTGGCGGATGATGCTGCCGTATTCGCGGTCGACGTTTTCATCCAGGCCGGTGATAGTGGTCACATCCTCAATGTTCATCCTGGCAAACACATCCAGCGCGCCGTGCAGCATTTCCTGAACCAGATCGGCCATGTGTTCCAGCTCGTAGTATTGGTCGCGCTTGCTGTCGGCGCTGGACAGTTGTATGGCCATTTCGGCAATGCGTTCAGCCATGTCGCCGACACGTTCCAATTCATTAATCACTTTGATGACCGTGATTAACAACCGTAAATCGAACGCCGCCGGTTGCCTCAGCGCCAAAATTTGCATACATTCCTGGTCGATGGCCATTTCCAGCGCATCGACCTGATTGTCCTGTTTGATGACCAGCTCGGCCATTTCCACGTCGCCGGTGGAAAATGCCGTCACCGCCAGTTCAATTTGCTGTTCGACCAATCCGCCCATGGTTAAGACTTTGTTGCGCACATCTTCCAGTTCTTTGTTGAACTGGCCTGAGATGTGCTGCCCTATTTTGCTGCTGTCCATTATCTGCTCCTTATGTTCGATCCAAGTTAGCCGTAGCGGCCCGTGATGTAATCTTCGGTCTGTTTTTTGCGTGGGTTGGTGAACAACTCGCTGGTCGTGCCCATTTCAATCAATTCGCCCATATACATGAAGGCCGTGTAGTCGGACACCCGCGCCGCCTGCTGCATATTGTGGGTGACGATGACAATGGTATATTTTTCTTTCAGTTCGTTGATCAGTTCTTCAATTTTTAAGGTCGAAATAGGATCCAGCGCGGAGGCCGGTTCGTCCAGCAACAGCACTTCCGGTTCTATCGCAATCGCCCGGGCGATGACCAACCGCTGTTGTTGTCCGCCGGACAGCCCCAGGGCATTATCGTTCAAACGGTCTTTGACTTCATCCCACAACGCCGCGCCGCGCAAGGCGTTTTCGACCGTTTCCTCCAGGATGCGCTTGTCGTTGACGCCCTGAATTCTCAGGCCGTAAGTGACGTTTTCAAAAATGGACTTCGGAAACGGGTTCGGCTTTTGGAACACCATGCCGACGCGCCGACGCAAGGCGGCGACATTGACCGATTTGTCGTAGATGTTCTCATCATGCAACAGCACCCGGCCTTCGATGGTGACGTTATCGACCAGATCGTTCATGCGGTTGATGCAGCGCAGCAAGGTGGATTTGCCGCAGCCGCTAGGGCCGATATAGGCGGTCACTTTTTTCTTGGGCATGTCCATGCTGACGTTATGCAAGGCTTGCTTTTGCGCATAAAAAAGGTTCAAGTTTTCCACTTTGATGCAAGGCTCAAGCGGCTGGCCCGTGTTTTTTTGTCCTTGTAAAATTGAACTGACGTCAATGCTGTGTGAACGTGTGTGTTGTGCTGTCATTTTCTTAACCTTCCAGTGCCCGGTATTTTTCCCGCAAATGATTCCTGATTAAAATGGCTGATAAATTCAGTCCGACAATGACCAGTACTAACAGTAATGATGTCGCATAAACCAGCGGTCTGGCCGCCTCCACATTGGGGCTTTGAAAACCGACATCATAAATATGAAAACCTAAGTGCATAAATTTTCGGTCTAAATGCAAGAACGGATAATTGCCGTCCAGCGGCAACGTCGGCGCCATTTTGACCACGCCGACCAGCATTAACGGCGCGACTTCGCCCGCCGCCCGCGCCACCGCCAAAATCAAGCCGGTCATCATCGCCGGGCTCGCCATCGGCAATACCGTCAGCCACAATGTCTCCAGCTTGGTTGCGCCTAGCGCCAGACTGCCCTCGCGTATCGATTTGGGGATGCGCGCCAGACCTTCTTCGGTGGAGACAATGACCACGGGCAAGGTCAGCAAGGCCAGCGTGATCGACGCCCAGAGCAACCCCGGCGTACCGTAAACCGGTGCCGGTGCGGCTTCTGGAAAAAACAGCCGGTCGATGTTGCCACCCAAAATATAGACGAAAAAGCCCAGGCCGAAGACGCCGTAAACAATCGAGGGTACGCCCGCCAGGTTATTCACCGCAATGCGGATCAAGCGGGTGACAAAACCCTGTTTGGCGTATTCGCGCAAATAGACGGCGGCAATGACGCCGAACGGGGTGACGATAACCGACATCATGATGACCATCATCACCGTGCCGAAAATGGCCGGAAAAATACCGCCTTCGGTATTGGCCTCACGCGGGTCTTCGCACAGAAACTCAACCAGTTTGGCGCCGTAATGGCCGATTTTGTCGAGCAGGCTCATGGTATTCGGCTGGAACATCCGAACGACTTTAGCCAAAGGGATTTGGACCTCCTGACCGCTGCCGGTTTGGACAATCAGGCTGTCGCGCCTTATTTTTTGATACAGCCCTTCCAACTGCGCCTGATATTTTTTGTAAGTCACGTCCAGCTCGGCCCTTTCATCAGCCAGCCGCTGCTCGGCGGCGGCATCCCAGTGCTTTTCCAGTTGCAGTTTTTTCTGCTCCAAGCGTAGCTGTTCCAGCCGGTAGTTGATCGCGCCGACTTCCTTTTTTTCCAGATGCGCAATCTCGCTAAAAACCGCTAAAGCGTCCTCTATCCGGCTTTGCGCCAGCGGCCAGACGTCGGCGCCTTCAGCAATGATAGCGCCGTTTTCCTTGACCGCCAGCAACCGGCCATAAAAATTACCCCATTCGCGCCGCTCCACCACTATCAGTTCCGGCGGTGTCTGCTGCTGCCTAATGTTGCGCTCCAATATCCAGCGGAAGTCGTTGCGGATCACATCGCGGTTACCGGTTTTGATCAAGTAGCGCACCAAGCCGTCTTCATCGTCAGCCATGATGTGGCCGGTGGATTTTGCCATTTCCTTCGGGGTAATGCTGGTGTCGACATGCTCGCCGATCAGCGTTTTTATTTGCCCGTCTTCTTCCTGATAGCTGAATTGGACAATTTCAGACGGCCAGAAATGGCCGACACCACGGACAAGAACCAAACCCAGCACACCGATGACCATAATAAGGCAGGCACTGACCGCCGCCGCGTTCAGCCATATCCAGGGCGTACCGCTTTTAAACCATGTTCTAATCATAATAGCTTGCTCATAATGAACTGTATTTTTCACGTAAACGCTGACGGATAATTTCCGCCAACGTATTAAAAACAAAGGTAAACATAAACAACACCAGGGCGGCTAAAAACAGCACCCGGTAATGGGTGCCGTCAACTTCAGATTCCGGCATTTCCACCGCGATATTAGCCGCTAAGGTACGCATACCCTGAAACATGCTTAAATCCATCACCGGCGTATTGCCGGTCGCCATCAATACAATCATGGTCTCGCCAACGGCGCGGCCAAAACCAATCATAATGGCGGAAAAAATGCCGGGGCTTGCAGTGAGCAACACCACCCGCATCATGGTTTGCCACGTCGTCGCGCCCAGCGCCAACGAGCCCACGGTCAAATGCTTGGGTACGCTGAAAATGGCATCTTCGGCAATGGAAAAAATGGTCGGAATCACCGCAAAACCCATCGCCACGCCAACCACCAAGGCATTGCGCTGATCGTAGCCGATGCCCAGTTCGGCCTTGAACCAGTCGCGCAACGTGCCGTTGAATAAAAACGCTTCCAACGGCACACTGACCTTAAAAGCAAACCAAGCACTGAATAAAATCACCGGGATCAATAACGCCGCATCCCAGCCTTCGGCCAGATGTTGGCTAATCGGCTTGGGCACAAACTGCCAGACAAAGGCGAACAGCATGACGCCGACAGGCACAATCATCAACATCGCAAACACGCCGGCCAGATGTTCTTCCATGAACGGCGCCAACCAAAGGCCGGCCAGAAAGCCCAAAATGACCGTCGGCAAGGCGCCCATGATTTCAATGGACGGCTTTACATACTGGCGCATTTTCGGCGCCATAAAATAAGCCGTGTAAATCGCCCCCATCAGTGCCAGCGGTATCGCCACCAGCATCGCGTAAAACGCCGCCTTCAGGGTGCCGAAAACCAAGGGTGTCAGGCTGTATTTAGGCTCGAAGTCATTGCTGGCGGAAGACGATTGCCAGATATAATCGGGTTTCGGATAGCTTTCATACCAGACTTTTTGCCACAGCGATTTGACCGACACTTCGGGATGTTCGTTATCGATACGCCAAAAATGCAGAGTGCCATCCTCCGCCTGCACCAACATCGCATTGGCACGCGGCGACAATACCGCCGCCGTCGGCAAAGCGGCACTGACCCGCTCTTTAAGCATTTCCCGCTCAGCGGTTGAATGGTAAATGCCGACAACACCATCGGCATCGGCGGCCATAAAGCCTTTGCGGCGCTGCTCGGCATTAATCGCCACCACGGCTTTGCCCGACACTTTAAATGACCTTATTTTTTGCATCGCAGGCCGGTTCAGTTTGTCCCTGACCATGCTCCATTGCGACACCAGGCCGCTGGAGTCGCCTATCAGCAAGGACAGGTCGCCATTTAAAAAAGCCACGCTGGTGATGGCCTGCCCGGCGCCGACCACATTCTGCTGCTGCCTTAAGCTCGGGCTGCTTTTGTCGGTAATATTAAAGAAGCCCATTTGCCCATCGTTGCTAATCAGGTACAGATTGGACTCGTCCTTGTCGATCAAAATGTCGGCCACATCCGCCGCCGACTGTTCCAGAACCGCATCGGTGCGCGCTAAAGTGGCCTCGTCGGCAAATAAGGCGTGTTCTTTCTGAAAATTGACCAGGCGAATTTTATCGGCGGTTATTGCCACAATCGTCGACGAATCACTGCCCACTTTGACCGCAATTTTCTGTAGCGCGGCACCGGCATCGTCAATCTGCAACGGCTGTTCGCCAAGCGGATATTTAAGCGAGGGCGTGATGAGCCGGACATTATCAGGGTAAGTGACCTTGTACTGATGCTTAACGACGATGGCGCGGCCATCGTTTAACCCGTAAATGACCGCCCCTTCATTGACGGGGCTGCCTTGGGCAAAACTGGTGATATGCGCGCCGTCAGGAATGGCAACAGCGTCTGTCAACAGCGTTTTGCCGGTCGCCGCCTCGAAAAAAACCACCTGGCCGCTGTCGGTAAAACGGGCCGCAATCTCATTTTGCTCTTCCATTTCCAGCAGCAGCGTCTTACCCAAAGCCTGCTCCGGCACCGCATATTGGCTGACCGCTTCGGCACTGGCCGAAATAAACAGCGGATAAACCACATACAGCAGATAAAAGAAAATCAGCATCACCGCGACAATAACGCCCAGCCCGCCCGCTACCACGCCATAACGCGCCAAGGTATCTTTAATGAGCCGCCAGCGCTGGTAATATTCAGCTGAACTGTTTTTTATCGAGGGAAGTTGTTTTATGGGCGTGTTTATTTTTGACATGCTAAGGCTACTAGAAATTAAATATAACGATGATAATAAAAAAACGGCCAAGATTCACAGAGCAAATCTCAGCCGTTATTTTTTGTCCGATGTGCCTTTACTCTCTAAGGTAACGCGCAAAAATTATTCCACACTATGTGGAGCCCAAAGCTGGCTTTGAGCCCGGACAGGAGCGACGCGGGTATTATTTTTTGCACGCTGCCTAAGGGCGCAGCCCAACATTCCCCGTCTGTGTATCCCTATCTGAATACTGAATCCAATCAGTGCATTTATTTCAGTTTATCCAGTATCTTGTCGACCACTTTTGCCGGCAGCGGGACATAGCCATCTTTAATGACCACTTGCTGGCCGGTTTTTGACAACACCATTTTGATGAATTCATTTTCCAACGGCGCCAACGGCTGATTGGGTTTCTTGTTGACATACATATACAAATAGCGTGTCAACGGATAAGTGCCTGCCACCGCATTTTCAGATGTCGGCTCGACAAAAGTCTGGCTGCCTTTTTTCGCGATAGGCAGCATCCTGATGCCCGATGTCGAATAACCCAAACCGGAGTAGCCGATACCGTTGACTGAGGTGGTCACCGACTGGACGACAGAAGCGGAGCCGGGTTGCTCATTGACATTGTTTTTAAAGTCGCCTTTGCATAAAGCCGCCTCTTTAAAATAACCGTAAGTGCCGGAAACCGAATTACGGCCATACAGCTGTATGCTTTTTGAAGCCCATGCCCCAACGCCTGCATCGCCCCAGGTTTCAATGCTTTTGTCGCCACCGCATTTATTGGTGGACGAGAAAATGGCATCAACCTGCTCGATGGTCAAACCCTTGATCGGATTATCCTTGTTGACCATAATAGCCAGCGCATCAATCGCCACCGGCACGGCAGTTGGCTTGTAGCCGTATTTATCTTCAAACGCGACCAGTTCGGTGTCCTTCATTTCACGGCTCATAGGCCCCAGATTTGACGTGCCTTCAGTCAAGGCAGGCGGTGCCGTAGAAGAGCCTGCCGCCTGGATTTGAATATTGACATTAGGATATTCGCGGTTGAATTCTTCCGCCCATAAAGTCATCAGATTAGCCAAGGTATCGGAACCGACACTGGATAAGTTGCCGGAAATGCCGCTGGCTTTTTGGTATTCAGGCAGGTCGGCATCGACAACCTGCCGTGCGGCGTTAGCCGTACCGCCCGCTAATGCCGCAATAGCCAAACCCATCGCAGTGACTAATGATTTGGTTTTACAAGATAGTTTCATCATCAAGCCTCAAAGTAATTTAAATTAGCGTTATTATCCGAATGATAAGTGACAAGATTATGACAAGGCAGTTTTTTTCCATGCCGACCCTATTAAAACCGCAATTGGGTAGGCTGTCATCATTTTCCCGCAGGGAACCACCCTGCAGGCTATGGCTTCATCCTGCCAGAAACACAAAAGCCACGAAAATTTCGTGGCTTTTGTGGACAATTATATTTTCAGGAAATCATCTGATGCGGGACTGGCTGCCGTTTGCAGTCCCAGCCATTATTGCGCTTCAACTGCTTTGCTGCCTTCTTTTTCCTGATGTTTACCT